>JAHHQS010000011.1 GCA_020026285.1 Parabacteroides sp. | reverse complement strand
GGACACAAGGATTTTCAGTCCTTTGCTCTACCAACTGAGCTATGGCACCAACATTAATTATCTGTAATCATTTCGTTTTTTGATTACGCTTGCAAAGATAGATACTTTTTCTTATTCTGCAAACTTTTTGGAAGTTTTTTTGATTATTTTTTTTATTTATCTATCAAAAAGACATAATTTTGTTTCTTTCTGAACAAGCTAATTACGTCTATATAAAGACAATATATATTACTCATCAAGTCTAATGGAAGAAAAGCTAATATTGATATTTTTTGCTTTAACATCTTTGAAGATTGGACAAAAAAATATCCTTTCACTGAATAATACACAATAAATAAAAAGACAGCTAATAAAGAGATCAGATAATTTCCCACCAACCCAATAGCGATTGAAAGTAATATAGAGAACAAAAATGCCCAGAAAAAGAAATTCTCTATTAAAAATAATCGATAGAAACGATTCTTGGAATAACTTCTAGTCGTTATTATTCCGATTCTCTCCTGTGTCCATTTTTTTAATCGGAAACACTCACTTTGTAAAACGAGACTTTCTTCCGAAAAACGCACTGATGTATTCCTAGCCGTAGCAACTTCATTTACAAACTGAGTATCCTCTCCCATTTTCAGGAACAACTGATTATAAAAACCCTTGTTACTGAAAAACAATTGTCTTGTATACGACATATTCTTTCCGGAACCAGAATAAGGACAACCGAACATAGCAGCAGACAAATACTGCAAACCATATTTCAAATTATCATAAGCGATCAACTTATTTACAGCACCTTTTGAATATGGATAAGCAGCAAAACCAAGGACCACTTCTTTCTCATCCTTATATGCTGAGACCATTGAACGAATCCATTCAGCTGATAAAGGTTCGCAACTTGTTTCTGTAAATAAGACAATCGGATATTTAGCGGCTTTTATACCTAAAGTCAGAGCTAACTTCTTTTTACTGATATAACGAGCTTCTTTCGGTATAAAAGTAAAATATAAGAAAGGATAATCTCTTTTAAAAAGGCTCAATTCATTAGTACATGCTTCCGAAACTCCATCATTTACTACTATCACCTCAAATTTCGGATAGTTCTGATTTAATAAAGCTGGTAGATGTTGTTTCAGATACATGGCATCATCCTGTGAATAAACAACTACAGAAACAGGAGGATACGAATGACCATCCTGTTCTACTGACAAATTCTGTTGACCTCTTTTTCTCCAAGGACGACTATACAGAATGATACAATAAAACAAGACTATCAGAAACAGGACTGCAGTAATTCCTACCAGAACTAATTCAAGATGACTGAATTGTAGCAAATTCATTTTTATAACTGATCTGAATAATAAGCTATCGGAAGTTCACGACAATTATAATGTGAAGCCATAATCTCACCATAAGCTCCTGCCGAACGTAATGCTATGAAATCTCCCCGATGTACTTCATTCAATTCTACATCTTTTCCAAACACATCCGATGATTCACAAATAGGACCTACAACATCGTAGATATCGACTTCACCATCAGACGAGATATTTTCAATACGATGATACGCATCATACATTGCCGGACGAATTAATTCAGTAAAACCTGCATCCAAAATAGCAAATTTTCGAACTTCACCTTCCTTCACATATAATACACGTGAAATCAATGTACCACATTGAGCAACAACTGAACGTCCCGGTTCGAAATGCACCTTTTGACCCGGACGTAAATCCAGCAATTTATTAAACACAGCAAAATAATTATCAAAAGCAGGAATAGCCAAATGATTAGGATGATAATAATCGATACCTAAACCTCCACCGAAATTCAAATTCTCAACCTGAATACCACGTTTATCCAGTTCTTCTTGAATTTCATTCACACGAATAACCAGATTACGGAATGCAGACATATCTGTAATCTGAGATCCGATATGAGTATGAATTCCTATTAAATGAACATGCTTCATCGTCTGCATTTCATCCAACACTGAATTCAGTAAACTCAGATTAATTCCAAATTTATTTTCTTTCATTCCTGTTGTAATCTTTGCATGTGTATGAGCATCCACTTCGGGATTGATACGCAAAGCTATATCTGCAATTTTATGCTTGGCTGCAGCCAATTCATTTATTATTCGAAGTTCAGCCAAAGATTCTACATTAAAACAAAAGATATCTTCATCTAAACCCAACTCAATTTCCCAATCAGCTTTTCCAACACCTGCATAAACCACTTTGTTGGCAGGAAATCCTGCAGCTAATGCGGCACGAATTTCACCTCCACTAACGCAATCAGCGCCTAATCCTGCTTCAGCAATTATTTGCAGGATACGCGGATTAGCATTTGCTTTAATGGCATAATGAACATTATAACCATATTTTCCTGTCTCGGATTTAATAACATCCAATGTTTCCTTCAACAATTCTACATTGTAATAATAAAACGGAGTTCTTAAACCTTTAAATTTATCTATTGGAAATTTACCTTTCAGCATAAAATTTTTTATAACAGAATATATATTAAAAAAGTTGAGCCAAGACAATATATCTGTCCTGGCACAACCTTATTTATTTCAATCTAATTACTTGTTGTTAAATAAATGATCACTCAAAGCCTGCAAAGCACGCTGCTTGTCTGATGATTTAATTAATAATGAAACATTATAATTGCTTCCACCATAAGAAATCATACGAACAGGAACTTCTTTCATTGCATGAACAATACTAGCTTCGAAACCTACATTTTCCCATTCCAGATCACCAACAACACAGACAATAACCATATCCTCATCGACTGAAACTGTACCATATTTCTTCAAATCGTTTACAATTTCTTCCAGATGTTTAGGGTTATCAATTGTCACAGAAACACCTACTTCCGAGGTTGTCACCATATCTATTGGAGTCTGATAACTTTCGAATGTTTCAAAAACTTTACGCAAGAAACCGGTTGCAAGCAGCATTCTACCACTCTTAACTTTGATAGAAATAATATTATCTTTTGCTGCAACAGCTTTGATCTTACCTTTTTCTGTTTCGTTCGAAATCAATGTACCAGGAGCTTCCGGCTGCATCGTATTCAACAAACGGACAGGAATATTATTCAATTTTGCAGGAAGAATACAAGTTGGATGAAGAATCTTTGCACCAAAATAAGCCAACTCGGCAGCTTCTTCAAAATGCAAATGACGCACAGGAGATGTTCCTTTAACAATACGAGGATCATTATTGTGCATACCATCAATATCTGTCCAGATCTGAATTTCTTCAGCTTTGATAGCCGCACCGATTAAAGAAGCACTGTAATCGCTGCCGCCTCGCTGTAAATTATCAATCTCGCCATAAGCATTACGACAGATATATCCCTGAGTAATAAACAAATCAGCATCTGCGTTTTCAGCCAGCAACTGTGACAATTTTTCTTTCAAATAAACAGGATCAGGTTCTGAATTCTTATCTGTACGCATGAAATCAAGAGCCGGCAGTAAAACTGAATTAACACCTTGTTCCTTCAGATACAGATTCATCATACCTGTTGACATTAATTCTCCTTGTGCAAGAACTTCTTTTTCTTCAAATAAAGTAAACAAATCCTTGGTGAAAGAACGAATGTAATCAAAATGATAAGAAACTAATTCACGAGCTTTTTCCTTATACTCTTCAGTTGAATATAATTCATCAATATGCTTGTCATATTTTCGAGCCAAACCATTGATAACTTCTTTGGCTCCATCCGGATTCTTTTTATATAAATAATCTGAAATTTCAACCAATGAATTAGTTGTTCCAGACATGGCAGACAATACAACAATGTTATTACCGCCAACTATCAGCTTGGCAACCTGTTTCATTCTCTGTGCTGATCCCACAGAAGTACCGCCAAATTTTAATACTTTCATTTCTTCTACCTAAATTTTTTTATTTGCATTTAACAAACACAAGTCTTTGGCTACAAAATTATAAATAATTTATTTATCCAACATCACATATGCTCATATTCTCGCATTTTACAACGCGAGCAAGATAATTCTTAACCAAATTGTAATTATGAGTGGTCATAATTACAGCTGTACCCTTCTTACATATTTCATGCAGCAACTGAACAATCTGACCACTTGTTTCCGGATCTAAATTACCCGTAGGTTCGTCAGCCAGAATTATTTCAGGAGTATTCAACAAGGCCCTTGCAATAACTATTCGCTGCTGTTCCCCCCCTGATAATTCATGAGGCATCTTATAACCTTTTGTCTGCATACCCACCTGCTGAAGCACTTCTTCTATTCGTCTGTTGATATCCTTCTTCTTGCTCCAGCCAGTTGCCCGCAAAACGAACTCCAAATTTGCATAAACTGAACGATCCGTCAGTAATTGGAAATCCTGAAAAACAATTCCCAATTTACGACGCAAGTAAGGAATATCTTTAGTCTTTATTTTCCTCAAATTATAATTCAACAGACGTGCTTCTCCTCCACTAAGTGGAATTTCACAATATAAAGACTTCAACAGACTGCTTTTTCCAGATCCGACTTTACCTATCACATATACAAATTCTCCCTGTCGCAATTCAAAAGAAGAATTACGCAAAATAAGATTTTCATTGCGACAAACATCTATGTTTTCCAGCTTAAGCAGAACAGAGTCTTCCATATTATTCTTTATGACGTTTCTTTAATTCTCTTGCAAGATCTTCAATACGCAAACCTTTACTTGTAAGCATAACAATCAAATGATAAATCAAATCAGCTGCTTCATAAACCAAACGTTCTTCAGTACCGTTTGTCGCTTCAATAACTGTTTCAACAGCTTCCTCTCCTACCTTCTGAGCCATGCGATTGATGCCTTTCTGAAATAAAGATGTTGTATATGAACCTTCAGGCATCTCTAAACGACGAAGCTCGATGAAGTTCTGAAGATATTTCAAGAACATGATATCTTCTTCATTCTTTTCACCAAAACAAGTTCCGGAACCTGTATGACAAACCGGGCCATCCGGATGAACACGAATCAAAAGAGTATCGTTGTCACAATCCGGGATGATAGAAACGACATGTAAAAAATTGCCACTTGTTTCACCCTTCATCCATAAACGATTTTTTGTGCGGCTAAAGAAAACAACTTTCTTTGTTTCTAATGTTTCCTGATAAGCTTCTTCATTCATAAATCCCAACATCAAGACTTTGTTTGTATCTTCGTCCTGAATAACAGCAGGAATCAACCCGCCCATCTTTTCAAAATCTAGTTCCATATCTTTATATTCTGTATTACATTCTTACATTAATTCCTTCATTACGCAAATATAACTTCAATTCGTCAATTTTGATTTCTCCGAAATGAAAAACACTGGCTGCTAATGCAGCATCAGCTTTTCCTGAAGTGAAAGCATCTTTAAAATGTTCCTTCTTGCCGGCTCCGCCTGATGCTATAACCGGTATATGCAAATGATCTGCCAAACAAGCCAAAGCTTCGTTCGGATACCCTTCTTTCACCCCATCATGAGTCATACTGGTGAATAAGATTTCGCCGGCACCCAATTCTTCCGCCTGGCGAGCCCAGTCGAATAATTTCTTATCCGTTGGAATACGTCCGCCATTCAAATAGCAGATCCATTCATTATTTTCGAAGTTTGCGTCAATTGCAACCACACAAACCTGACTGCCGAAATGACCGGCTATATCTTGTATCAGTTTCGGATTACGTAGTGCCGCTGAATTGATAGAAACTTTATCAGCACCTGCACCCAATAATCTGTCAACATCCTGCAACTCGTTGATTCCACCACCAACAGTAAACGGAATACTGATATTTGCAGCAACTTTTTTCACCAACTCTGTAAAAGTCTTTCGTCCCTCATGCGAGGCTGTGATATCTAAATAAACCAATTCGTCAGCACCTGCACGACTATATGCAGCTCCCAATTCCACCGGGTCACCGGCATCTCTGAAATTCACAAAATTGATTCCTTTCACGGTCTTTCCTTCTTTGACATCCAAACAAGGAATAATTCTTTTGGCTAACATAATTGATATTATTTACTAAATTGTTCCAACTCTTTCAACTGGATTCGCCCTTCATAAATAGCTTTACCAAATATCACAGAAGGTATTCCAGCCTCATCTAACTTTTCTATATCATCTATGGAACTGACACCGCCGCTTGCTATCAGATATATCTCTTTCACTTCGTCCAATATATTCTGATAAAGTTCTATCGACGGACCTTTCAGCATTCCATCACGTCCTATATCCGTACAGATTACTTTCCGGACCCCCTTTTGCTGGAAATCGCTGATAAAAGGAATCAAATCTAAAGTTGTTCCTTCTTCCCAACCATTCACAGCTATCTTACGATCTTTCGCATCAGCTCCCAAAATAATCCGATCACTTCCATATTTTTCCAGCCACGACAAGAAGCATTCAGGATTCTTTACAGCAATACTTCCTCCCGTAACCATCTGTGCACCACAATCGAATGCGATATGCAAATCCTCATCACATTTCAATCCTCCTCCAAAATCAATTGTCAGATTTGTTCGTGTCGCCACCTTTTCCAATACTTTATAATTCACAATATGACCGGCTTTGGCTCCATCCAAATCGACCATATGAAGACGATCTATTCCATGATCAGCAAATTCCAAAGCCACTTCCAATGGATCTTCGTTATAGACCTTTCGAGTCTGATAATCTCCTTGTGTCAGTCTGACACATTTGCCATCAATCATATCAATAGCAGGGACCAGTTCTATCATATTTTTACAAATTAAGGAAGTTCTTTAAAATCTTTTCACCTATTGAACCACTCTTTTCCGGATGGAACTGAGTAGCATAAAAATTATCTTTATGAAGAGAGGCACTGAAAGGTAAAATATAATCTGTTGTTGCAGCAGTATATTCGTTTATGGGAACATAAAAGCTATGTACAAAATAAACGAACTGGTTTTCCAAATCTTTTCCGAACAAATCTCCTTTTAAATCGGAGATAGTATTCCAGCCCATATGTGGAACTTTATCTTCATGCCTTTGTGATACAAACTTTTTCACATCCACATCAAAAATATTAAGACAATCAGCATCACCTTCTTCCGAATGTCGACACATCAGCTGCATTCCCAGACAAATACCTAAAACGGGCTGTTTCAAGTTTCGAATCAAATCTGTCATCTGATGTTCTTTCAAATACTCCATTGTGGTAAAAGCCTCTCCCACACCCGGGAAAATCACTTTATCAGCTTTCTTGATCAACTCCTTATCGGCTGTGATCATAGGTGTAATGCCTAAGCGTTTAAGCGCATAATCTACCGAACAGATATTTCCTGCATTATATTTTATGATCGCTACATTCATCGTTTATACTATTTTTGATGTCGGAGCACAAAAATAACAAATTATTATTACAAACGATAAAATATCTAATAAAAGTTCTATAATTCTTTAGTTTAGTAATAAAATGAATATTCTCAAAGCATCTTAATTTCAGAGAGATTATCACTTGACACTTTTACTGACGAAGATTTTCAGATAATGAATGTTGATAATTTTTATAATTAGAAAAACTTTGAACTCCTCCTGCAACAAATAAAAGTGCACAAAATATCACTAATTTTAATCCATCAATCATGATCCAGAACTCCTTTTCCCAAAGAAATACGGCATGTGTTATTGAATAAAACGCAACACATAATGCCAGACCTATCAACATAGGAATCATTCCTGTATATAAGATGAAAAGGAATTTATTTGTCCGGAAAAGTTTCTGTTTGATTCCTCCCAATATGATACTATGAATTTCATCTTTAGGCTTAACCAAACGAACCGTTTCCTTTTCGACATAATAGATCAATAAAAAGGCCAAGACAGCCATCATGATATTTTTTGCCTGTTCAAACGAATCCCAATTTATCAAAAGGAAATCAGCGCAAGCAGCCAGAACCAATATTTCAACCACAAGTCTTGATTTAGCTATTCTACGAGAAGAACAATTATATGTCATCAGATATTTTTCCATAAGTCAATATTTTAGCGGTTTATATTTTATCTCTTTTCTGTAAATATAATAAAAATTTCATCATTTCTTTTTCTATTTTAAAATTCTTTTCTTCTATTTCCGACACACCTCTCCTTTTCTGAAAAAGGCGGGACTTTTTCCCAAAAAGTTTTGACGTTTTTAAGAAAAGCTTTGACATTTTAATCAGCGAATCTCAACATTATTAATTCTATATAAGTCAGGATTTTATTATCTGTCAGCATCACTTTTTGCCAATCCGAACAGAATCCCTATTTTTGTCCGATTTTTAGAATAGAAATATAAACAAATGATCAAGTTATTCGACAAATATAAAACTCATTATTCAACTCTTTTGAAATTAGGTACACCCATTATAGTAGGACAATTAGGTATGATTATTCTTGCTTTTGCTGATACTATGATGGTAGGACAACATGGTACAAACGATCTGGCTGCTGCAAGTTTCGTTAACAATTTATTAAATCTGGCCATTATCTTTTCTACAGGATTTTCTTATGGACTAACTCCCATTGTAGGGGGACTGTTCGGACAAAAGAAATATCAAAAAATCGGTCAAAGTCTGAGGAACGGATTGATTGCCAATATGGTGTTGGCGCTATTAGTTGTCATAATCATGGGAATAGTTTTTTTGAATATTCACCGCCTGGGACAACCAGAAATTCTTCTTCCACTGATGCGTCCTTATTATCTCGTTCTGTTAGTTTCGTTGTTTTTCGTTTTAATATTCAACGGATTCAAACAATTTGCTGATGGAATTACTGATACAAGTACATCTATGTGGATATTGTTATGCGGCAATGTTATCAATATCCTTGGAAACTGGATATTGATTTATGGAAAGCTTGGATTCCCAGAACTGGGTCTGCTTGGAGCCGGTATAGCCACATTGATTTCCAGAATTTTAATGGTGCTTATATTCATCGGAATTTTCTTTAAATCACATCGTTATCAGGCATATCGCGAAGGCTTTGTCCAAAGTGGATTCAATAAAGCCGATTTCATGAAACTTAATAAATTAGGTTGGCCTGTTGCCTTGCAAATGGGTATGGAAACAGCTTCATTCAGCCTATGTGCCATCATGGTAGGCTGGCTTGGAACGATAGCGCTCGCAGCACATCAGGTAATGCTGACTATCGGTCAATTAGGTTTCATGATGTATTATGGTATGGCTGCCGCTGTAGCAATTCGTATCAGTTATTTTCAAGGGCAACACGATACTAAAGCCGTCAAACATGTTGCTGAAGCCGGATTTCATCTGATAACATTATTAGCCATTTTTGCATCCAGTCTTATATTTCTGTTTAACGGACAGATCAGTGGATGGTTCACCGACGATCAGGAAGTGCAAAAGACCGTTCTTCAATTAATCATTCCATTTATTTTATATCAATTCGGCGATGGACTGCAATGCAATTATTCCAATGCCCTTCGTGGAATTTCGGATGTAAAACCGGTGATGTATTTTGCTTTTCTTGCATATTTCGTAATATCTCTTCCATTGGGATATGTATTCGGATTCATCCTTGATTTAGGATTGGTAGGAATATGGCTTTCATTTCCTTTCGGATTGACAACTGCAGGATTATTATTCTTCCTTAGGTTTCGTTCAAAGACAAAACAATCGACCATCCAGCCGGATATGCAATAAAATAAATCAGGCCGGCGAGATTCAACATCTAGCCGACCTTCTAGTATATACAAACTATGTTTATGAATTGGTTTTGCTTATTAACTTATCCACCGCATTCCAAAAAATAATCGTTCATATATTTTATTTAAAAACCCCGTCGAAAGGATTCTGATCACCTGCCGGCCAGATTTCATCACTCATTGATTCATTATTCTTCAATTCTTCGGAAGGAATCTGATAAATGAATCTCCAGGAATGTGCCGGGAATTGGAAACTTCCACCATAAGCGATATGATTTCCGCCCCTAACTAAAGGCTGTTCTGTACGGACCAAATCATAAGTAGCGAAACCTTCACCATATAACTCCTTACGACGTTCCAACCAGATTGCATTCAACAAGTCCTGACCAGAAGCTTCCGTCTTTTTAGCTTCACGCATTTCCTGCAACTGCCATAACAATTCTTTCGCTTCATTATCTTTATTTTGTCTGACGCAGGCTTCTGCAGCATTCAGTAACATTTCTTCTGTTCGCATCACAACCATTGATCCTCTACAATCTTCATTATCACGGAATTTCATGGAAATCCAGAATTTACGTCCAGAATTATCTTCCCATTGCTGCATTTGTTTGAATCGAATATCAGACTCATCGAACAAGTTCACAAAATCGTCAGCAAGAATAAATCCGGCAAAAGTCCAGCATGCACGAGTGTTATTAAACCACATGGCAAACGGAGAATAATCACCCATGTTCTGTTCTTCAGTCTGCTTGATACCCCAAATCCATGAATCTATTGTATGATCATTAAATCCTGAAGTATAATCATCGTTAGTTGTTAAAGGATAAACAGCCAGCACTTTACGTGAATACTCTTCAGCTTTTTTCCAATCTCCCATCGTCAGATAGACTTCAGATAAGATACCATCAACAATCGACTGATTGAAAACATTCGGCAAGCTACTACTACGAGTGAAACCTTCCAACAAAGGTTCAGCAGCCGTTAAATCTGATAATATCTGCTGATAAGTCTCTTCCAAGGTACCACGAGGCTTACCCTTTGTTGCTTCAGTTGTTGGTTCAGTATAAATAGGAACTCCCGGCATATCTTTGGCGATTCGATAAGTCTGCTGAAACAGACGAGCCAATCCAAAATATGCCCAGCCGCGTATAGCCAGAGCCTGTCCTTTAATATAACCTTTTTGTTTGGCATCTCCCTCGCATTCATCAACATAAGTAATGACAGAATTCAAATTATTAATCAAACGATAATGGAATGTCCATAACTGACTGGAACGGAAAATATCACCTCGAGTTTCACCCCAGTAATTATAATTATACAAATACCAGCCATTACCATTATTGATAATATCTTCACCACACAAATCGGAAATCATCTGTATGGAAGGAATACCCCAGTCATCAGAACGGTTTGCTCCGCCACTATTATAGGCCCTCATCTGGAAATAGCAGCCATTCAAAGCAGATTGAGCTCCGGATAAGGTTTTAAAAACCTGGGCATCCGAAACAGATGTAGAAGGATTTGTTTCCAAAAAATCACTACATGATACCAATCCCCCAGCTAACAAACCTGACATTGCACAGATTACTGATATATATTTGATCGCTTTCATTATATTCTTTATTTTAATTAAACATAAATAAATATTATAGATTCAGTTGCAATCCGAAAGATACAGATTTAGTCATAGGGAATCGATTGGCAGTAACACCACTAATACTTTGTTCCGGATCCGTACCTCTACCTACAGCACTTCCCACAGTAATCAGATTATCACCCTGAACATAAAGACGAAGAGAATTAACCAAGAACTTCTGTGTCCAATGCTTAGGCAAAGTATAACCCAATGTTACATTTCTTAAACGAGCAAATGTATTATTGTAAACGAATTTAGATGTATATGCATTCATATAATTGGAATAAGCTGTCGATATACGAGGAAATTCTGCATTCTTGTTTTCGGGTGTCCATGATTCCAGCATATCCGGATGCATACTATACCCAACACGATAAGACATCATCTGCGCATAATCACTATCGTACAACTTTCCGCCCAAACTATAATAAATCATGAATGACAAGTCAACACCTTTATAGAAGAAATTATTGGTGATACCTCCAAACAATTTAGGTATTGCATCTCCCAAATACTTCTTCTGGCTATCGCTTGAGACTTCATTATAATCTTCGGTTTTCACTCTTTCCTTTAAAATCTTATTTCCTTTATCATCGGTTTCGTATACATTTTTCCAATACATGTCATTACCGGTTTCCGGATTCACACCGGCATATTCAACGCCCCAGAAATTAAATCTGGATTCACCTTCACGCCATTTGAAAACACCGGCATTGATTTCCTTTTGTGGCAATTTAGTAATTTTGTTTTTGTAAGAAGTACCGTTCAAATCGATGGTCCATTTAAAATTATCATTATTGATTGCTGCATAATTTAAAGAAAATTCAACACCAGTATTCTTTACATCACCGATATTACGATCTATACCTCCAAAGCCAGTGGATGGGGCCATCGGCATATAGAACAACAAGTCTTTTGATTTTCTATTAAACCATTCGATACCACCGCTTAATTTGTTGAACATTGCAAAATCAACACCTATATTCAATTGCAAGTTGGTTTCCCATTTCAAACTCTTGTTAGGCAAACGGCTGATCATAATTCCAGCATCATTATAGTTGTTCATACCTGTAGAATACAAACCTTGGTAAGCATAATATGTACCTAGATTATCATTACCAACAGCACCATAACTAGCTTTTAACTTCAAATTATCCAGCCAAGTACTGGTTGACTTCATAAAGTCTTCATTTGAGACACGCCAGGATGCACCTAACGACCAGAATTTACCCCATCTGTTATCCGGATGGAAACGAGAAGAACCATCTGTTCTGAAACTTGCTGAAACATAATATTTATCCTTATAATCATACTCTGCACGACTCAACCAGCTTAACAAATGATAATTATCTTCGTACGAATCCATACTGTTCATCTCTGAAGCGGCTCCAATTTCAGTAATTCCAAAAAATGGAAGACCTCGTTTTGATGCAGATAAATATTTATATTGTGTAGAAAAAGCCTCCTGACCTAACAATACATTTATTGAGTGATCACCAAATGACTGCTCATATGTCAACAAGTTATTCAATGTCCATGACATACTCTTTGAACTGCTCTTGAAAACTTCACCGCCATAACCTGCTGCAAAACCATATTCACTATTGGTATATCCGTCATAATTAGTCTGAACATAATCGAAACTGAAATTTGTACGCCATTTCAACTGAGGAAGGAACTTTATTTCAAAATAAGTTCTTGATGAAGCATTCTCACCAGTCGTCGGATACTCATTATAAATATTATCCGCCACCAAATTAGAGCCACTCCAGCCTTTTCGATAATTACCATAATCGAAAATCTTATTCCCATTATCATCCAATTTATACGCATTCTTTTCTGCATCCCATTCATAAATCGGATAAATAGAAGGCATAGATCTCAATATCCAAACGACCTGACTATTGGAAGACCCGGCTCTTTTACTATGCGAAAAATTAATATTTGTTCCGACTTTAATCCATTTGTTTACTTCGTAATTCAAATTAGCACGGGAAGAAAATCGTTCAAATTCGGATACAGTGAAAACACCTTTGTCATTCAAGTAACCTGCAGAAAGATAATAATCAGCTTTCTTTGACTTGCCACTAAAATCGACATTGTATTCCTGACGTAAACGCGACTTCATCAAAACATCATTCCAATCACCTGAATACAATAACTTGGCATCCGGATTCATTTTTCCATCCAAACCAACCGGCTGTTCTACCGTGTACGGATTACATCCAAACTGACCTGTAAGATAAGTAGAAGCATAATTCGCAGCATCAGCCTGTTCATAACCAGCATCCAGATATCCGTTATATAACGCCTGCCATGACAACATGGAGAATTCATCCGGATTAATTACTCTCGGCAAATCAACAGCCAAACTAGACCAGCCCCATGATGAACGGAAATTAATCTGTCCTTTATCACTTGTTCCTTTTTTAGTAGTAATCATAATAACACCATTTGCAGCACGTGATCCATACAACGATGTTGCAGAAGCATCTTTCAATACGGTCATTGACTCAATGTCGGCTGGATTTATAGAGTTCAAATATCCGTCATAAGCTGTACCATCAACTACATATAAAGGAGAACTGGAAGCATTCATAGAACCGATACCGCGAATCATTACTGCTGCATCAGCTCCCGGTTCACCTGTATTGTTGATAATCTGAACACCACTACTCTGACCTTGTAAAGCCTGGGTAACATTGGATGCCTTTATTTTTTCCAAGGCATCACTCTTTACAACTGTTGCAGATCCGGTAAATGAAGATTTCTTTCCTGTACCATAAGCCACAACCATCACTTCGTCCAAAGCAATCAGATCAGGCTCCATAGTAATAGTCATTGAATTGCCGCTAATATGTGTATTAACCGCTTTATACCCCAGATACGAGACGCTTAAATTCTTGGTTTTGGGCGAAACTTCGATGCTAAATTTACCATCCATATCTGTCAGCACTCCATTATTCGTCTGTTTATCGACTATAGTCACTCCTGGCATAGGAAGTCCATCTTCAGATGAAACGACCACTCCTGTAATTACTTTTTCTTGAGCGGCCATAGGCTGGCTCAGTAAAGTAATTGCTCCTAAAATTGGTAACAAATGCTTCATACGTTTCAATGTTTTTATAGGTAGAGCTTAAAAAGACTTAAGCATTTCATTTGTGCTTTCGCAAATATAATAAAAAACTATAACCAAAAAGATTTTTTGAATAAAAGATAGTAATTAAATTCGTGTTTTCAGTAAATAAATGAATATTTATAATCAAAAAGTATTTCAGTTATACATTTATCATCAAGTATAGTAAAACAACAAATATCAAGTAAATATATATTTTTTCAATCAGTAAGTATAATATACTACATTTTTAATAACATTTATAAAAAATACAAACAATAACAAGAAACCGTATAAAAGAATAGATGAAGATATTTATGGTTATTTTCGTCAACCAGGAATTTCTTTCACAAAAAAAGCATCAGATATAATTATATCCAATGCTTTAAAACCAATATGGAATAAACAGATTATTTCTTTACCTGACGTATTATTCCTTCAAAATCATTGACAATATTTTGTCCTAAATTCACTCGTGTACTATCCACTTTTCGAATAGCAACCGGAGTCACCATATCTTTATATTTAGCCTTTCCAATTCTAAACTTCATCTTATCCAGATTACCAGAAATATTTACTCCCAATTTAAAAGGAACAGGAGATTTCAAAACCGAAATATGATAATTAAAATTCATATCCAATCCCTGCGTACCACCGACTGCAGCCTTATATCGATCAATCTGGACAACAAAAGGATAAATTGTAACATTCCCTTCCTGAACTGTCATATTCACATAAATGCTGTCAATCATATTCCGTTTTTTGTTTTTAAACATCATCATCTTCGAGATTTCTGCAAATGTTTCTCCATCCATTAACACCAAGCTATCCCCTTTTATATTAACAGCCGCTTTCAATGTCGGAATCTGAATATTTAATAATGAATCCAGATTAGCCGCTGCTGCTGCTTCAAAATCAACAATTCCTTTAAATGAGCGTAACATAGGGACAATTGTATCCAATGCCGGGATGAATGTAACCAGCTTCCCGATATTAATTCTATCCAAATTAAATTTGAATCCGGTAAATCCCTTCGATTTATTCTTTGCCTGATAAACTAAAGTCGCATTAATGCCGGCCTCTAGTCCACGCATATGTAAATCTTTTAAGAAGACAGCCTGATTACGTACATTCACTTCTCCATGAACATCCTCAAACAACATGTTTCCATACGAAACCTTCTTCAAATCTGTCTGTAATTCGAAATCCACATTTTCTGGTATGACAAATAATTCCATAGGAGCCTCACTGCTTATCAATGTATCTTCCGCTATTTCAATCTTTTCATTGATTAATAAGACAGAATCATCTTCAAAGGAATTCAATGAATTTATAATTTGATTACAATCCAAATTTTGAGATGTCAAATCTAATTTTGCCTTAATGACCCCATTATTCTTTAATGAATGATATAAATCATATATTGCTCCAGTTGCTTCCAGATCAGAAGCACCTATAGTCATTCTGGTATTCTTCAGTTTAATCTGTCGATCGTTTACTGTTATAACCGATTTACGAATATGAGCCGGCAATTTCATAGACTTCACTCCTACCATCAGATGATTAAATCCAATGATTCCATTCGGTATCCAGGTCGAATCTGCAGATTTAACAGCTTCCATACTGAATCCTCCTTTATCCATTCCCATTCTGATCCGGCTCATTGCAAAAAACAATGTATCCATATTCATAGAGAATTTCACAGCTGGAAGCAATTTATTATCCTTGCTTGGCTTCAGAAAGGCTTTGGCTTTTGTCTTTCTTCCATAAACGGCTATTGAATCCTTATAATAACCTTTCAACTCATTAAATTCCACCTGACATTGCACATCAACAATACGTGTTGTATCCTTTGGATTTGTTGAATTGACAGTAGCCTTCATATTCTTTATTGAAGAAGTAAAATCATCCGAAAGCAAATTGATTTCATTGACATTCAACAAAGCTTCCAGTTTCTCTTTTCCTTTAAAGTCCAATGTGGCATTTCCCGTAAATTTGAAATGATGAATAGAATCTATCACGGCCATATTTTTCATATCTACCTTACCATTCAGACGAACACGCCCAATGTCTTGTTTCTTTAAAGTAGACAATCGACACTGCAAATCGACATCAGCATCAACACCTCCCTGGATTGTTACACCTTTTTGAAGAGGAAAAGTCTGAGCCAGTGAAGTCAAATCAATATTCGACTTGCTTTTGACCTTAATATAAGGATCACCTAACAAATCTTCGATTTTTGCTTCAGCCAGAATATGCGTATGGACACCTTCAAAACGGAATATCCTCAAGTCTGCAAAAGAAGTCGTATCCCGCATGAAATCTATATAAGAATTTAAATCCAGCTCCATATCATCAATACCGTAAGGCATGTCTTTATAATGTGCTGAAGCATTCTTGATTTTAGCCATTAATGAAACCTTCGGCATGTGTTTTGCTCCATACAAACCTTTCAGACTTCCTTCCAAAAGGACTTCCCCCTTCGCATCAACAGAACCTTTTTGGACGATACTTTCCGGAATCATTCTCAGAACAGTTTCCAACGAAGGAGTATGCAGCCGATATCTCAAATCGACATCGGCAGCCTTATTGACCAAATCTCTTCTGACAGAACCTTCCACATCCAGTTTTATTCCATTAACATCAAGTTGGGTGTGTTCTAGTGTAAGCAGACCTTTTGCCCAATCCACATTCATCTCTGTATTCAGATTGGTACTCACATGATTCACCAGATATTCACCATTCTGCCTGAACAGAATGTTTTTGTTTTGAAAGGACAATTCAAGAGTTGAAATATCTTTTCTAAGAGAAGCGAACAGATCCAGATCAACATCATCCACGCGGGCATAGATACGTGTATTCCGATCATCGAATATAATATTCGAATGAGTCAAAAGGATTCGATCTACAGCAATTTCACTTATATTCAAATCGGCATGAGTAGTATCAGATTCCGCCGAAGATTCAGACAAGGCAATATCCCAATTAGGTCTTCCGTCTTTACTTACATGAGCATAAACAGAAGCACTATCTAATCCGATATGCTTAATATTTATTTTATTACGGAACAGATAATCCAAAGGATTAACAGCTACCTGACACTGTTTGAAGCTCACCAACGAATCGGTATTCTGCCACAAGCTATCTCTCAGCACCTTTGAAACCAATGTTCCATCTTTCAATTCCAATTCCAGATCAGGGAAAGATGAAAAGAAATTTAACTCAACACATCCTATTTCCAATTTTGCCTTTAGCGTATGATTGGCTATCTGCGTCACCATAGGTGTCAGCTTTTCAGAAGTAATTACAAAATTGAAAATTACTGCAATCAACCCAAACAAAACTATCAGGATTGCACTTAATGACTTCAGCGCAATTCGTACTGACTTTCTTATTCTCTCATCCATATCTAAAATTTTTTCATAGACTTAGTATATTCCAATCTTATTGGAATGACGAACGACTTTATCCATAAATCGCTGCTACACTTTCTGCGCAACGTTCTCCATCAATAGCTGCCGAAACAATTCCCCCGGCATAACCGGCACCTTCGCCGCAAGGGAATAATCCTCTAATAGTAACATGTTGCAGACTTTCCTTATCTCTTATAATACGTACAGGAGATGAAGTTCTTGTCTCCACACCAATCATCAGGGCTTCGTTTGTAAGGAAACCTTTTGAGACTTTTCCGAAATGACGAAAACCTTCTCGCAAACGATTAGTCACAAACTCTGGCATCCAGAAATGAAGCGGTGATGAAATCAGACCTGGAGTATATGAAGAAACTGGAAGATCTACTGATACACGTTTCTTGATAAAATCATCCATTCGCTGAGCCGGAGCTGTCTGTCGCATATTACCGTTCAGCCAACATATTTCCTCGAGCCTTTCCTGAAAAGCCATCAATGCCAAAGGAGAATCAGCCGGGACTTTGATTTCTTCGTTCTTCATAAGTTCCGGATAATCTTCCGGACGAATTTCAACCACCATTCCGGAATTAGACCAACGAGAACCACGATTAGCCGGCGACATACCGTTTACTACAATCTGACGAGGGCCGCTTGCTGCAGGAACGACAAATCCTCCGGGACACATACAGAATGAATAAACTCCACGACCTTGAACCTGGGTTACAAAGCTATACTCCGCTGCCGGAAGATATTCTCCTCTTCCTTCTTTCCGATGATATTGAATCTGATCAATTAATTTCTGAGGATGTTCCAAACGAACACCAACAGCGATACCTTTCGCTTCAATCGGAATATGTTCATCATATAAATAATAATAAACATCACGAGCCGAATGTCCGGTAGCTAAAATAACAGGTCCCATAAAAGACAGCCCTTTGTTTGTCTCGATACCGATCACTTCATCATTTCGAATAATCAGCCGATCCATTCTGGTTTCGAAATGGACTTCTCCTCCGGAACAGATAATCTGCTTACGCATATTCTCGATTACTCGGGGTAATTTGTCTGTTCCGATATGCGGATGTGCATCAGCCAAAATCGAAGGACTTGCTCCATGTTGACAAAAGACATTCAATATTTTATCAACGGATCCTCTTTTTTTACTTCGAGTATATAATTTCCCATCCGAAAAGGCTCCAGCTCCTCCTTCTCCAAAACTATAATTGGATTCAGAATTCACCTTATGTTCACGACTAATCAATGCAATATCTTTCTTTCGGTTGTGTACGTCTTTACCACGCTCCACAACAATCGGACGAAAACCTAATTCGATAGCACGTAAGGCGGCAAACAAACCACCCGGCCCTGCACCTACAATCACGACAGGTTTACCGGATGAAACATCCTGATAGGCAATCGATGTAAAATCTGCTTCAGCAGGATCTTCATGAATAAAAGCACGAACCTTCAAGTTCATAAAAATCGTACGCTGGCGAGCATCAATCGAGCGTTTCAATATGCGCACAGCATGTATATCTTTCGGTGAAACGGCCGATTCCCGAGCTACAATTCGCTTTAATGATTGTTCATTAGCTGCCTCTTCCGGCAAAATACGTAATTGTATTTCCTTTATCATTTTCTTTGTTTATTTTCTATAATTATTAGCCAAACAATTGGCGAAAGGCTTCTTCCACCTTATGTACCTGTACAATCTCAATATGACAACGTGACGAATCAAATCCTTTCAAATTATTAGACGGGATCAAAATTCGTGAAAAGCCCAACTTCTCAGCTTCCATAATTCGCTGTTCGATTCGATTTACCGGACGAATCTCTCCTGACAAACCGACTTCACCGGCCATACAGACTTCCGGTTCTATCGAAATATCCAGACTAGATGACAGGATGGAGCTGATAACCGATAAATCAATTGCCGGATCATTTACTTTTAATCCGCCGGCAATATTTAGAAAGACGTCCTTCTGTGCCAGCTTGAATCCGGCACGCTTTTCCAATACGGCAAGCAGCATATTCATCCGTCGAATATCAAATCCGGTTGCACTTCGCTGCGGTGTACCATATACAGCAGAACTAACCAATGCCTGAGTTTCTATCAGAAACGGACGGATACCTTCAATAGCAGCAGCGATAGATACGCCACTCAATCCTTCATGATTCTGAGTCAACAACAGCTCCGAAGGATTACTCACCTCGCGTAAACCTTCCTGACGCATTTCGTAAATACCCAGTTCAGCCGTACTTCCAAATCGGTTCTTAATACTTCTTAGTATTCGATACATATAATGCTGGTCACCTTCAAATTGCAGAACAGTATCAACTATATGTTCCAGAACCTTTGGTCCGGCTATACTTCCTTCCTTATTGATATGTCCGATTAAAAGAACCGGAACTCCCGTTTCCTTGGCATACTTCAAAACAGATGCACTACATTCGCGAACCTGTGAAACACTTCCCGGAGAAGACTCCACGATTTCAGTAAAGATAGTCTGAATAGAATCGATTACCAACAAATCAGGTTTCACATTCTCTGCCTGAACAAAGATTTGTTCCAGATTAGTTTCACACAAGATCAGACAATTGTCATTATCTGGACCTAATCGGTCGGCACGCATCTTTAACTGCCGATAACTTTCCTCACCTGATACATACAATACCTTCTGATCATGCAACTTCAACACAGTTTGTAACACCAGGGTTGATTTTCCGATTCCAGGCTCCCCGCCAATCAAGACAAGAGAACCTTTCACCAGCCCGCCTCCCAGCACACGATTCAGTTCCTGGTCATGTAAATCCAGGCGTTCTTCCTTCTCTGCCGTGATATCACGCAACAGAACCGGACGAGCCTTTCCTCTTTCCGACAATCCTGCCGGAACAGAACGCCTAAAAGAAGAAGATGTATCCTTTGCCACCACTTCTTCCACAAAAGTATTCCATTCACCGCAGTTCGGACATCGTCCTTGCCATTTTGGAGAATCGGCTCCACAGTTCGAACAAACATATACTGTCTTTGTTTTTGCCATAAGCAATCACCCTTATTTTTTCTTCAAATGGACTTCATACAAATCATGACGACGATCTTTCAGATTTCGTACACTTCCATAAGTATGCAATTCATTCAAAAGGTCCAGATCCACATCCGATACCAGAATCATTTCGGTATTCGGAGTTGCTTCCGCTCTGTTCCCATCAGTAGGAAATGCAAAGTCACAAGGAGTGAACACACCTGACTGTGCATACTGAATATCCATATTATGAACACGAGGCAAGTTTCCAACACTTCCTGCAATCACAACGAAACATTCATTTTCGATGGCACGAGCCTGCGCACAAACACGTACACGTGAATAAGCATTCTGAGTATCGGTCAAATAAGGGACGAAAAGAATCTGCATTCCTTGTTCAGCCATGATACGCGACAATTCAGGGAATTCAACATCATAACAAATCAAGACACCTATCTTTGCCAGATCAGTATCGAATGTCTGAACCATCTTTCCTCCAGAAAGTCCCCAACTCTTAGCCTCATCAGGAGTGATATGAACCTTTTCGTATGTTTCATAAGTTCCATCACGACGACATAAGAAGCCGACATTATATAATCCGTCTTCTCTGATCTGAGGCATACTTCCTGTAATGATATTTATATTATAACTGATAGCCAGTTCCACAAAGCGCTTACGCATTTCTTCGGTATACTGTGCCAGTTCACGAATTGCTTCCGATTCGCTCTTGTCATTGAATTTTGCCATCAATGGAGCATTAAAATATTCAGGGAAAAGAATAAAATCACTCTTATAATCAGACACGGCATCGACAAAGAATTCAACTTGTTCAAACACGTCATTCATACTCTTGTATGGACGCATCTGCCACTGTACCAAACCTACTCGAACTGTAGATTTAGAAGAGATGATTTCCGGTTTCGGCTGATAATAGATATTATCCCATTGTAACAAGGTTGCATAATGTTTTGATTCCTCATCGTTAGGGAGATAATTAGTCATCACCTTACGAACGTGAAAATCATTAGACAACTGGAATGTCAGCACAGGATCATATATTTCCTTTTTACGTACATTGGCAATATATTCTTTTGGTCGCATCGTATCCGCATACAAATGATAATGAGGTATACGACCTCCAAACATAATTGCTTTCAGATTCAGACTTTCACAGAGTTCTTTCCGATAATCGTACATACGGCGAGCCAATCGCAGGCCTCTATATTCCGGATGAATAAAAACTTCAATTCCATACAATATATTTCCTTTCGGATTGTGTGTACAGAAAGTTTCCTGTCCTGTCACATCGGCATAAGTATGGTCATTCTTTACCAAATTATAGTCAACAATGATAGCAAGTGCACAACCAACAATCTTGTTATCTACTACTGTTACAATCTGACCTTCAGGAAAGATTTCCAACAATTTTTCAATCTGCTCTTTGGTCCAGAAAACATCTGAGCCATCAGAATAAACACGTCTAAATGATTGAGCCAGCTGTTTATAGTCCGCCATCTGCAACGGACGAATAGTTACTTTGTTAATGTTTTGTGAATGTTGTTCCATTACAATCTTTTGTTTAACATGGCAAAGGTACAAACTATCGAGTAATAATGGAAAGGGTCTTGTCCTTTTCCTCAAAGTTTGCTGTCATTCTTTTATAAAAGAACAATCATGTTCTTTGTAAATCCGAACAACTTTATCTTTCCACCTTGGTGGAAAGAGTGGCCCACCTTGGTGGAAAGAGTGAACCACCTATGTGGAAAGCTTGTTCCACGTTGGTGGAAAGATAAAAACATCCTATAGAAAGAAGAAATTGTTGGAAGATTAGAGAAATGGCGACTTTGATTTCCAGAACAATCTATTTATTATCCGTTAACAACGATTCGTTCGTCCTTCTGATAGAAATGATTACCTTTGTAACCGAAAAATATAAAACGGAACTTTCATTTATGCAACTCAGCAACTACCATAGTCATTGTACCTTTTGCGACGGACGGAGTTTCCCGGAGGATTTTGTAAAATTTGCCATCCAGCATCAGTTCAGAGCATACGGATTTTCTTCACACTCACCTCTTCCATTCGAGACATCATGGAATATGTCGAAAGATAATATGGAAGAATATCTTGCAGAAATCAATCGTCTGAAACGGAAGTATGCCGATCAGCTGGAGATATATGTATCACTGGAAATTGATTTTCTAGACAAGACCTACAATCCTTCCATCGATTATTTTCAGAATCTACCTCTCGACTACCGCATAGGTTCGGTTCATTATCTGCCTCTAGCCTATCCGCTACTCGAAAAGAACATGATGTGCATGGATGGTTCGTTTGCAGATTATGAAAAAGCATTGAATCTTCATTATGAAGGAGATATCCGTAAGTTGATCAGACATTATTATCAGTCGTCTGCCGAGATGGTCGAAGCCGGAGGTATCGATATTGTTGGACACATGGACAAAATCTATATGAATGGCCAGCATTGCAAAGGATTCTCGATTGACGCCGAATGGTACACTAAAGAGGTTCTGGAATATATGGACCTGATTGCCGAAAAAGGACTGATGGTCGAGATAAACACCAAGAATCTGGTGAAGAAACATGAGACTTATCCGCATAAGAATTTCTTCCCGGCCTTGCTTGAGAGAAAGATTCCGGTATTGGTCAATTCGGATTGTCATTATCCCGATCTGGTTAACGATGGACGAAAGGAAGCTTTCGAGCTATTAAAGGCTTATGGTTTCAAATCGACTTGCGAGCTGGTAAACGGAGTATGGAAAGAAGTGGGGATTGAGGGATAAATATTTTAATTCATAAAACGAAACGAGTCCGATATCAAAGCGATACCGGACTCGTTTTATTTTATTCTATATAAACAAACTTGATCAGATAATTGAGTGGGTCTTGATAAATTCAATCAATTCATCGATATAACCAAAGGCCATTCCCACGCAAGTATCAGCAGCACCATAATAAACAGCCACCTTGTTTCCTTCCTGCAATGAAGCACATGGGAAGACAACATTCGGAACATCACCTCGCAGTTCGTAAGGAGCAGCCGGAGCCAAAAGATATTCACGAGTACGATATAATACCTTTTCCGGATTTTCCTTGTCCAGAATAACAGCACCCATAGAATAACGGAAGCCGTTGCAAGTTGTAATCACACCATGATAGAACATCAACCAGCCTTCGTCAGTCAAGAAAGGAACAGAACCAGCACCGATCTTTGTACACTGCCAGGCACTTTCCGGGAACGGAGTCACCTTCATCACACATCGATGTTCTCCCCAATATTTCATATCCGGACTGTAACTGATATAAATATCGCCAAACGGCGTATGTCCATTGTCACTCGGACGACTCAACATGGCATATTTTCCATTAATCTTCTGAGGGAACAAGACACCATTACGATTGAAAGGAAGGAAGGCATTCTCACACTGGAAGAATTCCTTGAAATCGAAAGTATATGCAATACCAATTGTAGGTCCATGGTAACCATTGCACCAGGTAATCCAGTAACGATCTTCAATCCATGCGACACGTGGATCGTATTTGTATTCAGATTCAATCATATCTGTATTACCAGCCTTGAACTGAATTGGTTCATGGTTGATATCCCAATTGATTCCATCTTTACTGAATCCTGCAAAGATATTCATCTGAACGGCTTTGTTATCACAACGGAAAACTCCGGCAAAACCATCTTCAAAAGGAACAACAGCACTATTAAAAATACTGTTAGAAGAAGGAATATGATAACGGTCGATAACAGGGTTCTTGGAATAGCGCCACATAACATCTGTACAACCTTCGGGACGATCTTCCCAAGGCATAGCTGCGATTTTCTTCAATTCACTCATAATGATTGTTATTTAGTATATTAATTGAATGATTCTACAAATGTAATAAAATCCGCGTTTAATACGCAAACCTTATTACACTTTGTATTTTCATATTCCAGAACCGAGACAGACAACCGTTTACAGATTGAAACGATAAAGCTGCGACATAGCCTTCTGGTATTCATTCTGTAACTGAAGATAGTTTTCCATGCTCTGATAGAAAGTCGTTACATTCACAAAATATTCAATCATTGAAATCTGCCCGGCTTTGATTGCCTTGTTCAGCAGAACAATATTATTCTGCTGTTTCAAAACAGAAGCATACTCATCGACAGAGGTTTTCAACTTGCCGGCCTGAATCCATAGCTGACGCAGTTTGGCTGTTTCAGAATCCGTATAGCTTTGCATTCTTGCCTCGGCAGACAGACGTTCCGCCTTTGCCTGTTTTACTTTGTTTCGGTTTGAAAACAAAGGAATAGATACACCGACTATAAATCCACGATAGCGATCACCTCCACTGGAAGGATTCATTCGATAACCCAAAGTCAAATCCGGCAGCCACTGCTGTTTGCTTACAGCAATCTGTTGTATAGCTGCTGCCTGCGCACTCTTCAAGGCCTGCATTTCCGGCAGAACATCCATCGTCTGCAAGCGGAAATCCTCAAAGTCTGCCGGATAATCCCAGGTTGAACGATAAACTGAATCTGCAAACAGAACCGGAATACCACCATTCAGCGCTTTCAATTCCTCCAGTTTAGCCTGCTTTGTAGTTTCATTCAGACGAACCTGATTACGAGCATTCAATAATTCCAAATCAATCTTATTACTTTCAATAATATTGGCAGCTCCCTTTTCCAGCTGAACTGTATAAAAACGGCTTAATGCCTCAGCATTAGCCAGTCTGTCTTCTAAAAGAGACTGAAGCTGATTCAGATAAATCAAATCCAGACAAAGCTGACGAGCCTGTAAAAGAATCTGCTGGCGAGAAACTGCATACTGAGCATCATAAGTCTTGAAACGGGATTTGTTCAACTTGTTACGTTGAGCATATAAAGTAGGAAAATCAAACGACTGACTGGCTATAAATTCACCAGTAAATCCCATACCCTCTTTATTTCCCCATAAATGGGAATAATTCACCTGTGGATCAGCCAGATTGTTTTCTGTACGTGCCTGCAGTTTCATAGCTGCCGCCTGTGAAGCACCGGCTTTCAGTTCCTTATTATTCTGACTGATCAACTGAAGCAATTCTTCCATACTGTCTGGACGAGAGACTTCCTGTGCAGAAATACCAAACGGAACCGATAATAGAAACAATGATATAATGATTAGCTGTTTTTTACTCATGATAATTTTTCCTCCTTCATATTCATAAGTATGTAAATAATCGGAATGATAAACCCATTCAAGAATGTAGATGATAGAAGTCCGCCTAAAATAACGGTTGCCATCGGACTCTGGATTTCATTTCCCGGAAGATCACCGTTGATCGCCAAAGGAATCAAAGCCAAAGCAGAACTTAATGCAGTCATCAATATCGGATTCAATCGGTCTAACGACCCTTGAACCACGGCCTTCTGCAATTCCCATCCTTCAGTTCTCAGCTGTTTGTAATGACTGATCAGCAACATACCATTTCGAGTAGCAATACCAAACAACGAAATAAATCCGATAATAGCAGGAATACTGATTTCTCCTGATGTAATCACCAGAATCAATACACCACCAATCAATGCTAGCGGAAGATTTATCATTATGACTCCACTTTCACGAGCATCCTTGAACTCATGATATAACAACATGAAGATGACAAGCAACGACATCAAAGAAGTAAGCAACAAAGTACGGCTGGCAGCCTGTTCACTTTCAAACTGTCCTCCATATTCGATATGATAACCTTCAGGCAATTCTATATTCTGATCGACTGCTTTCTGAATATCATTAATGACACCGTGCAGATCACGCTCGTGAACATTGGCACTGATTACAATCTTTCTGCGAACATTCTCACGATTGATTGTATTTGGTCCCGCAGCCGACCGAACGTCAGCAACATAATTCAATGGAATCTTGGTTCCTCGTGCATCAATCATCAGATTGCGGATATCATCCATTGTCTCACGGCTTTCATTCGAAGTCTTTACTACGATATCGAAATTCTTACCATCATCGTAAACCTGACTGACAACTTCACCACCCAACATCACATTGACATATTCCTGAAATTCAGGTAAAGGAATACCATACTTAGCCAGGATTTCACGCTTTGGAACAATAACCAACTGGGGACGTTCAATCTGCTGTTCCACTTTTAAGTCAACCAAACCTTCAATATCCTTCACCGCATCCTTAATCTGATTACCTATCATAAACATATGGTTCAAATCGGTACCAAACAATTTAACGGCAATGTTTGCTTCAGTTCCTGAAAGCATAGCATCAATACGATGAGAAATAGGCTGACCTATTTCAATATTTGCACCAGATATAGTAGATAATTTGGCACGAACATCTTCAGTCATTTCAGCTCTCGAGCGATCTTTCAATTCGAAAGGAGCTTCTATTTCACTGACATTCACTCCCAAAGCATGTTCATCCAATTCTGCACGACCAGTCTTTCGAGCAACAGTCTGAATTTCGGGAACCTGTAACAATAATTCTTCGGCACGACGCCCCAACTTATCCGATTCTTCCAAAGAAATACCTGGAAGTGAACTGACATTGATAGTAAATGATCCTTCATTGAATGGAGGAAGGAAACTACGACCTAACGTAAAGAACAATCCAAGTGATACAACAAATACCAGAAAAGTAGAAGCGAGAACCAGCTTCTTATATTTCAAAGTAAGGACTAAAGCCTTCTCGTAAACACTTCGTAACTTTATGGCAACCCAAGCATCCTGAACCGGTTTCTCTCCTTTTCGGTCCAACAAGAAACTACATAACACCGGAGTCAATGTCAATGCTACAACTGTTGAAGCAAACAAGGCAACAATAAATGCAATTCCTAATGGTATCAACATTCTTCCTTCCATACCAGTCAGGAAGAACAACGGAACAAAACTGACAACAATAATCAATGTTGAATTCAAAATAGGCATACGAACTTCACGTGAAGCATCGAACACCACGTCAATAGTCGAACGTTGCTGTTCCACAGGCAAGAGTCTGTTCTGACGCAAGCGTTTATACACATTTTCCACATCTACAATCGCATCATCCACCAATGAGCCAATGGCGATTGCCATACCACCCAAACTCATTGTATTGATCGTAAATCCTAAATAGTGCAAGGTTAGAACAGATACCAACAGAGAAAGAGGCAATGCTACCAACGATATCACAGTTGTACGGATGTTCATCAGGAAAAGGAACAGAACGATGATAACAAAAATACTTCCCTCAATCAAACTGTCCTTCACATTATTGATAGAGCTTTCAATAAAACGGCTCTGACGAAAAATATCAGTTGACACATGTACATCCTGTGGCAAGTTCTTCTGAATATCCATCATGATGGCATCCAACTTGGCAGTTAAATCGATTGTACTTGTATTTGGCTGTTTAGTTACAGTAACTAAAACGGCCGGTTTTGTACGTTCGGAAGCCAAACCCAGTTTCGGATGTTTTCCTCCGATCTTTACCGTTGCCACATCTTCCAGTAGAATTGGAATATTATCAGCTGTGGTAGAAACAACCCCTTTGGCTATTTCCTCTGCTTTGGTAGTGGTAAGAAGTCCACGAATAATATATTCATTAGAATATTCATACAAAACACCACCATTGGCATTCTGATTCATCTGACGACATACGGTCAAAACCTGATCTAAAGTTACTCCATAATGCTTCATTCGAGCCGGTTCCAACTGGATTTGATATTCTTTGATATCGCCACCGATAACAGCTACTTGAGCGACACCGCCAGTT
The DNA here is from genome assembly GCA_020026285.1 of Parabacteroides sp. Next base: position 14,367 of record JAHHQS010000011.1, on the reverse strand, counting down.
GACAATAATCGTGGACGAATAGTCCAATCGGCCATTGTTCTTAAATCCAACAAAGAAGTAGTATCCGAAGTCAAACCGACAATCAGCATTTCACCCAAAATAGAAGACTGAGGTCCCATTGTAGGACGACCTACATTCTGAGGGAGATCATCAGCAACAATTGCCAATTTTTCAGATACAATCTGACGAGCCAAATAAATATCCGTTCCCCAATCAAATTCGACCCAGACAACAGAAAAACCTGTAGTAGAAGAAGAACGTACACGGCGTACATTGGTAGCACCATTCACGGCTGTCTCGACTGGAAAAGTAACCAATCTTTCCACTTCTTCGGGAGCCATCCCATTTGCTTCGGTCATGACAACTACAGTTGGTGCTGTCAAATCCGGAAAGACATCCACATCTGTATGATAAGCTGTATATGTACCGCCTATCAACAATAACACTGCACAAACCAATACAACAAGTCGGTTATGCAATGAATAACTAATAATCTTATTCAACATATCCGTATCGGTTTTAATTAATGATGATGGCTATGAGCCGGTATTGCATTCGAAGCAGATGACAACTTGATCTGATAAGCTCCTTTGGTCACGACTTTGTCGCCTGCTTTCAAACCGGAAAGAATCTGAATTCTTTCACCATTTTCAACACCCAAAGTAACTTCCTGTTTCTTATAACAATTTTCATCCAAACGAATATAAACAGAATAAACGCCCTGTTCTTCTATCAACGAAGTAAGAGGAACACTTAAAACCTGTTCTATTGGGGTTCCCAGCAAATAAACTTCAACAAAAGACCCCGGAATAACGGCTCCTTTGTTATCAAACTCAAATAAAACCGGTACATAAAAAGAATTATCTGAAGATGCTTTTCCATATTGGAGGAATCGACCATTCAAATCGTCCAATTTATATAACTTGTCATCATACGGAGTCTTGAAGTTTGCTGAACGTAACATTGGAAGTCGAGAATAATACTTTTCAGAAACGTCTGCACGAAGGACTAGTCTGTTATTCTGAGAAATAGTAGCCAATGGCTGACCAACAGCTACGTAATCACCCTCTTTAACTAACACATTCTTTAAAAAGCCGTTCATAGTAGCAGTAACAGCAACACCTTTAGCAGATTGTTTATCCACTACAGCATCATAAGCGACTTTGGCATTTTCATAAGCCAAACGAGCCTGTTCAAAATCTTTCTTAGAAACGATTTTATCGGCAACCAGATCTTTCATTCTTTCGTATTCATGCAAAGCAGTCTCATAAGTATTCTTCAATCGAAGAACAACATCACCATCTGATAAAGATCTAGAAGCTAATGAAAGAACGGTTTGACCTTTTCGAACTGCCGTACCATCCATCAAACGAGTAGAACCTAAAGAAACAATACCCGGAATAGTTGCAACCAATACAGATTCCGAACCTTGAGCTTCCTGAACCTGTCCGCTAGTCTTTAAGACTTCCGCAAAAACAGATGGAGTCATTACTTCGGTTTGTAAGCCGATAGCCTCGGCTTTATCCTTTTTAAAAACAATCTCTCCGGCTTCATGTTCGTGCTCATGTTCTTCATGTTCGTGTTCGTGTTCATGATTATGGCCGGAAGATTCAACCGAATGATCATGAGCGTGATCATCATGTGAATGCGCACTATTTCCCTGGCAACCAGACAAAATGTAAGCTGCTACCAGGCATACCAAATATATTTTTTTCATTTTTTACAAGCGATTTAATAGTATAGCCTTTTCTAATCCATATAAAACGGATTAACATTTAATATTATGTACAAGTATCAGATTGTCTGAATCTTGTTATTACAACGTAATATATTCATTCAGAGGAGCAGACAGACAATCTTAGAACAAGATGAACATCCTGTTCCTAGGGCTTATAGAATTCCAATCTAAAAAACAGGAACACTATATATCTATTAAATCATAAATGGAGGAGCACGTAATCCAACGCCTTCAGGAAGCCATGATATGTAGAAGGACTCCGGATAATTATCCCACCACTGCTGATACAGAAAACTCAGCAAGTCTTGTTTATCGGGATATAAAAAATATAATAATGAATATAATGATATCTGCAGAAAATGAGAAGGATTGTTATCTATGACATGCTTCTCAATAGTAAGATTCAAAGCCTGATTATGTCCTGAACAATCCATATCATGACTTGAATCATGAGCATGATGATGCTGATCACAGGCATTATCTCCTTGCCATAACCATTCATAACAAGGTGTTCCGTCCTGATGATGATGATGCGGCAATATCACCGATAACAAAACAAATAAACTTGCTACCAGCAACATAGTATAAGATATTTTTTGTTTGCAATTCATCAGAACGGACCGTTTTTTAGGTTTCCGCAAAATAAATAAAAAAATCTCTATTTTGCAAAATTCCAATAAACCTCATTTAATAAAGTTAAATCAATTTAAATACTCATATTCAATTTCTTCTCAACAAAAGCTTTTATAAATTCGACCGTGGCATCGACTCCTAAAACCGAAACGTCTATTGAAAAATTATAAGATGATGCAGCTCCCCAGGTTTTGTTTGTATAATAATTATAATAGGAAGATCGACTCTTGTCTGTTTTATCCATCAAATTTCTAGCTTCTTCTACAGAAAGGCCGGTACTTTCAACAATCCGTTGAACACGAGTCTCTGTATTATTATGAATAAAAATACTAAAACAAGCAGGATCATCCCGTAAAATATAATCAGCACATCTTCCAACAATAACGCAAGATTCTTTTAAAGCCAAATTTCGAATAGCATCACTCTGTATTCGGAATAGTTCATCATTAGAAAGGACATCATTAAAAGGCATAAAAGTTCCCATATATGGATAACCTAAAGCAAAGGCATAAGCTAATCCACTAGCCGCATGTTCATCAGCCTTTTCAAAGACATCAGTACATAAGCCACTGTCACGTGCAGCAATAGCAATCAACTCTTTGTCGTAATATCCGATACCTAATACTTCAGCCAATTTTTTCCCAATCTCACGTCCTCCACTTCCAAACTGACGACCAATTGTTATAACGATTCTTTTATCCATATCCTATGTTTTTCAAAAGTGATTACGCAAATCTATCTTTTTTCAGCGAATGAAACAAATTCTTAAAAACAAATTAGATCGTACATATAACAAAAAAGCTCCCCTTTACTATTGTAAAGAGGAGCTTTAATAATAATCTTATATCGTTGAATTATTATAATTGTGAGATTTTCTCTACACGACGTACGTGACGACCACCTTCAAATGGAGTATTCAAGAAAGCTTCAACTATCTTAAGCGCCTCTTCATTTGATATAAATCGTCCTGGCATAGATAATACATTTGCATCATTGTGAGCTCTTGCCAAAGTTGCCAGTTCTTCCTGCCAGCAAAGCGCAGCACGCACACCTTTATGTTTGTTCAATGTCATACTAATACCGTTTCCAGAACCACAAATTGCAATACCCGGATAAACTTCACCAGCTTCAATAGCTTCAGCCATTTTATGAGCAAAATCAGGATAGTCGCAGCTATCTGTAGAATATGTTCCAAAGTCCTTATATGCCAAACCTTTTTTGGTCAGGACATCCTTTACAAATTCCTTCAAAGGGAAACCGGCATGATCACAACATAAACCAATAGTCTTCATCTTGTATAATTTATTCAGCTAATAATTCTTTAACTTGATTATAAACATTCTGACCAGTAAAGCCAAGCTTTTCATCCAAAACTTTATATGGAGCAGAATATCCGAAAGAATCCAGGCCCCAAACGCGGCCATTAGAACCAACAAGACCTTCCATGTTTACTGGCAGGCCAGCTGTCAAACCAAACACCTTACTACCTGGTTTAATAACAGAATTCTGATATTCCTTGCTTTGAGAACGGAACAAACCTTCAGAAGGAACAGAAACGATGCGAAGTTTGATACCTTCTGCTCTTAATAATGCAGCCCCGTCAACCAAAGTTGAAACTTCAGAACCTGATGCAACCAATGTTACTTCCGGATTTTCGTCTTCATTCAAGATATAAGCACCCTTTTCAGCACCTAAAGCTTCCTGATAACGATCTTCTTTAGCCGGTAAATTAGGTACATTCTGACGAGAAAGAATCAAAGCTGTTGGTGTAGCCATATTTTCCATAGCCATCTTCCAAGCAACTGTTGTTTCATAAACATCACCCGGACGAAGAACCAACATGGAATTATTACCTTTATGATTCTTTAATTTTTCTAATAAACGTACTTGAGCTTCCTGTTCAACAGGCTGATGAGTTGGTCCATCTTCACCAACACGGAAAGCATCATGAGTCCAAATAAACTTGACAGGCTGTTCCATCAATGCAGCCATACGTAAAGCTGGCTTCATATAATCAGAGAAAACAAAGAATGTTCCACATGCAGGAATAATACCACCATGCAAAGACATACCTATACAGATACAAGCCATTGTCAACTCGGAAACACCTGCCTGGAAGAAAGCTCCAGAGAAATCACCTTTTTTAAATGCATGTGTTTTCTTCAGGAAGCCATCAGTCTTGTCTGAATTTGACAAGTCGGCAGAAGCACAAATCATATTTTCCACTTTGGTAGCCAAAACACCTAAAACAGTAGAAGAAGCTCCACGTGTTGCCTGATTAGCTTTTTGTTCAATAGCAGCCCAATCAATTTCAGGAAGTTTACCAGAGAACCAGTTTTCCAATTTAACTGCCAATTCTGGATTAGCAGCAGCCCAAGCAGCTTTAGCTGCATATTTTTTAGCCATGATAGCATTTAATTCTGCTTCACGCCTTGCATATAATTCTGCAACCTCTGGGAAAATGGTAAATGGATTTTCAGGATCTCCTCCTAAATTTTTAATAGTTTCTTCCATGCAGACACCAGCAGCAGATAATGGCTGACCATGTGTAGACACTTTATTTTCAAAACTGCTACGATCGGCTGCCAAAGCACCTTTACCCATAACAGTTGTTCCGATAATCAATGTTGGTTTATGCTGCTCAGCCTTAGCTTCGGTTAAAGCCTGACGGATTTCATTAACATCATTACCATTGATTGTAATGACTTTCCATCCCCATGCTTCATATTTCATAGCAACATTTTCATCGTCTACTTCTTCTACTGTAGTAGACAACTGAATATTGTTAGCATCATAAAACATGATTAAATTATTTAATCCTAAAGTTCCAGCAACACGGCCTGAACCCTGAGATATTTCCTCCTGGATACCGCCGTCAGAAATATAGGAATAAATAGTCTGATCCATTACCTCCTCACCTAAACGTGCCTGAAGGAATTTAGCAGCAATAGCAGCCCCCACTGCATATGTATGTCCTTGTCCTAATGGACCGGATGTATTTTCAATTCCGCGCATTACGTTAACTTCAGGATGTCCCGGAGTAACAGTTCCCCATTGACGGAAATTCTGCAAATCTTCAAGAGTAAATTTACCAGTCAATGCTAACACTGAATACAACATTGGAGACATATGTCCTGGGTCCAAGAAGAAACGATCACGGCCTTCCCATTTTGGATTTTTAGGATCATACACTAAAAATTCAGAGAACAAGACGTTTACAAAGTCTGCACCGCCCATTGCTCCACCCGGGTGACCGGATTTAGCCTTCTCAACCATTGAAGCAGCCAAGATACGGATATTATCAGCCGCTCTATTCATTAATTTAATGTCGTTCATAATTCGCTATACGTTAATTCCGCTACAAATTTAGGCATAAATAATAAGCCTTGCAATTACTTCGCTTGTTTAGTAAGTATTTCTACTAATAAAAATTTTATATTAGTCCTTAAAAATGGACAAAGTTTCATAAAAAAAGAGAGATAATTCGCTCTTGCAAATTACCTCTCATTAAATTATTTTTATTGTCTAATTATTCCAAACGACGAGCACCATCACTGATAATAACATTGTACAACTTCGGTTCGTGACCGAATTTCTTTGTATATTCACTGAATGCTTTTTCAACAAATGCATCATATTTATCAGCTTTTACCAAGTTGATTGTACATCCGCCAAAACCGCCTCCCATCACTCTAGAACCAGTTACGCCACATTCTTTAGCGATATCATTCAAGAAATCCAATTCCTCACAACTAACTTCATACAATTTACTCATTCCATGATGAGTTTGATACATCTTTTCACCAACAGTTTCGTAATCACCTTTACCCAAAGCTTCACAAACATCTAATACACGCTGAATTTCTTCAATGATGTATTCAGCACGCATATAATCTTCTTCAGAAACTTCAGTCTTGACTTCTGCAAGCATTTCCAAAGTTGCATCACGCAAGAATTCGACTTCCGGATGATGTTTCTTCATTGCAGCAACAACATTTTCACAAGATTGACGACGTTTATTGTATGCAGATGAAGCTAATTCATGTTTAACAACTGAATCTAAAAGGACTAGTTTATAGCCGGCAGCTTCTGGATCGAATGGGAAATATTCGTATTCAAAAGAACGGCAATCCAAACGCATCAAATGACCTTTTTTACCAAACACTGATGCAAACTGGTCCATAATACCACAGTTTACACCACAATAATTATGTTCAGTAGATTGACCAATTTTAGCTAATTCGAATTTTTCGATGTTTAAATTATATAACTCATTCAAAGCAAAAGCATAAGTACTTTCCAAAGCTGCAGAAGAAGACATACCGGCACCAAGAGGCACATCTCCGGCAAAAGCTGTATCGAACCCCTGTACCGAACCTCCACGTTTGATTATTTCACGACAAACGCCAAAAATATATCTTGCCCAACTTGCTTTTGGAGCATCTTCTTCATTCAAACCAAATTCAGCATAATCATTTAAATCAATAGAAAATGCACGTACTTTATCTGTTCCGTTGGGTTTGATTTCAGCGATCATACCTTTGTCTATAGCACCCGGAAATACGAAACCACCATTATAATCAGTGTGTTCACCAATCAAATTAATACGACCAGGAGATGCATAAAATGTACCTGAAGTATTAAATAACTCCTGGAACTTATTTCTAATCTTTGCTTTCATGATAATTATATTATTTATTTTCAAACAAACAGCTAAGCAGGAATACCTCCTACTTAGCTATTTAATTTTTATATTTTATGTTTTTAATTATTCTACAGGAATATCCTTATTAACATTCTTGCTACCAATCAAAGCGTAGAATAACAAGTAAGCCAAACCGATAAAGATAACGAAATAGCTATACTGGAATCCTGCGAAGTCGGCAACAACACCCTGAAGCAATGGTAAAATACCACCACCACAAACCATAACCATGAAGAATCCAGAAGCAGCTTCTGTATATTTACCTAAGCCTTCAACAGCCAAGTTAAAGATACCACCCCACATGATTGATGTACACAAACCGCAAATAGCCATAAACATAATGCTTACAGGAACTTCTACCATACCGAATGATAAGCTAGACAAGAACACTGGCATACTTACTTTTGCTGAAACAGGAGCGAATATTGCAATTGCAATAAAGATCAAACCAATTAATGAAGCTGTTGACAACATAACTTTACTTGAAATCTTAGCACCAAATGAAGCACCGAACAAACGGCCAATCATCATCAAGAACCAATATGTACCAACCAAGCTACCTGCTGTTGTTGTATCAATACCTAATTCTGAGCTAGTAGCAAACAAGTTCATAAAGTTTGGAATACCAACTTCAACACCTACGTAAACAAAAATAGCTACTGTTCCTAAAACAAAGTGACGGAAAGAAAATGCGCTATATTTATCTGGTTCTGTTGAAACTGTTTTCTGCTGACGTTCCAAACTTGGTTCAGGAATATTCATACTGATAAGAACGATGAATGCCAAAGCAAAGATACCCATTGCCAAGAACAAAGCAGGAGCAGCATCACTAATTGTTGCACGAGCTGCATCTCCCATCAAATAACCAACAAATACCGGAACAATTGTTGCACCAATTGAGTTAACAGAACCTGCTACCTGAATCAACTGATTACCTTTGTTTCCACCACCACCAAGAGTGTTCAACATCGGGTTAACTACTGTATTTAACATACACATAGAGAAACCTGATACAAATGCACCTGTCAAATAAACAGCATAGCTTCCTGCCAAACCTGACAAGTAAGAGATAAATACACCTACAAAACCAACAACAATTGCAGACAAAGCTGTTTTTTTGTAACCAATTTTCTGCAACAACATACCTGCTGGCACACCCATAAATGCATAAGCAATAAAGTTTGCAGCATTACCTAACTGTGACATTAAGTTTGTTGCCTGGAATTGATTCTTAACAATAACGCCAAATGGGTTTTGCAAACCTGTCACAAACGAGATCATAAAAAACAAAGCCACCATCATAATGATAGGCAATGTGTAATTTTTTTGACTAGTTGAATTCATTTCTTTTTTAAGTCTTTTTAATTATTAATATTTATTGATTTATTCTACTGTAAATTTATATACTGTCTGGCTTTGGAATGTTTCACCCGGACGTAAAACAGTTGATGGATAATCCGCCTTATTAGGGCTATCCGGGAAATGTTGTGTTTCTAAGCAGAACGAGCATCTTTCAGGATAAGGATGTCCATTCTTTCCTATTATAGATTCATTCAACCAATTTGCGGTATATAACTGGATGCCCGGCTCAGTTGTATATGTTTCCATCACAATTCCTGTTTTAGGAGAATAACAACGTGAAGCTAATGCCATCTCATTTACTTCTTTATTCAATACATAACAATGATCATAACCTTTGCCAAAAATCAATTGCTGAAAATCATCATTAATACGTTCACCTATTTCATGAGGTGTAGTGAAATCCATTGGAGTACCTGAAACATTTTCTTTTGGTCCATAAGGTATCGCGGTTTCATCTGTAGGCAGATAAGCATCTGCCAGGATAGTCAGAACATGATCACCAATATAACGATCGCCTTCTCCAGATAGATTAAAATAAGAATGATTTGTTAAATTAACAACCGTTGGTTTGGTCGTTTTTGCCTCATAAGAAATAACAATTTCATTATCATCCGCTAAATGATATGTAATAGTAGCAGTCAATTCTCCCGGATATCCTTCTTCACCATCTGCTGCAACATAAGTCAAACGAACTGTTTGTTCATTAACCTGTTCCATATCCCATACTCTAAAATGGAATCCTTTTAATCCGCCATGCAAACTGTTTGGTCCGTTATTAATTGCTAACTGATCATATACATGATCATCCAATTCAAAACGACCTTTTGCTATTCTATTTGCATATCGGCCACAAGTTGCTCCAAATGTAGGTTCTCCAGATGAAAGATAATCATCAATAGATGCATGACCTAACACAACATCTTTCCATTCACCATTTTTAGCAGGAACTAATAAAGATACGATTTTTGCGCCATAATTAGTGATTACAGCTTCAGCGCCTTGTTTATTTGTAATCACACAAATTGAAGTATTTTTACCATCGACTTGTTTACAGAAGTTATTGAAAAACAAGCCAGACTTTGTTTTTTTGTTCTCCATGTGTACTAAAAGTTTATAAACTGAGTGTAAAATTATATCTCTTATTTTAATTAAACACAAACAAGATGCATGTTTTATAACATAAAGAAAGTTTTGATATTCACATAAAAAAAAGCGGAGTTTACTGACTCCGCTTTCTATTTATCTCGGAAACTTCTAATATTTAGATTCTTTCTTATTGCAATGTACCGTTTTGAGCATCCTGTATCATTTGTTTGCTAGGAAGGATTATAATTTCAACTCGACGGTTCAAAGAACGGCCTTCTGGAGTTGAGTTATCAGCTACCGGCTGATGAATACCTTTTCCTTCATAAGTCATACGGCTGCTGCTCACACCTTGATCAACCATCAAATAGTCGAATACACTTTTAGCTCTTTTTTCAGAAAGGACCTGATTATAATCAACTTTTCCTGTATTATCAGTATGACCGATAATTTTAATATCAGTACCAGGATTCTGATTCAAACTAACTGCCAAATTACGTAAAGCGCTTTTTGAAGCGTCGCCTATCGTACTGGAATTGGTAGCGAACAAGATACCGGAATCGAAAGTAACCTTCAGTGCTTCACCATCGTTTATTGATTCAACGGTAGTTTCTTCAGGAAGAGTAGCTTCCAATTCTTTCTTCTGTTTATCCATTTTTTTACCAATCAATGCTCCTGCAGTACCACCCACAGCTGCACCTATAACACTTCCTAAAACTGTATTACCAGCCAAAGCTCCTACACCTGCACCTACAGCAGCACCACCACCAACACCGATAGCAGCACCTTTCTGGGTGTTATTCCAAGTACCACAACTTGAAAATATCAGGGCAAAAGACAAAAGCAATACAGATAACACTTTAAAATTCTTCATAACCTTTATCTTTATATTTTAATCAAACATATCTAGAGATTCGCAATAAGCCATCTCTCCTTGAACAATAAATCCAATTTCTTCTGCTGTAAATTTGCCTACACCATCTTTCTGTGCATTTTTGACAACAAATGCTGTTAATTCATCTTCATCAATTTCAACTTCAGCATCATCAGACAGATTTTCATCCATACAACCTTTGCTTTCATAAAACTCATAAATCAAATCAACAATATAATTGATATCATCATTGCTGAATTTTCCTTTTAGTTCCTGAGGCAAATAATTCTGTATATATTTTACAGAATCATCTTCATCATAAATAAAATCCTTGTTATCACTCATAATCCACCTGGTTTATAATTAATATTCAACAAATATAGTATTTATTTTTTATTAGCGGCTATTATACAAATGAAATTTCAATCTAATAACATTAGAAGATATAAAACAACAAGAAGTCTAAATCTTTATTTTTTCTGTTTAAAAAATCAAAAAAAATATTCAAACGCTTAAATGAATCAATTTAATGACTTGACAAGAATTATTCTTCCTTCCAAATGTTGTCCGTTACAACGATGTTTTCTGATAGCAGGCAAAAAAGATAAAAAGGGGAAGAGGACTACAAATATCTCTGATAATCAAGGATCAATCAAAAGTTATAAACCTTAAAAAATTAAGTTTTTCTATTCCTATGATAAATGTCCCACATTTTGATAGAATCATCAGACTTATTTGTAAAAATCTCCTACGGATTTTTCAAAAGCTGGGAGATATTTCACCACACCTGACAGACATAAATTTACATCTCAACTTTAAATAAAAAAACAGTCAATCTAATATTTCAAACAAAAAAAATACGGAACTCAATTTCTGAATTCCGTATTTATTATCCCTAGAACAATATGAAGCTCTTTTAGTTTTTAAACACCAAATTATTCATATTATAATCTATCACAATAGGTTTTGTCCGATCAATAGTACCACCTAAAATAGCTTTAGACAATTCATTCAATACATAATGCTGAATAACTCGTTTAACCGGACGCGCACCAAATTGCGGATCATATCCTTCATGACTAATAAAGTTTAAAGCAGAATCGGTAAACTGTAAGTCTATTCCATTCTTGGCAACCATCGATTTAACTATATTCAACTGCAAACCAACAATCTCTTTTATTTCAGACTCGCTTAATGGAGTAAACATAATTATTTCATCGATACGATTCAAGAATTCCGGACGAATGTTTCGTTTCAACAATTCCAGAACCTGATTCTTTGTAGAAGCGACGACTTCCGATTTATTTGAATCATTCATATTCTCAAAGTTTTCCCTGATTAATGAAGATCCCATATTACTTGTCATGATAATAATGGTATTCTTAAAATTGACCATTCTACCTTTATTATCAGTCAATCGTCCATCATCCAAAACCTGTAATAAGATATTGAAGACATCCGGATGAGCCTTTTCTATTTCATCAAATAGAACAACAGAATAAGGTTTACGTCTGATAGCTTCTGTCAGTTGACCACCTTCGTCATATCCAACATATCCCGGAGGTGCTCCAATCAAACGAGTCGCACTGAACTTCTCTTGATATTCACTCATGTCGATACGAGTCATCATATTCTCGTCATCAAACAAATAATCGGCCAAAGCTTTTGCCAGCTCCGTCTTACCAACACCCGTCGTTCCAAGAAATATAAAGGAACCGATTGGACGTTTAGGATCCTGCAAGCCTGCACGACTTCTTCTGACGGCATCGGCTATAGCCGATATTGCCTCATCCTGACCAACGACACGTTTATGCAGTTCATCTTCAAGATGTAACAATTTATCCTTTTCACTCTGCAACATCTTGGTGATCGGAATACCTGTCCAACGAGAAACGACCTCAGCTATATCATCACTGTCAACTTCCTCCTTAATCATAGCTGCAGCTCCCTGCATGTTATGTAATTTGTCTTGAACATTCTTGATATCTGTTTCTCTTTCTTTGATTTTACCATAGCGAATTTCAGCGACTTTACCATAATCACCTTCTCTTTCCGCCTTGTCTGCTTCAAATTTCAGATTTTCGATATCAATCTTATCCTGCTGAATCTGATTGATCAAAGACTTTTCACTCTCCCATTGAGCTTTCTGTTTTTTCTCTTCGTCTTTCAGCTCGGCAATCTCCTTATTTAAATATTCGAGTTTCTGTTTATCATCCTCTCTCTTTATAGCCTCACGCTCTATCTCCAGTTGTTTGATACGACGCGAAACTTCATCCAAGGCTTCTGGTACAGAATTCATCTGCATACGCAAACGAGCGGCAGCCTCATCCATTAAATCGATAGCCTTATCAGGTAAAAAACGATCGGATATGTAACGAGTTGACAACTGAACAGCAGCAATGATTGCGTCATCTTTGATTCTGACCTTATGATGATTCTCGTATTTTTCTTTCAGACCACGCAAAATAGAAATAGCATCCAACTCATTCGGTTCATCGACCATTACTATCTGGAAACGACGTTCCAATGCCTTGTCTTTTTCAAAATACTTCTGATACTCATCCAAAGTAGTTGCACCAATTGATCTCAATTCACCTCTTGCCAAAGCAGGTTTCAATATATTTGCAGCATCCATTGCTCCTTCACCTTTACCTGCTCCTACCAAAGTATGAATTTCATCAATAAACAAGATAATTTCACCTTCAGCCTTTGTCACTTCGTTGACAACAGCTTTCAATCTTTCTTCAAACTCACCTTTATACTTGGCTCCGGCAACCAAAGCTCCCATATCCAATGAATAGATTTGTTTTGACTTCAAGTTCTCCGGAACATCTCCGCGTATGATACGATGGGCCAATCCTTCAGCTATAGCTGTTTTACCGACACCCGGTTCACCTATCAATATCGGATTATTTTTTGTTCTACGGCTCAGGATCTGTAAGACTCTTCGAATTTCTTCGTCACGGCCAATTACCGGATCCAGTTTTCCGCTTCGAGCCATTTCATTCAAATTAAGAGCATATTTGCTTAAAGCTTCATATGTATCTTCAGCCGACTGGCTGGTCACCTTATTTCCCTTACGAAGTTCTTCTATAGCCTTACGTAATTCCTTTTCAGTAACTCCAGCATCCTTTAATATCTGAGAAGCATTACTTTTCTCTGTAAACAAAGCCAGAATTATTGGTTCCAGAGAGACATACTGATCTCCCAACTTGGAAGAATAATCTACCGCCTTCTGCAAAACAGAGTTGGCTTCGCCAGATAAATAAGGTTCACCACCCGAGACTTTGGGTAACGAAGCAATCTCGGCATCCAAAGTCCGCATTACATTTTGCGGATTCACACCTAGCTTTTGAAAAAGAAAGTTAGTTATACTTTCTCCCGTCATAATGACAGCTTTTAATAAATGAACCGCTTCAATAGACTGCTGTCCGTTCTGCGTAGCCAGTTGTACAGCAGATTGCACAGCCTCCTGTGATTTAATTGTAAAGTTGTTAAAGTTCATATATTTATAATCCTTTCTATTTTCTATTTCTAATTAAACATCATACATACAGAAACAAATGTAATGCCATTCAATAAATATGCCATTTTGACATATTTAAATAATAAAAACAAGAAAAAGAACTGCCTTATGGTCTGAAACGAAGTACATATTAGCAGACAAAGAAGAGTATAAAACAAAAAAAAGACCGAAAGTAAAACTTTCAGTCTTCGTGACTCGCATAGGATTCAAACCTATAACCTTTTGATCCGTAGTCAAATGCTCTATTCAGTTGAGCTAGCGAGCCAATAAATATTATTACATTGTGTGACTCGCATAGGATTCAAACCTATAACCTTCTGATCCGTAGTCAGATGCTCTATTCAGTTGAGCTAGCGAGCCAATATGTAAAAGATCTGCAATAAGAAGAATGGTGACTCGCATAGGATTCAAACCTATAACCTTTTGATCCGTAGTCAAATGCTCTA
>JAHHQS010000109.1 GCA_020026285.1 Parabacteroides sp. | reverse complement strand
AGCATCTGCCTTACAAGCAGAGGGTCGGCGGTTCGAATCCGTCAACGCCCACTTAAGCATCTGCAAAATTAATTGTAGATGCTTTTTTTATGGTGTTAAAAGTAATAATAAAAAGGGAACATAATATGGACATGTTCCCTTTTATCTATATATTTCGTTTTTAGAATAAATTGTAATTTGTTCTTAAAACCTTGAATTCCGTTCTTCTGTTGATTTGATCGGCAGCTTCTTGTTGTTCTGGAGTCAGTTTCAAAATAAACTCTTCTGTAAGAACATCACCTTCTTTCAGAAAATCGAATTGTTTTGCCATCTTTTTATTGATAGTCTTAGGAACACTTTCTCCATAGCCTTTCGCTTCCAGACGATCCTTTTTAATGCCATGTTCAATCAGATAATCTACAACGGACTGGGCACGTCGTTGGGCTAACTTTTCGTTGTACTGATCTCTTCCTTTACGGTCTGTATGAGCACCTAATTCAATTGTTACGTTAGGATTGTCGTTTAGCATTTTAATCATTTCATCCAAAGCTTTCTTTGATTCCGGTCGAAGAGTCGCTTTGTCGAAATCATAGAAGATATTTTCGATGACTACCGGTTTGCTGATAGGAGAGAGGTAAAAATCAACTATATAAGTTTCGTTCTTTTCCTCCGGACTCGTGTGCAGCTCATAATTCTGATTCAGGAAACCACGAGCACTTGCCATCATGACATATTTTATGTCACGCTCAAGTTCCACTTGATAAGTCCCATCCTTTTTAGTTGGAACTTTTGCATTCAAACCATCTTTTCCTACAATCCGAACCGTAGCATTTTCTATTGGATATTCGTCAACATCATTCACTATTCCTTCTATATTTATAGTAATAGTCGGCTTTTCGAAAGAATAGATATGATCAAATCCACGGGCATCATTTCTGTTAGAGCTGAAGAATCCTTTTTCTTTATCACCTGCAAAAGTAATACCAAAGTCATCGCTTGAAGAATTAATTGGAAACCCCAGATTTTCAATATACCAATGGCCCGTACTATCTTTAGTTGCTTTGAAAAGATCCAAACCTCCAGCACCTGGATGTCCGTTTGAGGCAAAATAAAGAGTGACAGAATCTCTCACATAAGGAAACATTTCATCTCCTGTCGTATTCAATTCAGGTCCTAAATTTTCCATCGGACCAAAACTCCCACCTGAAACAGTTGCGCGATATAAATCCTTTCCACCGTATCCGCCAACAACGTCTGAAGTAAAATATAAGTATTTCCCGTCTGGAGAAATTGCAGGATGACCTAATGGAGTGATGGAGTCTTTCACAATTGTTGTTCGAGTTCCTTTACCCCATTTGGCACTACTTCTGCTCGAAGTATAAATTTCAGCAGTACGATTACTTGTCTCATCTTGTGAACAATAAGTATAATACATCGTATTTCCATCTGCCGAGAAAGATGGTGTACCTTCGTCAAACTCCGTATTTACGGGATCTTCCAATTCGACCGGGGCAAGCCAGTTCCCTTTTTCGTCTTGTTTGACTAAAAAGAAATTGTTATTGTATTGTCCAGTTATAGCACTCACTTTTGCTTCTTTGTCTTTAGTCCTTGAAGAGGCAAAATAAAGTTGATCAAATTTTTCTCCTGTCAGCATTGGACAGAATTCTCCTCGGCGAGAATTGAATTTTTCCATTCTTTTCACTTCATAACGGGTCGGATTCTTTTTCCAAACCGGTGCTGCCTGGCAACCTTCAATTCCATTGAAAGCTAGTTGACTCTCCGGATTATAGGCAAGATAAGCATCATATTGTTTGATCGCTTCAGCATAACGGCCTTTACGTTGTAACATCTGTCCAAGACGTAGGTTAAGAATGGAATCAGGATATTTGTAACGAACGGCATTCATATATCCACTGATAGCTTTATCTGTACTATTGATAAACCGATTGCATTCAGCCATGTGAAAAGCTATATATCCACGTAAATCTCTTTTCTTTGGAGATGTTTTTGTGTATATTTTACGATACATGGCAGCAGCTTCATAATATTCACCAATACGTTGTTTCTCTTCTGCATCACTTAGTTTTACTGATTTGCAAGAGAAAAACAGAGAGGTGAGGAAGAGCCCCAGTAGACAAAAGAGTATGTATGATTTATGTTGATTCATTACAAATTAGTTATGTTGGATAATACAACTGACACTATAACATAACGCAAGAAACCTGGTGGTTATTGCGGCAAGTCTGAATAATGTTTTCTCCCTTTTATATAGAATTGCCATAACAGACTGTATGTTTTCAATTCCGGTATGTTATGAAGAGTTGTTCTACGTATATTTTCTTCTCTTTTAGATTTATATGTTGACTTTAATTTATGAAATTCCCGTCGGGCCTGATAAACAGCCCAGGCATTTTGGGGATGTCCGCAAAGGAAGAACTTTGTTGCTGCTACATAATCGAGGATACGACGTATATTCATGACTCTATGTAATTTATCTTCAGGAAGATTTTTGTAGAGCATCAATAGATTGTTTCGGAAGTTAAGAAAAGTTTTTCGCGGACTTTCTGCATTTAGGGTACCTCCTCCAACATGATATATGATTGATTGTGGTGTGCAGACCAAACGATAACCTCGAGATCGTAATCTCCAGCAAAGATCTATTTCTTCCTGATGAGCGAAGAATCCACTGTCTAATCCTCCGGCTTCTTTGTAAATATTTGTTCTTATAAACAAGCAGGCTCCTGTTGCCCAGAGAATATCAATCGGTTCATTATATTGATCTTTATCTTCTTCGACGATATGTAACAATCTTCCACGACAGAATGGATAACCATAAATATCCATAAAACCTCCGGAAGCTCCGGCATATTCAAATAGATTTCGATGCTGTTCCGCTTTTATTTTGGGTTGTACAGCTGCTATATCCTGATTATCTTCTAACATTCTGAATGGAGCGTCCAGCCAGTTGGGAGCTACTTCAACATCGCTGTTAAGCAAGACGGTATACGGATAATCTATTTGTTTGAGAGCCTGATTATATCCTTCAGCAAAACCAAAATTCTTTTCAAGACGTATGATCTTTACAGAAGGAAATTTATCTGTCAGCATCTGTAAGGAGTCATCCGTGGAACCGTTATCGGCGACGATGACATCGGCAAGATCTTCCTGAGAATAACGTAAAACAGAAGGAAGAAATTTCTGCATCAAAGCAGAACCATTCCAGTTTAAAATTACTATCGCTATTTTTTTATTATTTGTTGTCATGATGAATTATAGCGTCAGAACGTTTGTATTTCCATCTTTTATGAGTCCAAAGCCATCCGGCAGGATTACGGCGAATGCTTTTCTCTATACTTCTGGCATATTGTTCCGTTATCCAGTTGTCTGGAGTCTCTTTTGGATTATCTGTTAATAATTGCATTTCAAGAGTGTAATAACCTCGTTCAAGCATTTGAACATCTAGAAAGACAACGGGCGTGTTTAATTTCTTAGCCAGTCTTTCTGCTCCGGTTAAGACAGAAGTATCTTGATTTAGAAATGTAGTCCAATAATGAAGATTGTTTCTGCTTGGAGTTTGGTCAGCCAAAAAGATAACAGCTGATCTGATTTTGTTTTTTTGCAGGCGGATAACTTCACGGACAGTATCATTCTTAGGAATACCTAATGAACCAAATTTAGTACGAAGACTGATAAATAAGCGATCTACCGCTTTATTATTCAAAGGACGATAAATCTGATATATTTTGGCATCCTTGAATCGGGTAGTGGATCCCGAATACCATTCCCAGTTGCCATAATGTCCCATTAATAACAGACAACAAGGATGTCCCTCTTCCATTAGTTTGTCTAGAATTTCAGGGTTTTGAATATAAGCTCTGTTTTGAAGTTCTTCAAGAGAGATATGTGCCAGCTTTATGGTTTCAACAACATAATCGGCGAAATGATGATAAAAAGCCTTTTCCAATTGTAATAATTCAGCTTCGTTCTTTTCCGGGAAAGATGCTTTTAAATTTCGTCTGGTTACTTTTACCCTATATCTGATTATTTTGTAAACAAGTACATACAGTACATCCGAAAGTACATATAGTGCCTTCATGGGAAGCAACGCATGTAATTTAACGATGCCGTATAGTAATGTATAAAATATATTGGTCCACATATTGTAATAACTTATACGAATGATTCTAGCTTTAAGGCAGTCTTGTCATCATTCCATTCTCCTAATCGAATTATTTTTGTTTCATTAATAAGAGAAGCATCGTATGGTGTTTCAACTTTTATATAGTTTTCGGTGAATCCATGCATCATTCCATCTTTTTTGGTATGTTCGAATAGAACTTTTGCTTCACGACCGATATGATTTTCATAGAAAGCCTGTAATTTCCTTTCAGATATTTCTAAAAGTACTTGACTACGTGCATGTTTTACTTTCGGGTCAACCTCCAGTTCTATTTTTAGAGCTTGTGTTCCCGGACGTTCCGAATAACTGAAAACGTGCAATTGCGTTACATCCAGACTTTCGATGAATTGACGGGCATCTTCAAAGAACTGATCTGTTTCACCTCTAGTCCCGACAATAACGTCAACACCGATAAAGGCATCCGGCATGATTGATTTTATCTTTTCAATTTTATGACGGAACAGGGCTGTATTATAACGACGTCGCATCAGTTTCAACACATCATCACTTCCACTCTGCAAAGGAATATGGAAATGAGGAGCAAAACGTTTGCTGGCAGCCACAAAATCGATCGCTTCATCGGTAATGAGATTCGGCTCGATTGAAGATATACGATAACGTTCTATTCCCTCCACTTCATCCAGAGCACGGATCAAATCGATAAAGGTTTCACCTGTCGTTTTACCAAAATCACCGATATTGACACCTGTCAGAACGATTTCTTTACCTCCTTGAGCAGCTACTTCTTCGGCTTGTTTTACCAGGCTTTCGATAGAACCGTTTCTGCTTCGGCCTCGGGCAAAAGGAATAGTACAATAACTGCAGAAATAATCACATCCGTCCTGTACCTTCAGGAAATGACGTGTACGGTCATCGGCTGAACAAGAAGGAGAGAATGTCCGAATATCTTTTGAAGCTGATGCATGAATTATTCCGTTGCTTTCTGTCTTTTTCAGATTGTCAAGATATTTTAATACATCAAGCTTCTGTTCGGCTCCCAATACCAGATCAACCCCTTCGATGTGCGAAACTTCTTCGGGTTTAAGCTGGGCATAACATCCTGTTACAACGATAAAGGCATCAGGATGCTGCTTATGAATACGACGAATAGTCTGACGGCATTTCTTGTCAGCCAATTCTGTAACAGAACAGGTATTAACGACACAGATGTCAGCCTTTTCGCCTGGACGAATTTTACGGACACCTTGTTCTGACAATAATTTCCCGATAGTGGAAGTTTCGGCAAAATTTAATTTACAACCTAACGTGTAATAGGCTGCCTTTTTACTTTCAAAAACTGTATGATCAATCATATTTATGCAACAATCTTCTGATATATCAAAATGCAAATTTAGGGAAAAAGTTTGGTTGTATAAAGAAGTTTTTTTTAGAAGCCGGATTCTTCCTGAGTTTTTGAAAAAATGTAGGATGTTTTTGGCAAAGCGTAGGATATTTTTTCAAAAAAATCCCACGTTTATAATCCTGTATTTTCCTTCTTTAGAAAGAGGCGTTTATGAAAATACAGACTTCCCCCAAAAATATTTTGATAATCTGATTTTTGTGCATATCTGGCAAAAGATATATTGAAGATAAGCTTTGCAAGTTCCAATCATTTTCTTAGCTTTGTTTATGAAATAAAATATGAAATGTTTAACATTAAATATTTGAATAGGAATGTATAGAAAAAAAGTCTTTTGGATATTTATCGTAATTGTTTCGGTAGTATTTTTTTGGGTGAATGATGTTTATAATCGGATGGTTACACATGATGAAAACGTAAAAACATCATGGAGTCAGGTGGAGAATCAGTACCAGCGTCGAATGGATTTGATCCCCAATTTAGTAAACACAGTGAAAGGTTATGCAACTCACGAACGTGAAACATTGGAAGGTGTTGTTAATGCTCGTGCTGCAGCAACACAAACAAAAGTAAATCCGGGTGATTTGACTGAAGAGTCTTTGAAACATTATCAGTCAATACAAGGAGATTTGAGTAACGCTTTGTCAAGATTGATGCTCGTTGTAGAACGTTATCCTGATTTGAAGGCGAATCAGAATTTTAAAGAATTACAAGCTCAGCTGGAAGGAACGGAAAATCGTATCTCGGTAGAACGTAAACGTTTTAATGATACAGTGAAAGAATATAACAAGCTGATTCGGAAATTCCCGAATAATATCTTGTCTTCTGTCTTTGGCTTTGAAAGACAGGCTTATTTTGCAGCAGAAGCTGGTGCAGAAAAAGCTCCGAAAGTGGAATTTTAATAATTAGATAATGATAGGTATAGTTCAGAGTGTTAGTAATATGCGACAGGTTCGTACCGGTATTCTTTTGAGCATTTTGCTAATGATTTGTTCTCTTTCTGTTTGGGCAGAGAAAGAATATAGTGTAAAAACTATTCCTAATGTCCGTCTGACAAACCGGTTGAATCATGTAAGTAATCCGGATAACATATTAACACCTTCGGCAGTTCAGCAGATGAATGCATCATTGAATCATCTGGAAGATTCGTTGGGAGTTCAGGTTGCTGTAGTTGCTGTAAAGAAAATAGAAGGAGGAGATAATCGTTCGTTTGCCACAGATCTTTTTGAAGAATGGGGTATCGGTAATAATGATTCTGATAACGGATTATTAATTCTATTGGTTACTGATCCTGAAAATCGTTCGGTCGTTTTTGAAACGGGATATGGTCTGGAAGGTGCCTTGCCTGATGCTATCTGTAAGCGCCTTCAGCAGAAATATATGATTCCTGATTTAGCTGAAAACCGATATGATGAAGGAATGGTCAAGGGAATAACCGCCGTTTCTTCGTATCTGTTGAGTAGCGGTCTGGAAGCAAGTAAGATGATTGAAGATGACGGCTTCGGCTTAAGCTGGTTTGATTACTTGATTTGTATTTCAGTTCTGATATTTGGAGGAGCTTTTGTTTATTTAAATAATCGTCCTTCCGTTTGTCCGAGATGCGGATGTCGGAATTATGGATTACTGGGCAGAAGGACATTGAGAGAACCATCCTTTTATGCTACCGGTTTGGAAGAATATACTTACAGATGTTCAAAGTGTGGATACACTGACAGTGAGATTCATGAAATATCTCATACTGGCGGACATGGAGGAGGTGGTATTTTCTTTGGTGGCGGTGGAAGTTCCTTCGGAGGTGATTTTGGCGGCTCATGGGGCGGCGGAAGTTCCGGAGGAGGAGGTTCTGAAAGTCGTTTCTAATACTCTATTGATAAGATAAAATAGAATATGAATATAATACAATGGAATGAAATATTGTAGGATATAATATTCGCATGTTAAAAACACAGCAAATGAAAACAAATTTATTGAAGACAGGCAGTCTGTTGGCTCCAGCCTTATTAATTACTGCCTGCGTAGGGGGACAAAAAACAAAGGTGGTTGAAAAGAAGCCTTTGAATATTGTTCATATTATGACCGACGACCATTCTTTTCAGACAATCAGTGCTTATGGTCATGCTTTAGGAAAATTAGCCCCGACACCCAATATCGATCGTTTGGCTGCTCGTGGAATGTTGTTCCAGGAAGCTCATGTTGAAAATTCGTTATCAACACCAAGTCGTGCTTGTTTGATGACTGGACTTTACAGTCATCAGAATGGACAACGTACCTTAGGAAAAGGAATTGATACAACAAAGGTCTTCTTCTCTGAGATTTTGCAGCAACATGGTTATCAGACGGGAGTATTTGGCAAATGGCATATGCAGTGTGAACCGAAGGGTTTCGATGATTATCAGGTTCTTTGGGATCAGGGGGAATATTACAATCCCGAATTTAAAGGAAAAGATACCAATGGTAAATATGTAAAACATCATGGGTATGCAACTACTTTGACAACCGATTTTGCTCTGGATTTCCTGGACAAACGTGATCCAGACAAGCCATTCTGTTTGTTGTTACATCAGAAAGCTCCACATCGTAACTGGATGCCCGAAGAGAAATATCTGCATCTATATGATGACGTAGAGTTCCCTTTGCCTGAAACTTTTAATGATGATTATAATACTCGTTGTGCTGCCGCTCATACGCAGGAAATGTCTATTGCTGATATAATGACATTGGTTTATGACCTGAAACTGAATCAGCTGAAGGATACAGAACCTTATAGCAAGGAATGGAATGTAAAAGGTATGCAGTTCTCGCTGGATCGTATGACTTCTGATCAGTTGGAGGCATGGGAAAGTGCTTACGAAGCTCGTTATAAGGATTTCGTTTCAAAGAAACTGAAGGGTGAGGAACTGGCACGATGGAAATATCAACAGTATCTGAAGGATTATTTGCGTTGCATCAAGAGTGTGGATGATCAGGTTGGTCGTGTCCTGGATTATTTGGATGAACATAATCTGACAGAGAATACTGTAGTTGTCTATACTTCCGATCAAGGTTTCTATATGGGAGAACATGGCTGGTTTGACAAACGTTTTATGTATGAAGAATCGTTCCGTACTCCGTTAATCATCAGTTATCCGGGTAAGCCTTATGGAGTAGAAAACCGGGATCTGGTTCAGAATATAGATTATGCTCCAACATATCTGGATATAGCCGGAATAGAAAAGCCTGAACAAATGGTTGGTACTTCATTGCTTCCGTTATTGGATGGCAAGACTCCGGCCGACTGGCGTGAATATTTGTATTATCATTATTATGATTTCCCTGCCATACATATGGTTCGCCGACATGATGGTGTTCGTGACAAGCAGTATAAATTGATTCATTTCTATGGAGATAAAACTAAAAATAGAGAGGCGATCAATTGTAATGAAATGTATGATTTGAAGGCCGATCCGAATGAATTGAATAATATTTATGGCAAACCGGAATATAAGGAGGTTCAGGATCGCTTGCAAAAGAAACTGGATCAGTTCCGTGTAGAGCAGAAAGTTGACGAATATTAATCCGTTCCTGATTGAATAAAGAAGGTGTGCCTGAAAGCTGTATTATTCCTGCAGCTTTCAGACACACCTTTTTATTTCAGTTTTAAGCATTCAGTGCTTGTTCGATATCGGCAATGATATCTTCTACGTTTTCAATACCAACAGAGAAACGGATCAGGTCTGGTGCGATACCGGCTGCTTTTAATTGTTCGTCTGTCAATTGACGGTGTGTATGACTTGCAGGATGCAATACACATGTACGGGCGTCTGCCACATGAGTGACGATAGCAGCTAGTTTCAAGTGGTCCATGAATCTGATAGAAACGTCACGTCCGCCTTTCAAGCCGAATGAAAGAACTCCACATGAACCGTTTGGAAGATATTTCTGAGCCAGGTCATAATATTTATTACTCTTCAGTCCAGGATAGTTAACCCAGGCAACCTTGTCGCATTTTTCGAGCCATTCGGCAACAGCTAATGCATTTTTACAATGCTGAGGAACACGAAGGTGAAGAGTTTCCAGTCCTAAATTTAAAAGGAATGCATTTTGCGGAGCCTGAATTGCTCCTAAGTCTCTCATCAGTTGGCTTGTCGCTTTGGTGATGAATGCCAGTTTGCCAAATGATTTAGTATAAGTCAGGCCGTGATAGGATTCGTCCGGCTGACACAATCCAGGGAACTTCTCTGCATGAGCTTCCCAATCGAAGTTTCCGCTATCAACAATGCAGCCACCTACATTTGTTGCATGACCATCCATATATTTGGTAGTAGAATGAGTGACGATGTCTGCTCCCCATTCGAAAGGACGGCAGTTGATTGGTGTAGCAAAAGTGTTGTCGATAACCAATGGAACGCCATGGCTGTGAGCAATACGGGCAAACTTTTCAATATCCAGAACTTTGACTCCCGGATTAGAGATTGTTTCGCCAAACATCATCTTTGTATTTGGACGGAAAGCTTTGTTGATCTCTTCTTCGCTGGCATCCTCGTCGACAAAGGTACAGTCTATTCCCATTTTCTTTAGAGTAACACCAAGCAGATTATAAGTCCCTCCATAAATACTGGTTGCACTTACGATATGATCGCCTGCTTCACAGATATTGAAGAAAGTAAAGAATGATGCTGCCTGACCAGAGGATGTCAGAATTGCAGCAACTCCACCTTCAAGGGCTGCTATTTTAGATGCAACGGCATCGTTTGTTGGATTCTGCAAGCGAGTATAGAAATAGCCAGAATCTTCAAGGTCGAACAGGCGAGCCATCTGATCGCTGGTTTCATATTTAAAAGTTGTACTTTGATAGATAGGCAGAACACGTGGCTCTCCTTTCTTGGGATTCCATCCGGCTTGAACACAAAGTGTTTCCGGTTTAAATTTATTTTCCATTTTGCATCTGTATTATTAGATTCTCTGACAAAAATACAAAATTAAAGTTGGGAAGGATTCTTTTTTTTAGCTAATTTCAAATGATTATAAGTTTTTGTATTTCATTCTTCTTGATTGAATCTTGAAAAGTATCTGCCATAGATACGAGATGGTGAGTTTTTTTCTTTTATGGATTTGTTAATCTCCTTTCTTAACAGACAGGTGTATATGAAACTTTGAAAAGTGATATGGTGTGAGGAAAGGAATCGTTGGATGGGGTAGAAGAACGTCAATCCTTCCGGCAGGCTCATTGCAGGCTGCGGAAAGTGAAAATCCGTCAGGAAAAGCACTTTCCGCAGAGATATAAAAACTTGATATTCGGAATGCTTTGGAATTCCGATAAGCAATCACCAGATTTTCTTTTCCAGAATACGGAACCAGATGAAAGACACGATACCTTTAAGGGTGCTGGAAATAGAGATTGCCCACCATACACCGGCTACTCCAAGACCTATGGCTCCTAGTCCGATAGCCAGAGGAACACGAAGCGTATTGAACGTGATACTGATAATTGCAGGAGGCATTGTCTTTCCTGTTCCATAGAATAATCCTTGCATGGTGATTTCGAGCATCATGAAAATCATGGAATAACCGTCGATACGCAAGAATTCTCCACCGGCAATATAAGCCGCTGGTTCAGGAACGATGACAGAAAAGACTTCAGCGCCCCAGAATACGAAAAGTATGGTACAGAACAGTCCGAAGATGGAAGTCATTCTCAACGTGTGTTTATAAGCTTCGTTGATTCTTTCTCGTTGTCGGGCGGCATAATTTTGAGCGGTAAAGGCACTCAGAGCCGTACTGAAACCTTGTGAAGTATTCCAGGCTATCGCTTCAATTTGTCCTCCGGCTGTGAGAGCCATTAAACCGATATGTCCGCCGTAAGTGGAAGCAGTACGTCCCATCAGCAGATTGATAATCGCAAAAAAACCGTTCAGAAGAGCAACAGGCAGTCCGATACGGACAATCTTGGTACTGTATTTCGATTTTATCCGGGTAAAGAAGTTGAAATTCTCCCATAAACGCGTTCTGACCTTCAGCTGATAAATAAAAAGAATAACTACCGTACATTCTGATAACCATGTGGCATAAGCAGCTCCGGCTGTTCCCCAGTCAAAAACAAGTATGAATAATGGATCGAGAATCATATTCAGCAGAAGTCCGCTACCGCTGATATAAAAAGGGATCTTACTTAATCCAGATGCATTGTAAATGCCTGTGAATGATGAGGCTAGAAAGATAAATGGAAAGGCCGTGGAAATAATTCTCAGATATTCAATCCCCATATCTGTTATCTGTGGTTCCAGTTTATACAGACCAATAACAGGATTGGCAAAAATAAATAAAAGAGCTCCCCAGACGATTGAAATAATCAGTCCGATTGTAATGTTGTGAGAAGCAAAAGCCTTGGCTTCATCAGAGTTTCTGGCTCCGATGGAATGTCCAACTGTTACTTCAGCGCCCACTTTGTTTAATAAAGAAATGGATTGAGTCATCCATGTTAAAATACCAACGGCACCGATGGCAGCAACCGCTTCACTTCCCAGACGTCCTACCCAGGCCATATCAGTCAAACTGTATGCCATTTGAATAAAAGAAGTCCCCATAATAGGGATGGCTAAATTGAAAAGCTGTTTGCCGATAGGTCCTTCAGTCAGATTTTTGATATTTTGCATTTCTGTTCTATTTGTTTTTTGACAATAAAAAAGGATGTGTTTATGACACATCCTTTCTTCTATTTATTAGCAATTGATATAAGCGTCATATCTGTTGCAAAGTTATAGAAAAATCTAATCTGAATATTATAACTTCCTTTTCTAATTAGAATTTATGGCTGTTTGAATATCATTCAGAATTCCACTATGATTTTAAATCATTTCAAGCAGACGACTGCGTGACAACATACATGCTCCGATCAAACTGCCTCTTTCTCCTAATTCGGAAGAAACTAATTTGGTGTCAGAATTGACAATGTTTAGAGAATATTTGCGGATAGCACTTTGAACAGGCAGACGAAGATAGTCTTTTGTTTCAGCAAGCGGACCTCCTAAAATAACTAATTCCGGATTCAGAAGGTTGATCAGTCCAGCCAGCCAGCGTCCTAAAGTGTAGCCAATCTCTTCTACAATATCAATAGCCAGGACATCACCTCTCGTAACAGCTTCTACAAAGTCGCTCAATAGAAATTCTCCATGATCTTCAATCATCGGCCATAAGATACTGGTAGAACCTTGTTCTTTATGTTTCTTTAAAATTCTTTCTATGGCATAACCTGAAATTTCTGTTTCCAGACAACCTTTCTTGCCACAGTTACAGATAATTTCATTATCGATGGCACAGATGTGACCAATTTCTCCAGAGAATCCTGATTTACCATAATAAGGTTTTCCATCGATAATAAGTCCGGCACCTAATCCCCAATTGACATTGACGAAAAGAATGTTTTTTTCGTCTTTTACAACGCCGGAAAGGAATTCACCGTACATCATCGCTCTCGAGTCGTTTTCGAGAGTAACAGGAATACCAATCTCTTTTTCAATTTTAGAAGAAAGAGGTTCATCTTGGTAATTAAAGAAAGAATAAGATTGTCCTGTTTTTGGATTTACACGGCCGCATATATTAATACCGACCTGTAGTACTTTTTCCTTGTCAATATCTAATTGGTTGATGTAGTCGTGTATCGTTTCACAAATCTTGTTGAAAGATTCTTGATTATCTTCTATTTTATATTTGATGGAATATCCTTCATCAATAATGTTTCCACAGAAGTCTATAGTAGCAAGCGAAATTTTCTTTATTTGTACATCTACTCCAACAAAAAATCCTGATTTAGGATTTAATCCGTAGATGTTAGGTCTTCTACCACCAGTCGTTTCCTGCTTCCCTAAATCTAAAATAAAATTATCTTCCATTAGTTCGGCAATAAATTTCGTAACAGTAGGAATGCTTAATACAAGCTCTTTTGCTATATCAGAAATAGGAGAATTGCCTTTCAGGATTAAGTATTGAATTAAGTGCTTTTTTAAGGTAACACTTTTATATCGACTGTCATGTAATAAAAATTTTGTTGCCATTTTTATAGAATATTTAAAGTAAACAATATATAAGTCTAATTTAGCGAGTTGTTTTTCTTTTCAAAATGATCTTGATTAGCCTTTATTTAATCAATAATAAAACACCGATTCCATTTTTTTCATATGAGATAAATGATAATAAAAATATGTTTGTTCCCATATTTC
>JAHHQS010000108.1 GCA_020026285.1 Parabacteroides sp. | reverse complement strand
CTATATACATATTATATAAAAGCGCGAATAATACAGACAAAAAAATAAGAGGCCATTCCTAAAAAGGAATGGCCTCTTACTTAAATTAGAATAATATATATTAATAGAAACGGATTCTATTATCTTCAATATCTGCCTTATTTACCAATGAACGAATTGCTTGGTATGACAATCTATATGAATTAGTAGCATCTAGATTACGTACGATTTCTTCTTCATTATAAGTTGTATTACCTTCGTTCTCTGCAACAACCTTAAAGACATAAACACCGTTATTACCTTTGACAGGATTGCTTATTTGATCTACTTTTGCCAAAGAAACAGCAGCATTAACATTTGGTTCAGCACCCATTCCTGAAATACGGCGAGTTCCAAAAGAAACGAATTTAACACTATCTACAGAAGAATTCATTGCTTTTGCATAATCCTCTATTGAATTAAAGTTCTTTGCTGTTAAATCAGCAACAATCTTATCACCCTTCTTCAAAGCAACTAATTCTGATTTCAAAGCAGAAGCAACAGATTCTACAGGAGCATAACCTTCAGGCATACTCTTTTCGATTGCAGCAATAACAAACTTATCATCACATTCGAAAATTTCAGAAACGCTTCCATTTTCATTCTGGAAAGCCCAACGAATAACCGGACGAGAACTCTTGACAGAACCTAAAATCTGATTATCTGGAGTGATAGTTACATTTGATATCAAATTATAACCAGCAGATTTTGCAGCTGTATCCAATTTTGCAATATCTCTATTCTTTGAAATAAACTGATTCAATTCATTATAAATGTTACTATAAGTTTTTGAACTTGGAGAAACAGTCATATCAATATCAGCAACCTTATATTTATCAACAGGTTTAGTTTTTTCTGTTACTTTCACCAAATGAGTACCATACATTGACTTAACAAGAACCACTTCATTCAATGGCGCAGAGAAAATAGCATTTTTAAATTCTTCATTGACACCTCTTAATGCTGTAGCTTCAGTAAACCAACCTAATTCACCACCATTTTGAGCAGCCTGGTCTACTGAGAATTTCTTAGCTAATTCAACAAAATCAGAGCCTAATTTCAAAACATTCATCAAACTATCTGCTAAAACTTTTGTTCTTTCTTCACTCTGACCAGCCAACATAATGTGACTTACTTTTACTGAATCAGGAGCATTTGTCTTAGCAACTAATTTCAACATTCTATATTTGTCATTTTCAAAAACAGGACCATAAACGGAACCAACTTCTGCTGTTGTAGCAAATTGTTTCATTTCAGGATCAAATGCCTTTGCTGGGAAATAAACATCCATAAAAGGTATTTCTGAATTTTCATTTACGATATCAGCAACGTTTTCAGTTGAAGAAAATTCAGATTTTAAAGATTCAATATCTTTTTGTGCATTATTGTAATCGTCTTGACTTGGACGAATATCTACAGTGATATATTTAACAACTCTAGACTCCTTACGTTTGAATAATTCCTTACGCTGATTATACAACTTTTCAATTTCACTATTACTTACCTGGATTGTTGAATCAGCTATACTTGAATATGGCTGCATTGCATAAACAATGTTAGCGTTCTTTACATTTTCATCAAAAGCCTCTTTAGCATCCAATTTATTTGCAGAAACAGCTTTAGACAATAATGTAGTATACTTTTGTTCTAAACGCTGACGTTTGATATTCTTTTCCCAAAACAACCAGAAATTACGAGCTTTTAATAACTGATCCTGTTGTTCAACAGGCATATTTGCTATATTTTGATTTTCGATAGCTTTTAAGAAATTCAATAATGCATTTTTATCAAAAGCTCCAGTCTGTGGATTATGAAACATCTGCATTTGTTGAATCATTGGTGAAATGTTTTCACCTTGAACCATATCGAACAATTCCTCAGGACTTACAACCATTCCAAGTTCACTAGTTGCTTCACCTAAAACAATGTCTTGAACCATAGCATCAAATACACTTTGGCGAATCTGTGACATATATTCCTCAGATAAACTAGTCTGACCTGACTGCATTTTATACATTTCAGCCATCTCATCCACATTTGCCTGATAATCGTGAATACTAATAACTTCACCATCAATCTCACCAACACGTTCTTGTGTCTGCTTAAAATAAGTTGAACCTGAGTTCAAAAAGTCTCCAATGATAAAAGCGAACAACGCAAATCCCACAACAAGGACTAGCAGTCCAGCTTTGCTTCTAATTTTCTCTAGCGTAGCCATTTATCTTATTTAATTTTAAAGTTTATATCGTTTTTTAATAACCCTCTCATTTTAAGAGCACGAAGATACGAAAAAAAGGAATTGTTACATCATTTTAACCATTTTTTTTTCTTTATTCATTGACTTTCATCCGTATTAGCTCTATTTTGGTTGCTGATGCTTTAACTATTTTAAAGCTATAACTACCGATATTTACGGTTTCATTTAGCTTTGGAAAGTTTTGATAATAATGTAGAATCAACCCAGCTATAGTTACATAATCATCTGATTCTGGCAATTCTAAATCAAACATTTCATTCAATGAATCTATTTCCATCCGTCCGGAAATCAAATACTCATTTTCAGCTACTTTCCTTGCTATCTGTCTTTTAACATCATGCTCGTCTTCTATCTCTCCGAAAATTTCTTCAACTAAATCTTCTAAAGTAACAATTCCGGATGTACCACCAAATTCGTCGACAACTACAGCCAAGCTCTTTTTCTCTTGCATAAAGATTTTCATAAGTTTTTTAGCTGCCATCGTTTCTGGGACAAGAGATATTTTTCTGATTTGACTTATCCAATTATCCTGATGCTTAAACAATTCGGATGAATGGATATATCCTATAATATTATCAATATTGTCATCATAAATAAGGATTTTGGATAATCCCGTTTCTATAAAACGAGAACGTAATTCATCAGTAGATACAGATTTATCACAAGCCACAATTTCTGTACGTGGAACAAAACAATCTCTCACTTTTACGTTAGAGAAATCCAACGCATTCTGAAAAATCTTGACTTCTGTATCCATTTCAGAATCCTGGGGAGCATCTTCAATACTTTGCTGAATAAAATGATCCAGATCTACTTTTCCTAACGTATAGACATTGGAAACATTCAAATTTTTCACCCCGACAAGTTTCAGTATTATATAAGACAACAAAGATGAAAATTTAGAAATCGGGTATAAAACTATATATATAATGAATAAAGGTATTGCAAAAAGTTGAAGGAAGAAATTAGGATCAAGTTTAAAAATTGTCTTAGGGATAAATTCTCCTGTAAATAGAATCAAGATTGTAGAAATAACTGATTGTATAAAAACGACCAATCCCTCCTGTGGAACCACACGAGCAATCACCGGCTCCAATAATATAGCCATCTCCAATCCATATACAACTAATGCTATATTGTTTCCAACTAGCATAGTAGATATAAACTGATTTGGATTATGAAAAAAGACATCCAGGATTTTACTTGTAAAACCAGTGTCTTTCTTTTCTAACTCAAAACGTAATTTATTAGCTGAGACATAAGAAATCTCCATTCCTGAAAAAAAGCCGGAAAAGGCCAATGCTATAACAATATATATAAAGATTTCCACTCTATTGTTTTTTTATTGGTTTCATAGAAAAAGTTATAGAGTCAACTTTTTCCGATTTAGATATTTCTAGTGTATCAGGTGTCTGACTTGATTTAGGAGATTCATCAACTGGGAAAACACCTTTAGAATTAGATATTTTATAACGACTCATGTCCTGGTTGGACTCAAACCCTTCTCCTGTGATTATTTGTTCCTGTTGTTGAATTCGGATATATTTATCAGAATAGATTTTTTCCTGTTTTTGGTTCCAAAAAAGCTCAGAAGTCGAGAATTGTTCTCCTTGCAAACTCTTCACTTCAACATGACCTACCAAACGCCATAACCCTTTTTTGTCGTAAAAAAAAGCTGTATCAGCTTTTATACTTGCTTCAGCAGTAAACAAGCTATCAAACTTTTCTACATATATACCTTCCGGAAAGAACCAATAAGGTTCTTTTGCTTTTCCATAAACCAACCAAGTATCTGCTTCCAACCGATAACGAGTGATTCCCGAGTCGGAAATTAAAGTATTTACTTCGGTTGCTTTCATAGTATAACTCGTTTCCGGGTCGTATACGACATCCACAACTTCTTTTTTCTCCTCAGAACAAGAGATTGCAAATAAAAGAAGCATAACAACTACAAAAGGAGTAGTTGTTATGCTTTGATTTTTTATGTTACGTATAAAACGTCTCAACATAATTTTAAGATCATCTAACAACAGTTGATTCACCAATCCAACCACCAACTGTAAATGATTTACCTTTTTCCAAATCAGGGTGCATGAAAACTTCTTCAGTAGATGGCAAGTGAGCTCTATAAGAAGAGATCAAACTGTTTGCTTCATCAGCACAAGATGAATCAACAGATTTTGCTTTTGTGAATTTATCTATTGCTGCAAAATATACGGCTCTAGCTAAAACGCCATCATTAGGATAAACGCTCTTAGCTGTAGCTGCATACATCTTACCAATCAAAAGATATGGAGCACCATAGCTACCATTTGCAGCAATTGCCTGACGGCAATATTCTCTAGCTTTTGAATAATTCTTCTGTTCGAAAGTCAACAAAGCTATCATATAGAAATCTTCAGCTTTAGTAGCAACATCAGTTTCTAACTTAGCAGCTTCTTCGAAGAATTTAATTGCAGTAGCATAATCTTGTTTTTTAACAGCCTGTTTTGCTAATCCCATTGCAGATTCAGATGTTGGCTGAATAGCATGAGCATAACCAGAAGCAGCAAAATAAACAGGAACTTCCTGACAACGAGATCTTCTCAACAAAGAAATAGTCTGTTTCAAGAAATCCAGATCAGTTTTCTTTTCTTCTACCTTCTGAGCATACACATTCTGTAATGTTTCACAATCAGCAGCGCCACTATTGGCAAATCCTGATTCAACATTACTCTTATAAGCATTCAAAGTTTTTAATTTCTTTTCATTACCTGCAGCAGCCTGAATCTGAGCATCAAGAATACCTGCAGACTTCAAATAATCCTGAATATATTGATCTTTGAAGTTTGGATCAGCCTGCATTTTCTTTAATGATGCAAACATGTAGAAAGAAACCACTTTAGCAGGACACTTCTGAGCTTTTTCATCAACGATTTCTTTAGTCCAATCATATAATTTATTGGCATCTAAATTAGCTTCAGCATATTTGATATAGTCTTCAGCTTTGTTACCAACAATCCAATCTTTACCATACTTACGATCATTACCAAAGTATTTAACACGATTATCGTAAACGGCCATCAAATCATTTATTAATTGAGCTTTCTTTGCAGGATCTTTTTCATTTTCGATTTGCCAGCAAACAATACGTACACCATATAAATAAATATCCTTTGTAGCAGCAGGACATTCATTATAAGCGATTTTCCAGAAATTTAAAGCGTCTTTAAAGTTTCCGCTTTTTGCATGAGCAACAAACAAACTAATGTTTGTAACACAACGTACACTGTCTTCGCCAGAGCCGAAACGTGTTCCATTGTCTACCCCTTTTTGGGCATAAGCACCCAATGTTCCCATTGTGCAGCCAAGAGCTAATAATAATACCTTGATCTTCATATTTATTTTTCCTATTAAAGTTAACTAACTATTAATCCAATTTAAATTTAAAGAACCAACGTTCGTTGAACGTATAATTCACAGTCAGACGGAAATATTGTTCATTAATAAGAGAAGCGTGTCCAGGTTTCACTTTCACATATTCAAATGCTACATTCACCAATGATCGATTATCTACAACAGGTAATCCTAAACCAATACTAGCTCCTATTTCCTTATAACCGTAACCTTTATTTCCGCTTTCAGCAGATTGATTCACTTTTATATATGAATCACCATAATGAAAACCTGCACGATATCTAACTCTTTTAAAGAAATTTTTAGCTCTGGCATCAGGCTCGAATTGAGCACCTAATGCTAAACGAGTTCTGTTTTGAAAAGCATCATCTTTTCCTAGAAATTTCGCTTTACTCCAATTTTCAAATAAAAAATCGGCAGCCAAGAGTAATTTATCAACTTTTGTATAAGATAAACCTACTCCAAAAGAATTAGGAATATCATAAGCAGCCCCACTTATAGTATCAGTCTTTGATTCAACAATAGCTGTAGAACCATTATCTGATACGCCTAACTTCTGAACAATATCATAAGACTTAGCATTCAATCTGTTACTGGGAGAATAAGTAAGTCCTAATGTCATACTTTCCTTTGCGCTCAAAGGATGGGTATACTGCAAGCCGAAATCCATTTTAAAATCTCGAACTTTTATTTTTTGGATACGCTGGTTAGAATATGCTGATTCAACACTACTTCCAGATGTCGGACTATAAGATAAAAACTGTGCATGTTCTATATTACCAAACAAGAATCCAAAATTAGCACCTACCGCCAAACGTTTCTTCCATATATCTATAGACAAACCACCATAAAAATCGTTTAATCCACCATCACCAGAATATGTATTTTGATAATAATCGTTTCCGATTTGAGCCAATTCACCAAATTTGTAACCTACAAAAGAATAAGGTAATAATCCGGCGCTCATTGCCAACCAACGCGTAATCGGGAACTGAATAGCTAAATATTCAATGTTACCATTCAATTGTTTGTACTGATTTTTTTGATCTTTAAATTGAGCAGATTGAAAAGATGCACCAAAATCAAATATAAAGGTCATGGAATCCATGCAACTATAAGAAGCCGGGTTCATAGGATTTATCTGTTTAGGAGAACGCAAACCAATTCCTACACCTCCCATTGCACGACCTGCTCCAAATGAACGATCAGCCAACTCTCCAAAACCATAACGTGTATACGGAGATGCTGTGTTGTTTTGTCCCCACATCGTGATTTGAGTCAACAACAGAACTCCCAACAAAATAAATTTTTTAAACTTCAACATTGTACTCTAAGATTCTATTTAATCCTGTCAACACTAAATTAATGTCTGCAAATATGGAGCTTTTTAATCGGCTTTCAAAATAAAACGTATGCCCGCCTGTTAAAAAAACTAAAACATCGGCATACTTTTCTTTCATCTGGCTGATATATCCCTCCATTTCAAACACAATGCCATTTACTACACCTGCACGAATCGCCTCTTCTGTACTTACACCTATTTCCGAAACCTTCTCTGCTTCTTCAACAAGAGGAAGTTTTCTGGTATAATGGTTTAATGCCATAAAACGAGTTGTCATTCCAGGAGATATGTTGCCTCCAACATATTTACCAGAAGCTTCTAACAATTCATAGGTAATGCAAGTACCTGCATCAATAATTAAAATATTTCTATTGGGTTCCAATTGTTGTGCACCAACAACAGCAGCCACACGATCCTTACCTAATGTATGAGGTGTCTTATAATTTATAACAATAGGTAAACGTACTTGATCATCAAAAAACAAAAATGAAGAAAGAGATTTCTGTAAAAAATCAATTAAATCTTTATCTATATCTGTTACCGTTGAATAAATACCTTTATCTATTGAATAGATATCCAACAATGGTAATATATTATCTTTACTGAACTCTTTATATACAAAAGATGCTTTTATGACACCATTTTCATAAATGGCTACTTTCGTAGAAGTGTTCCCTTGTTCTATAATCAAATTCACCTCAAATGGATATTTTTCGCAAAGAAAGACAAAATTCATGAATTAAGCTTCATTCTTTTTGTTTTTCTTTTGTCATTGCTTTAAAATTGTACTTTTTCTAAATTAATCAACCTTCTTTATGGACGTAAAGAGTCACTTTTTCACGATCTGTTTGAACAGTCTCAAATTCTGAAGAAACAATATTACTACCCATTGGAACATTCTCGTTTCTATATTTCATTTTACTATAAACAATGCTCCGGGCAGAAGTATGAAACTCTGTAGCTCCTGTTTCTTTCTCTATTAAAGAAATATTATTTTCTCGTACACCACAACCTGGCATAATGATTATTCTTCCTGCTGATTTTTCAACCAACTGCTTAATCAAAGGTATTCCTTTAACAGCATCAGACTGCTGTCCTGAGGTCAATATCCTATCACAGCCTAATTCTATTAATTGTTCTAATGCTAAAAACGGATCTTTACAGACATCAAAAGCACGGTGACATGTTACAGATAAAGGTTTGGCAGCCTCAATCAAACGCTTCATCAATTTCACGTCAATATTTCCATCTTCCGTAAGACAACCAAAAACAACTCCATGAACACCTAATTGCTTACACATTTCTATATCTAATAACATAGAGTTCACCTCTGTTTCTGTATATAGAAAATCACCTCCGCGAGGACGTATAATTACATTTATATCAATATCTGAAGTTAATTGTTGTGACATTTTGATTTCGCCATAACTAGGAGTCGTCCCTCCTTCCGGGATTCCTGCACATAATTCAACTCTTGTTGCTCCTCCTTTTTCTGCTTCTACACAACTCTGGGCAGAATTAGCACATATTTCTATAATTCGCGTCATTTCTTCCAATAATTCAATATATAACAGACTAAAATATTGACATTGTCATTATTTGTTTATCTAATAATATGCAAAGATACAATCCTTTCCTTAATCTAAGGAATATAAAAATAACAAATATTTAAATTTGATTAATATTAGTAACTTATCTTTCTAATTCCTAGCATAAAAACTCTCTAAAGAATGATAAGATGTCATTCTTCTAAAATTACCGCAGCACTATAAACATCACCACCAAAAGGAGGATTTAGTTTCGCCAACCTGATAGAGACATGCTGGATCTGATAAAAATGACTTTTCAACCTTCTGATTATTCGTCCGGCGACATGCTCCAACAATTTGGACGGTTTATCCATTTCCTGTTTGACAAGATGATAAACATCAGCATAATTAATTGTATCATTCAAATCATCTGTCTCTATTGCAGCTTGAATATCTGCGGTCAGAACCAAATCTATCATAAATAAATTACCAACTTTTGTCTCCTGAGGAAACACTCCATGATGAGCATAAAACTTCATTGATTTTAATTCAATCTTTGCATTCATAAACTTTCTGGATTTATCTGAATTCATAGGACATTTTGTAAAAAACATCCCACCTTTTTAAAAAAAAGTCCTATGTTTTTAACAAAACACAAGAGCTTTAAGGAATTAAATATAAAGGATTTTTATTTATCTACAAAAAGAATAATTTATCTTTGTAAAGAAATAAAAAATAATCTCTAATTATCATGATGGGTAATAAACTGAAAGATGAAGGGCCTAATTCTTCAGGTCTACACAACACGCTTGCCTCAAGTACAACAATTGTAGGAAATATAAATACTGAAACAGATTTCAGATTAGATGGGAAAGTAGAGGGCGATATTAAAAGCAATGTAAAGATCGTTATCGGACCGAAAGGTAGTGTGAAAGGAAACATTGTCGCTGACTACGCAGAAATTCATGGACAAGTTTCCGGAAGTCTTAAAATCAGAACCAAACTTATTTTAAAATCCACTGCTGTTGTTGAAGGTGATGTTACCACTCAATCTATAGAAATAGAACCTAATGCGGTATTCAACGGAACTTGTACAATGTCCTCCAACACTTCTGCCGAAACAAATAACAAATCAGTAAAACAAAAATAAAAAACAAAAAACGCTTGATTTACAGATATCATAAATCAAGCGTTTTTTTATTTACTATTATTTTATTAACCACAACGAGAAGCGCCACAATTAGTACAGATCAAACAACCTTCCTGATATACTAATGTTTCCTGTCCACAGTTTGGACATCTTTGTCCTTTTGCTTCCATTCCGTTCGGTAAATACTTTTTCAAAGCACGTTCTACCCCATTTTTCCAGGTATTAATAGATTCGTTATTCAAATCCATACCCTGAACCAGTTTTATAACCTGATCGATCGGCATACCATAACGTAATACTCCGGAAATCAATTTGGCATAATTCCAATATTCAGGATCGAATTTTCCATCCAGTCCTTCAATTGTCATTTTATAGCCTCGTTTGTTTTTAAACTGGAAGTCATAATGTTTTTGACCATCTTCATCATAACTTTTAATAATAGAACCTTTCTGAATATTCTTTGGGACCATAATACCTTCTTCATCATCGGCTAATCCCGTAAAGATTTCATAAGGACGACCATTTAACAAACCGACAAAAGCAATCCATTTTTCCTTTTTATTCTGGAAACGGACCACATCTGCTTCCAGTTCTCTAGGTCTGTTAGCAACTATAACAGGAGCTTCCTTACATTTACATTCAGTTTTCTTCTTGTTATCAGTAGCAATCAAGACTCCGGAACGAGAACCATCACGATAAACTGTACATCCTTTACAACCGCTCTTCCAAGCTTCTATATAAAGTTTATTTACCAAATCTTCTGTAACATTATTTGGTAAATTGATAGTCACGCTTATTGAATGATCAACCCATTTTTGGATACGACCCTGCATTTTCACCTTCTGCAACCAATCAACATCGTTTGAAGTTGCTTTATAATAAGGAGATTTTTCAACTAACGAATCAATTTCCTCTTGAGTATACTTCTTCGTTGTAGAATATCCGTTAGCTTCCATCCATGTAACAAATTTATGATGGAAAACGATATACTCTTCGAATGCATCTCCAGTTTCATCTACAAAATCGACACGAGCATCCGCATCGTTTGGATTAACTTTTCTACGACGCTTGTAGACCGGCAGGAAGACAGGCTCGATACCTGAAGTTGTCTGAGTCATCAAACTTGTTGTACCCGTAGGAGCTATGGTCAAACAAGCTATATTTCTACGTCCATACTTAACCATCTCATCATACAATGAAGGATCGGCATCCTTTAAACGGTTAATAAATGGATTATTTTCTTCACGCTTTGCATCATATATTTCAAAAGCGCCACGTTCTTTCGCCATGTTGACTGAAGAACGATAGGCTGAAACAGCTAATGTTCTTTGAACTTTTTCAGCAAAATCGGTAGCCTCTTCCGTTCCATAACGTAAATTCATGGCTGCCAACATATCTCCTTCTGCAGTAATACCAACACCAGTACGACGCCCCAAAAGAGTTTTATGCTGTATTTTTTCCCATAAATACTTTTCAGAAGCCTTTATTTCCATTGACTCAGGATCAGATTCTATCTTTTTCAAAATCAATACGATTTTTTCTGATTCCAGATCAACAATATCATCCATTATCCTTTGAGCTAATTCAACATGCTTTTTAAATAAAGCAAAATCAAAATATGCTTTGTCTGTGAATGGATTTACAACATAGGAATAAAGATTTATTGCCAACAAACGGCAACTATCATACGGGCATAAAGGTATTTCACCACAAGGATTGGTGGAAACAGTACGGAAACCTAAATCAGCATAAGAATCTGGAACCGATTCTCGTAGAATTGTATCCCAGAATAACACTCCAGGTTCTGCAGATTTCCACGCATTATGTATAATTTTCCCCCACAAGGATGCAGCATCGACATCTTTTTCATACAATGGATGCTCCGAATATATAGGGTAACGCTGTCTATAAGTTTTATTTTCAATGACAGCCTTCATAAATTCATCATCGATTTTTACAGAGACGTTAGCTCCTGTAACCTTACCCTCAACCATTTTTGCATCAATGAATGATTCTGAGTCCGGATGATTAATTGATACAGATAACATCAATGCTCCTCGACGACCGTCTTGAGCGACTTCTCTTGTGGAATTTGAATATCGCTCCATAAAAGGAACCAAACCGGTAGAAGTCAACGCTGAATTCTTCACTGGCGCACCTTTTGGACGTATATGAGACAAATCATGACCGACTCCTCCTCTACGCTTCATCAATTGCACCTGTTCTTCATCTATTCGAATAATAGCTCCATATGAATCAGCTGAACCATCTAAACCTATAACAAAACAATTTGACAAAGATGCTACTTGAAAATCATTACCAATACCAGTCATAGGACTTCCCTGCGGAATGATATAGCGAAAATGATCAAAGAGATCAAATAATTCCTGTTCTGACAATGGATTCGGGTAATTATTTTCTATACGTGCTATCTCGTGAGCCAAACGCTTATGCATATCAACTGGAGATAACTCATATATATTTCCATAAGCATCTTTTAAAGCATATTTATTCACCCATACTTTAGCTGCTAATTCATCTCCCGAAAAATAATCCAATGAAGCTTTATACGCTTCTTCAAAAGTATAGATATTACGTTCCATTGTTATTACCCCTATATTGTGAGTTATTATATTCTAAAAGTTTTAATTCTTAAGCAAACTTTCTATTTCCTCTACTGACGTTCTGAAAGATTTATTCGTTTCTATTTGATCTGTAATCGTTTTACATGCATGTAAAACAGTTGCATGATCTTTTTTACCAACAATTTTGCCAATATGAGAAAAAGAACAATCTGTATATTTTTTAGCCAGATACATTGTAATCTGACGAGCCTGAACTATTTCTCGTTTACGAGACTTCGTTTGAATAGCAGCCAATTCCAATTTGAAATATTTGCAAACTGTTTCTTGAATTGACTGTACAGAAAGCTGTTTCTTTTCCAAACGTACTGCCAGACCGACAACTCGTTTTGTTAAAGGCAGGTCTATTTCTTTATTATTTACTAATGAATTTGCCATTAAAGAAACTAAAACTCCCTCTAAATCACGGACATTTTCTGTTACGTTGTCTGCAATAAAATTAAATACGTCATCAGGCATTTTAATACCATCATGACTCATTTTATTTTTAAGAATTTTTTTACGCAGATCCAAATCCGGCCGATTCAGTTCTGCAGTCAATCCCCATTTCAAACGAGTAAACAAACGTTCCTCCATACCTTGAAGTTCAACAGGCGGTTTATCTGAGGTTAAAACCAACTGTTTATTCAACATATGTAAATGATTAAATATATGGAAAAAAGTATTTTGCGTTTTATCCTTACCTATAAATTCCTGAACATCATCCAATAATAACACATCAACACCCTGATAGAAATAGAGAAAATCATTTACATTATTCTTTCGTACCGCTTCGGTAAATTGAGTGCTAAACAGATGAGCGGAGACATATAGAACCTTTTTTTCAGGATGTAATTGCTGAATTCTGTTACCTATAGCATGACACAAATGCGTTTTTCCAACACCTGATGCACCGAAAACAAACATTGGATTAAATGCTGTTTTACCAGGATTTTGTGCTATAGTCTCACTTGCCGAACGAACCAATTTATTACTTTCCCCTTCAAAATAATTATTGAAGCTATACTTAGGATTCAAATAAGAATTCCAATCTTGTGGAGCTTTTTGATCGAACAGACCTGGAATTTGAGTGCGCAGAGGAGCGGATGTTTGAGCCGGTTCCGGATGACAATCCATCATTGCCGCTTCATCAGTAACATCTCCATAAGTGGCAACACGATAAATTAACGACACACTTTCTCCCATTACTCGTCGAACAACGGGCATCAATAAATTTTGGTAATTAGCTTCAATATATTCACCAAAGAAATTA
This sequence comes from Parabacteroides sp., assembly GCA_020026285.1. The sequence continues at coordinate 200 of JAHHQS010000108.1, read as the reverse complement.
GATGGTACAAGTATTCTAAACTCCTTATTCTCATTAAAAGAATATGGAATTATCGGGCGGAACCATGTATTAAATTGCTCCTCCGGTAAATTATCTTTTATAATATCCAGACACTTTTCCCACAAAATTCGACAATTAGACTGCATCGTTTTTATCCTTCTCCTAATTTTTAGATTCTTTCAGACTACAAAGTTTAGAAA
>JAHHQS010000107.1 GCA_020026285.1 Parabacteroides sp. | reverse complement strand
TCTTATTTCACTTATGTCGGCAGTATAATATTCCAATTATCAAGAAGATAACCATAATTTCATACAGAATGTAACGTAACTGACAGAAAATGTAACATAAAAAAAGGAATCAAATCATTTGTTAAGTTATGAATATTACGTATACTTGCAATGTAAATGTATAATATGTCAAATAGATTATATGTTTTATGAGATTTGAACACTACGGCCGAATAGTGTACTTTTTATGAAAGTAGGGAAATAATCCTAAGGACTCGGCATAAATAAACGTAATTATTTCTTGTGTTCAAGCTCTATAATTCAGATAAATTATTCCTTGCCGGAGGAATTAAATCCGGTTCATCAACCATTAATTAAGACAAAAGTCCGATTTAAAACAGCTTGCCAGTGATGGTAGGCTGTTTTTTGCTAACGGAATTAGAATATTATTAAATGCAATCTCACTTTTTTCTTTATTATTACTTTTGCTTTGCCTGTTCTCGTTCTATCAACTCTCTAGGTGTACAATTAAACAGACGTCGGCATAAGCCACAGAAGCGTTGCGTAGAGACTTTAAACACTTTCGCCATATCCGTCACCGTTATATCTTCTTTAGCTGCCATAGTCTGAATACGTTGCTTAGCCTTATTATCCAGCCAACTTTTTGCCGTCATACCGAACTTTTCAAAGAACAAGTTATGAAAACGGGCAGATGGAATTCCTGACAGTTCTATCAAATAAGATACGTTTCCACTCGACTCTATATAATTACTTTCAATGAAAGTTTCAAAATCTATAGAACTACTAAGCAAAGGACGCATAAACGCCACGACCTGGTTTCGGTCATAAAAAGACTGTATTGTATTAAAGAACAATGTATTCCAGGCTTCACATATATCTGTACCCTTTATTTTCTTGCTCAAAATCTGACACCGAATTAATTCAACTACCATTTGCATTTCATTGCAAAGAGCTAATTTACTATAACTGTACTTGAACTTGCGTGCATGTTTACAAAAATAATCCAAAATAGATTACGGTCTGTTCTAATAATCGTAGTAGTAAATGCAAACGACATAAATTCAGTTTCTTCAAGACTGATTATTTTGAAGAAACTATCTTTGGGAACAAAAACCATATTCCTACACTCTATTTCTTTATGTTGGAATAATTTGCAAGATAAATTGATTTTACCCTTAAGGACGATGAAAATATAGTAGTAACGTGTGTGTTCTTCTGTATATTTTTCACCTGATTTGAAATTTGCAATAGAAAACCCGTACAGCGGGTTGGACCACAAATTAGGAGTTCGACCCCTACGCCTGATAAAACGCAAGGTGGAGTAGTGGCGTTACTTGCCTTTTGTCTGTTCATAGTATATTGAATAATAACTCTAGAGTTGATTAGACAAATTAAAACATACTATCGTATCAATAGTACTCCTTAATTGTTGTTGATCAAGGAGGTGTGTCTCGGTATAGGAATCAACGTCTATTATCATATTTAATTCGTTTTGTTTGACTTTACAAAGATATAATATATTTGAATACGGGTAAAACTCTTCTATTTAAAATTAGATAAAAATCGACTTAGAACTAAAAAAAGGTGGGCAGAAAGTATTTCCGCCCACCCAACTTCAGCTTGATAAAATCGACCTTCACAGGCCGTGTTGTGTACCTCTGTACACTTTCATCATACGGATTAACTCCGCGATATAATCTTACACTTTATTCGACATATTCTAAAAAGTATATGACAAAGATAGTCATTTATTTGAATTATACATACAAAAGAGGAGTATTTTTAAGAAAAATAGGTAGGAATATTATTTTAAATTTACATTTACACAAAATTATAAATCAAACAGTTAGGTTGATTCAATGTAGATTATTTAAAATTCGACAGGCCAATCTCTTCTGAATCAAGAAAATATTTTACCTATCAGACACCTTTATCTAGAATTATTTTTACGAGAATATCATTATGACACCTACTTAAAAATAGCTAGACGTATGCTAGAAGATCACATTAATCTTAATCTTAAAGTTGGTACCAGGCATAGGGTAGCACTGCACTACTTCATACTGCTGATTTAAAAGATTGTTCACTTCGGCAGTAGCTCTGAGTTCTGTTTTATTGAAAGTAAATGTTTTAGACAAGGAAAAGTCATGGGTATACCATGGCATGGCATAATTTTCAGGTATATTCGCAACAGCCTCATAGCGTTCTCCCGTATATATAAAGCTATAATTCCACGACCATTTTTCATATGATCCACCTACAATTGCCGTCATACTATGCCATGGCACATAGGGAATTTGTCCGCCATACCATTCACTGGTTTTATCCGTATAATCCTGTGCTTTTTGAAAAGTATAACTTATTCTTGGCGACAAACTCATTTTTCCAAATCTTAGAAACGCTTGTATGGAGGCATCAACGCCCTTAATTTCAACGTTGCCTAAATTCAACATCGTCCAGCGAAACTGATTTGATGTAGGCATTGCAATGATTTTATCGTCAACTTGATTATAATATCCGTCTATCTGAAACTCTAGTCGAGGCAACCATGACAAAGTGAGGTTTTTGCCATAAGTAACTCCGACATTATACTGAGTTGTATATTCTGGCTTCAAGTTCTTGTTACCTATGAAGGTATAATATAAATCATTTAATGTTGGCATTCTAAACACACGCTTATAAAATGCGCGGAAGTTTAAGTCATATTCCTCCCAAGGTTTCCAAGATACAATAACAGACGGAGTAAAAACACTTTTATTGCCTGCTGCTCCTCCTGGCAATGAGGTAGTCTCTTTGACAAAGGTGTGTAATAAACTTGCTTGAATGTTGAACTCCTTAAACTGCATAGAAGTAGCAAGCGCCGACAGTAACGAATAGCGCTTCGGATAAATAAAGTCAATCAAGTCTGCATCCAGTGTGTTCCACTGAAAGTCGTTAGAAAGTGATATACTCCACCAAGGAAAAGCAGCAAACAGATGAGCGGCTGATACGTATGTCTCTTGTTGTGTATATCTGTTGTCTACATGCATAGTAGTAACATCTAATCTCGGGTCAGACAAGTAATGAAGATAATCATGAGCATACTTTGCATTAAGCATTAAACTATACCAGGGTACAATATTCTTTCGATACGAACCTTGTACAAAGAAGTTTTCATCCCATTGACGATCTTGATGACGAAATTTCCCGGGTTCTTCTCGAACAGAAGCTCCTGGGTATCCACGTTCTGAGTTATAATAATATGCTTTTGCCTTCCATTCTCCTTTTTTTATTTTGCCAAATAGAGCAGCTTCGGCACGCCACATTCTTACATCACCATTCTTACGCACTTCTGTAGTATCATATCCATTCTTCTTTTGGTAACTGAACTTATATTTACCAGATGTATAAAGAAATTCTGAACTAAGTGAAAATGAAACTTTTTTAGATAATTTATGTTCCCACAATATTGAAGGATTGACGGTTTCGAACGAGCCTCCTTTTAGACCTATGTTAACATTATGTTTTTTGTTTCCTTTAAACGTAGGTTTACGTGTAACCATATAAATAGCACTTGCTGATGCATAATCTTTGGCAGGTTGAAATATTGCACTTTTTTGGCCATTGTACATAGATATAGCCTCCATATTATCTAATGAAAAACGCCCGAGATCTATCACACCATTTTGTGCATTTCCCAATTCAATACCATCATAGAAGACCCCTACGTGATGACTACCTAAGCTTCTGATATTTACAGTTTTTAAGCCTCCAACACCTCCATAGTCTTTCACCTGTACTCCTGAAAAATAACGTACAGCATCGGCCACCGAATGAGCACTCAACTTTTTAAGTTCTTCGCCCGATAAGATCTGAACTGGAATAACTTCTTTGTTGATACGATTGGCTGTTACAACAACCTCATCAATTGAAACAACAGAATCTAATTTAGAATGAAAAAGAGTATCTTGTTGTGAAAAGGCCGAAAGTGAAGAAAAGAATGGCACTAATAGCGTAAGCGCTATTCTTTTATGAACTGATGGAAAGGTAATCAATTTATTCATTTATTGTCCTTTATTTCGTTATGAAACTTAAATTGAGGATATCATTTGTTCTTTATGAATGCAAAGGTAATTCTTTTTCTAACGCAACAGCAGAAATTATAGGCTATTACAAAAGATTTTCAGCGATAAATGAAATAAGATTCAAAAGAAAAGTCTATATTTATCTATGAATACTATAGCAAAATATCTTTAGTTATTTTTATAAAACAGACAGACAGTATGAATATTCAGCAATTAGAATACATTGTAGCCGTTGACTCACTTCATCACTTTGCTAAAGCTGCCGAATATTGCAAGGTAACGCAACCAACATTGAGTGCTATGATTCAAAAACTCGAAGAAGAACTTGGGTTGAAATTATTTGATAGAAATGTACAGCCTGTTCAGGCAACCTCTGCAGGTAAGAAGATTATAGTGCAAGCCAGAAAGGCGCTATCTCAAGTTTCTCTCATAAAAGATATCGCAGAAGAAGAGAAACAATCTGTAAAAGGGACATTCTATTTAGCAGTACTTCCTACAATTGCACCTTATTTACTTCCCCGTTTCTTTCATAAACTTACTGAAAAGCATCTCGAGTTGGATGTTCGTGTCATCGAAATGAAATCAACTCAAGCACTAACGGCATTGCAGAAAGGGGAGGTTGATGCCGTTATTCTTGCTAACCATCCTATAGAACAATCTTTGAATAGTGAAACCTTGTTCTATGAACAATTCTTTAATTATGTTTCTAGAAATGAAGCCACATTCAAAAAGGAAACAATTCGTACATCAGATATAGACGGCGAACGATTGTGGCTATTGGATGAAGGTCATTGTTTCAGAGATCAACTGATGAAGTTCTGTCAAATGGAAAAAGTGAAATTACATCAGTCGACCTATCGACTAGGTAGTATGGAAACTTTCATGCGTATGGTGGAAAGCGGGAATGGCGTTACATTTATCCCAGAATTGGCAACCTTACAACTTAGCGAAGAACAAAAAGCTCTAGTTAGGCCTTTTGCTATTCCACGACCGACTCGCGAGATTACCTTTATTACGCGAAAAGATTTTATCCGAAACACAATAGCAGATATCATCAAGAAAAGCATTAAAGATGCTGTTCCCAAAGAAATGCTTTCCCTACGTCCCGGATTAAAGGTTGTATGAGGAGCGTTGAATATAACAGAGAGACTTATAAATCTATTAAAAATGATAAGCTACACCTAATTTTGTTTCAAACGTTTTAGATACCACATCGTCATGACGTGCATAATGAGTCTTTCTATAATAGTAAGACATTTCAAGGTTTACTCTGAAATGCTCATTAAGATTAATCTCTATCATAGGATTCACTACGCCGAGCAGGGCATTACCTTTATCTCCTTGAGCGTTCAAATATAGCGGATTTGAATTCTCTAAATCCTCATCGGAATATCCCTTCCAACTGAAAATATGATAGAGATTCACGTTGAGTGCAAACATACCATATTTATTAAAGTCCAAAATGGTGTTGTTTTTCAAGCTATACCCACTCCCCATATTATAATTACGATCAATAACGTGGTAATAATCGGTGAGGCTACCGCCCAGCAAAATACCGCTCAGAAACAAGCGTTGCTCAAGATTAACCATATCATTTACTTTCGGGAATTTATATATAACACCTGGGCCAAAACTTGTAGTTTCTGAAATTTTATAAGGGATGCGTCCAGAACCGTCTATAACTTCCTCTGAATCATAATAATTAAAATGTTGGAAAATACCAAAAAGTACCTCCATACCGCTTCTCGTCGTAGTCGTAGTACCCCATAATTTACCTAATAAATTTATCTGTCCTATAAGAGGCTGATTTTTTGAAAGCCCGATAGTGGCTCTTGCTGTAAAGTAATCATAAGGGGCTGTTGCTTCTGTATCAAATGCATCTCCATACTGGAAACGGAAATCAATATATGGATTATACTCTCCTCTAAATAAATGATTGTCGGCCGCTAGATAACGAGTACCAACCGTCATTGTAAAATCTACAGGAATACGCTCATAATCATGATACTTGTAATAAGAATGTTTCACTTTCCACATATCGCCCGATATCAAACGATTCAATCCTTTAACCGGACACAAGAGTGTTCCTAAAAATTCCCTTGCAAAACGAGAGAATCCTCTTTTTGAATCATCTAAAACTAACGCAGAAAGACGATAAGTCATTTCACCTAAAGCAATACCACCAAATGTTGTCGCCAGCAAATCATTGATAGCTGGTGGTTCTACTTCTGCTGCAATTTCCCACATTAAACTTCCTCCGAAAGCATAGGGTGCAGATTCCCAAAAGTTTAATCCATTTGTTCTAGCAGAATTAAAGTATAGACTACCATGATATGGATGTGCAAACAAATTGGTAGAAAACTGGTCATTATCCCATACAAAACCATTTTTGATGTTATGTCCTATGCTTTCAAAACTGATTTTTGCAAAATCCTCATTCATAACAAACCGGTCAAAAGCCCATACCCCCACATTCATACCTACAGCCTCTAAAGCAGCTTTCCACGGACGCTTTCTCATTATTTTCGGGTCATTAAAAGCATAAATAGAATCCCCGGAAACAGAATTTACCGTTAGCGTATCAATAGCAATAGCGAATGTATCGGATGAGGCTAATCCCAATAATAGGGTTGCTATAAAATATTTTGGTTTCATAATCAATCATACAATATAAGGAAAACTAACAAATCATATACAACGTTATACCATCAGAAAAGAATGATACCACATTCTATAATTCCCTTATTTTCAAATAATTTATTCTTTTTATAATAGCGCGTCATAGCATAACCTGTTGATGCAAAAAGGCCTAATTTAGGCAGAATTTGATAAGAGAGATTAATTCTGGCTTGAAGTGAATACATTCTGTCCGGAGCTTGCACATTTTCATCTTCAAAATTCTCAATATGAAAATAACCAAGGTCACCACTAATTTCAAAGCCTTTTTTTAACGGAAAGTAAAGACCAGTACGATAAAATAAACAGCCCGAAAAGTCATCATTCATATCCAGATAATGAGTTCCAGCACCTAATATACTATAGTTCTGCTTGTTTTTAAAGCGTACTGCCACGTTAATTTTGCTTGTATTGCTCCCAAAAATCATTGCTTGAATACGAGTACGAGGGGTTATGTTTACTAAACCAACTTTATGTGCAGTAGAGTCTTTACTATGATTAACAATACCTATTTGCCATCCATCCACTTTTCCTGTAGAAAGATTTAACAAACCTATCTGAGCTCCTTTTACGTTTTCTGCATAATTTCCTAAGGCAAATTGAACACCTTTCATATTATCTATGCAGACATTAGTGAGTGAGGAAAACTGAACAGCTTTGTCGGCGTTAAATGCAATATTTGCTACACCTGCAAATTGGACACCTCTTATTCTGTCAGCGGCAATATTGCTAATCAACGACGATTGGATTCCTTTGATTGACAATCCTACATTACTTAATATAGACATCTGCACTCCTTTCAATTGTTTTCCGCTCGTATTCAATAGGGCAGAGAGTTGCACGCCATTCATTTTTTCAGCAGAAACATTCATCAATCCTGACAAGGCTAATCCATCAAACTGTTCGCCAGCAATGTTAGTAATACCAGACAACTGAAAACCTTTTGATTTTCCTCCAGCAGCGTTTACCAACCCAGACAACATAACACCATTCACGTCATGCTTTACAAAATTTGCAAGTCCACCTATCTGCAAACCATTTGCTGAGTTTGCATAACTAAGTAAACCAGCTAGCTGAACACCAGTCATTTTTTTATGTACTGCTCCGTAAACTAGATTCAGTCCAAACCCACTCTGGCTCTGAGTGTTTGAAATAAGACCTAAATTAAACAAGGTAATTTTCAGACTGTCACGTTGTTTATATAAATTTACCGACCAGTTAATATCGTGTCGTTTAGCTGTCCTTGATTCGGCACTTCCTACAAGGGGTACTAATAAAATCGGTACCCCAAGCAGTATTGCCATTCTTTTTAGTTTGTGTTTCATATAGATTTATTCCGTTTAACGATTAAATCAGAATATATATGCTAAGGATAGTTGCCAATAACGATTCTTTGATTCAAATACATCACCATCAAAAATGTCATCGATAGCTCCATGTATATTACCATGAACATGGTGTTTTGCTGAACTTGTCAGTCCGATGTTATAATAGCAACTTAGCATCAAGTGTTGTAGAATTTTAACTCCACCGCCTAAATTCAGTCCTATTTCAGAAGAACGCCATCCCATGGATCCAAGGTCTTTAGAAACAACATCAACGGCAATGTGCGTAAATTCACGTGCCCAATCATCTTTATCGATCAAGAAAGAAAACGACGGACCAAGACCTAAGAACAAGTCAAATACTTCAGAAAGTCCCATTTCCCATTTCAACTCAATAGGAATATCTATACTTTGAGTACGGATATTAGCAGTTCGATGGTCGTTTCGATTAGTAAGTTTTACGCCTCTCTGAACATATAATAAAGAGAAATCCAACGTTATTCCATAAAATCCAGTTTGATATTGTGCCATTGGACCCACTTGGAATCCTGTCAGATTTTCTCTCTTAAAAGTACTAGACAAGCCACTCACAGAAGCATTGTTACCTAATACTCCACCTTTCAATCCAAAATGTAACCCTTGTGCCATACCATCAATAGGAAACAACAAGATTACAATTAAAAATAAATACAATAAATTTTTCTTCATCACTATAAATTTAGTTTTTTCACTAACAAAGGTAACGAAAAATGATTATCGAATATCCTCCTTTTTTTTGGAAAAACTAGTCGATTCTTAAGGTTTTTCTTTTTTAGATACATTCTTTGAATTAACGACCACGCTTTTGTGCAGCCTTGGAATGTTCTTCTGTAACACGATTTGTTGGCTGAATGTTTTGCATCTTCTTGGTCTTTTGTTTCTTTTCTTCCTTCTTTTCTCTTAGTTTAGCTTTACGATGCTTCTTAAAATTTGAGAACCAGTCTAACAGTTCTCCCCATTGCGTAAAATCTTTCTTATAGATAAAGCCAACACCTTGAGTAGTCATTGTTGACTTAGTGAAATATCTATCATTAGTCATATTATATCCTCTCAGTCGGAAGTCTCCATTTTTAGTCAACAACCAAATAGCTTCAAAATCTCCTACGAAATTAGAGTTCTGAAGAGTATTTTCACGATAACCAAAATTACCATTGATTATAAGACGATTATTCAACAAGCGTCCACTCAATATGGCTTCAGCTTCCACATCCGTCCATCCATTTTGACCCGTACTCAAATTAGTACCCAAATTCCAATTCTGGTTATCAATTACTTGTGAAAGCATATTATTTAATTGCCCAGAAAGCGTATTGAAAGCTAACGAACTTGTAGCATTTGACTGGTTTTCCTGATTTGCATAATCAAATGCATAAAATTTACCCACACCCAACAAATAAATAATCTGTGTGGTCATCTGTTCTGGAGTACTTGTCAAACTTCGTACTAGCTGCCTATCTTCTTCATTGACTGTAGGAAGTTCCAAATCGAACGTCATGTTAGGTGATGTCAAGTTACCGGACAAATTCACCAAGCAATTTACCCTGACATTACCTCTAGACGAATTGGCTCCAGGAATCAAGTCATTTAGTGAAGCCGAAGGAACGGTATACACAGCTTGCAAGTTCAATACGGCATCACGTGGATTACCACCAAAGCTTACACTTCCACCTGGTCGGAGAGTAAAGTCCTTACGAATCACATTTTGCATGCTGATTTTATAAACACCTTCTGAAATATTGTAATTACCAAACATTTGGAAATCTCCCTTATTAAAGAAGTGGACACGTAAATTGCCAGTACCCTTAGCTGAAATGTAATCACCAGCCACAGGGTCCATAAGCACACGTAATTCTGCAAGTGGGGTAGGCTCTATCTGAAGATTCAGTCGAATATCTGCTGGCTCTTCCTCTGTTTCCTCTTCTTTTGGACGATTCAGATAATGATAGACATCAGTCTGTATATTTTCTTGACGACGTTTCGGCGTACGATCCACGAAAGTAATAAACTGATTGCTTGCAGCTTGTGCAGCAGCTCCTAACACATACACAAAACGTGTCTTTCTTTCTGCTCGTAAATGAGCATCAACAGACAATCCATTAATCGGATTACCCTGAATAACCGCATTTCCTGTAGCATATACGCTTCCATAAAATGGATAGTCTGCACTTTCTTCTGCACTATCGAAAATCAACATCTCATTCGTATCAAAGCGGAAATTATAGGTTAGGTTCTTAAATTTATTATGACGTAAAAAGCCATTTGCAGAACCAGAATTTCCGGCCATATCCTGCATAGTTACTTTCTGAAAAGCGAATTCACCCGATTTGATATGTACATCATCTGTTTTAAGTTTAAATCTTGTATTCAAAGCATTGATAGTTAACGCTAAATCAGCTTTTGCATCACCTTCTAAATCGAGAGCTTTAAAAGGACCATACAAACGGATATTACCAAATGTACGTCCCTCTAAATTAGAGAAGATTCCATCAACAAAGGGAGTCAGAAACGCCAAATTTGTTCCTCCTGCATCAATGTGCAGATCCAAACCTTTTTCTTTCGGTGAAACATATCCGTTAACACGCGTATAATATGTATCGTCTTCTTTTATATCAGCGTTCAGCAAAATACGTCCTTTTTCATTATCAAAGCCACCTTTAATATCTGCTCTTCCCAAAAGAGCTTCATTTAGAGAAAAATTACGAACGTCTAGCCGCGCATCTAATAAAGGTTTGCTGAGAACTTGTCCTACTTGAATAGCACCAGATGCAGCACCCTCAAATTTGACTGCATCGAATTGAATCATATCCATGATATACAGGATATTAATATCTCTTAGTTCTACTTTACATACATCTGATTCCTGCTTGCCCAAACGGCCATTTATTTTTACATACTGATTCTGATGTTCAATATAAATGTTGTTAATATCAATACTATCTTCCCGAATAGAAACTTTTGAAGGATGGATATTCCAAACCGTATCATTCAGAATAAAATGTCCTGGATGAAAATGAATGTCAGTGAGTAAACGATGAGCTGATTCATCACGTGAAAAATTGGCTGTTGCTACAACTTTACCACTATAGGTAACATTTGCATTATTTCCCCAATAAACCGTAGTTTGCAAGGAATCATTCTTAGCAGAGGTCTGCAATGACAAATTAATCATAGACCCTTTATTCATAAGAACATTACCTCTCAACTGACACTGAAGAGATTCACCTGAATTATCAAGATGAACATGGACTGACTCGTAACGTTTTTTATCAAGCTCAAATTGTGGAATATTAGCGTTAAGATATACACGTGAGGTCTTATCATCAAACGAACCTTGCAGTGATGCTGGCATCTGCAAATCAATTGGCAAACGGAACACACGTTTTAAAACATCTGTATTATCTACATTAATATCAAAACTAAACGTATTTGATAGTTTCCGTTTTTTAGGTTGACCAGGCCATAGGGCTGGAACATATATATTGGCCAATTCATGAATACTTGAAAATAATGAATTATAAGCAAAATTTCCATGTAATCTACCTGTAACAAAAGGCGACTGAATAGAAATTTCTTTTCCTGATGCCACGGGACGAGCCAAAATATGGAAGTGGGGGAGTAGGTAACTAAAAGATTCTTCGGGTGCAACAGACTGCAATGAATCTATTGAAATAATACCATTCACATCATCAATTGTACTTCCTGAAAACTTAGCCAACAAATTACCAGAGAAAACAGTTCCTGGGAATTTGTCTGTTAGATTCAGTTTGTTCGGACACAAACCTTTTACTTCAGTATTTAAGTCAAATACAGGAATCTTTCCTGAAGTACTGAAACTTCCATTAATTCCTATTCTGGCGTTCTCGTCATCTAGCGTAATACGTCCTGAAAAATCGCCTGGTTTAAAGTCACCATCTAGCGAAATATTATGATATTTATAATTCTGATATTCAAATTCATATATAATTCCTTTAATGTAAGACTCTAACCCTGAATTTTTATAATTCAATCCCCTAAAATCTAAATTAAAACTGGTATTACCCAAGGTTTTTGTATCACCAAGAAGCCTACCCAACTCTAAAGATTCAGAAAATAAGCGTCCTGAGAACGACCGTTTAGAAGTCAGAGCATCTTTAAGCATTGAACCTTGTCCCATAACTGTACCAACTCCTGTATGAATCATCAGCTTAGTATCTAGTTGCGACAAATTACCACTCAATTCAGCATTAATCAATCCTACACCTAGACGTTGTAAGACACGTGGAACTTCAGAAGTACCTGTAAGATTCTTATATAGCCACCTAAATCCTTGTTGATTTACTTCAGCCTGTCTTATATTAACTTTTAGATGCATCGGCACAGAATCATTAGCAGGTTTATAGTAACCATTGGCAACAAATAAGACTTCTTTTTTAGGCGAATAGATACGTAAATCAGAGATAGAATGTTTGTTCTTCAAGTTTGAAAAGCTCAATCTGAGCATAACAGAATCTTCAAAATGCTTAAATGCAGGAACGAAAGAAGCAAAATCAGACGGAATTACCTTAGCTATTAGATTACCCTTATAGTTAAAGTAAGACGAATCCACATTGGTTACATCATTCTGATAATCGGCACTTAAGCTATCCAATCTGATATTTCCCTGAGGAAGTGTAAGACTTAATTCGCTGATGGTACAATTTCGTTTATTTGCCACGGCCTTTAACTGCAGTCTTCGAAACTGGAAACCTGCTTTTTCCATAAAGCTCATACGTTTCACCTGTAAGTTAAGGGAATCGGCAGATAATGCTTTTAGTGAAAGTGTTGCCGACAGATTGCTAACTCCCATATGCGAAGGATTAAATACTCCAGGTGTTTCAGGTTCAGACAATACGTCAAAACTCATCTCTCCACGTCTAATAAGCAATGAATTTACTCGTAAATCAATTATACTTTTGGGCTTATCGTCGTTTTTAGAGGCAAAAGCATCCAAAATAAACCTAAAATTCGGGTCACTCTTCGAATCTTTCTTTGTTAGGCACAAGTTGGCACCAAACAACTGCACATTCTGAATACGAACCTGTCCGTCGAATAGGGCACCAATATCAAATTTCGCAGAAAAACGGGCCACTTTCAATAACTTGCCTCCTTCACGATCCAACACCATAACGTCTTGAATAATGATACGATTAAGAAGACCCAAATCAATATTCCCTATCTTAACCTCTGTTTGGAGCAGTTTTTCCAACTCTTCCGTAGCGACATGACTTATGCCTCGTTGCACCATAGGTATGTTCAACAAGACAATCACTCCGAAATAAATCACCAACACAGAGATAATTACGGTGCGTATAACAAATTTAAAAATAGACCAGAACTTCATCCTTTCACAAAAAATCGAACAAATATACCAAATAAGATGAGGATGCGATAGAGAAAACGAAGAAAATACACGATAGAGGCACATTTTTCTACATAAAACTGTAAAAAATAGTACGAATACAAACATCGGTATCTAAATACTGCTAAAGCAACGACAGAATGTCATATAGAGATATGCAAAGAATACCACATAAAGAGTAACCCAATCTTATTACACCAAAAAATTAACATTCCGACCTTAAAAAACATAGAAAAAACTGTTAGAATAACTTCTGAGACAAGATACTTCAGATGTTTGAGGAACGTCTACAACGCCGAAAGAGCTGCTGAAACCCCGATTTTATCACTATTTTTGATTAAAATCACACGAAACAGCAT
>JAHHQS010000106.1 GCA_020026285.1 Parabacteroides sp. | reverse complement strand
TGTTTGCGTTTTCTTTCGTTAAGTTTGCCTTTCCTAAAGCCTCTATAGATTTTTGTATGCTATAATCATATTTTTCTATATCCTTATAAGCTAAAAAAGATTTTGGGTTTATAGGCAACAAAGCCTTTTGTCCATTTCCTAAATATATATTTTTAATTATTTTTGCGTATATCATTAAAAACACAACACCATGGTTAGAAACTTTATTATCTGTGCCTTTACTTCATTAGCAGTAATGACTTCTTTTGCTCAGCAACAAGATGAATGGTTAGATCCAAATGTAAACGAAATCAATCGTTTACCTATGCACACGAATTATTTTGCATACGAATCAGAAAAAGCCGCATTAAACGGATGTAAATTATCTTCTGATAATTACATGACTTTAAATGGAACATGGAAATTCAATTGGGTGGAACATGCAGACCAGAGACCTACAGATTTTTACAAAATTGATTACAATGATAAAGGTTGGGATAATTTTAAAATACCTGCCGTTTGGGAATTAAACGGATACGGAGTACCTCTTTACAGTAGTGGCGGATTTGCCTGGGAAAATCAGTTTGAAAACAATCCTCCCTATGTTCCGATTCAAAATAATCATGTTGGTTCTTATCGAAAAGAAATAGAAATCCCTTCTGAATGGAAAGGACAAGATATCATTGCTCATTTTGGTTCAGTCACTTCCAATATGTATCTTTGGGTGAATGGCAAATTCGTCGGCTATAGTGAAGACAGCAAACTGGAAGCAGAATTTGATCTTACAAAATACCTGCATCCGGGTAAAAACATTATTGCTTTTCAAGTATTCCGCTGGTGCGACGGTTCATATTTGGAAGACCAAGATTTTTTTAGATACAGTGGCGTAGCCCGTGATTGTTATCTATATGCTCGTAAAACAAAACGTATTCAGGATATTCGTGTAACACCGGATCTGGATTCACAATATAAAGATGGAACTTTGAATATTTCCCTTGCCCTAAAAGGTCAAGGTTCTGTAGATCTGAAACTGTTAGACCAGAAAGGGAAAGAGATTGCAACAACTCAAGTAAAAGGTTCTGGTTCACAAGAAGCAACGATGAAAGTCAGCAATCCGGCTAAATGGACAGCTGAGACGCCGAATCTTTATACATTGTTAGCAAACTTTAATGATAATGGAAAAGTCAGCGAATCTATTCCTATAAAAGTTGGATTCAGAAAAGTCGAAATCAAAAACGCACAAGTTTTGATTAACGGACAACCTGTTTTGATAAAAGGTGTAAACCGTCATGAAATGGATCCGGATTTTGGATATTATATTTCGGAAGACCGAATGATCCAAGATCTAAAAATCATAAAACAACATAATATCAATGCCGTCAGAACATGTCATTATCCAGATAATAACTTGTGGTATGAATTATGTGACAAGTACGGTATTTATCTAGTAGCTGAAGCAAATCTGGAATCTCATGGAATGGGATACGGTGAAAAGACACTCGCCAAAAACGAACTTTATGCTAAAGCTCATTTGGAACGAAACAAACGTAATATACAGAGAAGTTTCAACCATCCTTCCGTTATCATCTGGTCGTTAGGTAATGAGGCTGGTTTTGGTCCAAACTTCGAGACCTGTTACAAATGGATCAAGAAAGAAGATCCTAGTAGACCCGTACAATATGAACAGGCAGAAACAAATGACTTCACAGATATTTATTGCCCAATGTATGAGAATTACGATCAATGTGAAAACTACTGTAAAGGGAATATTCAAAAACCTTTGATTCAATGTGAATATGCTCATGCAATGGGTAACTCTCAAGGAGGATTTAAAGAATATTGGGATTTAATCCGTAAATATCCCAAATATCAAGGTGGTTTTATATGGGATTTCGTAGATCAATCAGCCCGTTGGTATAAAGACGGAAAAGAGATATATGGTTATGCGGGAGATTTTAATCAATACGATCCATTCTCAAGTGCCAATTTCCTCGATAATGGTTTAATTAATCCAGACCGTATACCTAATCCTCATGCCCATGAAGTTGGCTACATTTATCAAAATATCTGGATCAAACCCATTAATCTTGATAATGGAGAAATCGGTATCTATAATGAAAACTTCTTTAAGGACTTAAGTAACTATTATGCAGAATGGGAACTTTTAGCTAATGGAGATATTCTTCAGACTGGAATCATCAATGATTTGAAAGTAGCACCCCAGCAAACAGCGAATCTGAAATTAGATTACTCTCTTGACAACATCTGTAAATGCAAGGAAGTTTTATTGAATGTATCATTCAAATTGAAAAATGCAGAGAATCTTCTTCCTGCCGGATTCACTACAGCTCGGCAACAATTAGTTGTCCGCAAATATCAAGCGCCAGAAAATTTATTAGTTGAAAAGAATATTGCTCATAATTATATTTCAACTCCAATTGTTGAGGATAATGATAAGTACTATTTAATAGTTAAAGGTGAGAACTTCCATATTGATTTTAAACGTCAAAATGGTTTCATAAGCCTTTACGATGTAAATGGTCTTTCTATATTAAATGAGGGAGCACAATTAATTCCGAATTTCTGGCGAGCACCTACTGATAATGATATGGGAGTCGGTCTTCAGAAAAAATACAGAGTCTGGAAAAATCCCGAAATGAAACTGACTAGTTTTGAACACAAGACCGAAAATGACATCATCATTATAACTGCTAAATACGATATGCCTGAAGTTTCTGCCAAATTAAACATGACATATCGTATCGACAAATATGGAGCAATTGAAGTTACCCAAAACATGACCACTGACAAAAGTGCAAAAATTTCAAATTTGTTCCGCTTCGGTATGCGTGCTGAACTGAATAAAGAATTGGCGAACATTCAATATTACGGAAGAGGTCCTATAGAAAACTACTCGGACAGAAATAACTCCACACATATAGGGAAGTATGTCCAGTCTGTTAAAGAACAATTTTATTCGTATATTCGCCCTCAGGAAACTGGTACAAAGACAGACATCCGCTGGTGGAATCAGACTAATAAAGGAGGTTATGGCATTCAATTGGAATCAGATACTCCATTCTCTGCTAGTGCATTAAACTATACTATAGAATCTCTAGATGATGGATTAACCAAAGGACAAAATCATTCAGAACTTATACCACAAACAGATTTTGTTAATATCTGCATAGACAAGGCACAAATGGGATTAGGGTGCGTAACCAGTTGGAGAACATTACCTATCGATAAATACCTGCTACCATATCAAGATTATAAATTCAAATTTATAATCAGACCTATAGAACATGCTCTTTGGTAATAAAGAAGAACATTTATTATTATTTTTTGTTAAATCGGGGATAAATATTTTTATTTTATAAAGAAAACATTAATTTTATTCCCGATTTAGATAAAAAATAAGTCATTATAACAAATAAGTCAAAAGAAAAACATACCATTTATAACACAGCAGAAAGATGAATCAAAAAAACAATATAAACACTAAGAAAAAGAAAAACTTTTTTAGAGGAAAACCTTTTATATTATTAGTTGGTATTGGTTTAGGAGCAAGTATCATGGTTGGTACATATCAAACAGCCGTATATTTTTCGTCTGATGAATCATGTATGATGTGCCATGTACATCCCCATGTTTATGACAGCTGGAAATTATCAAAACACGTTAATAACAGCAGTGGTGTCAAAACACATTGTGTAGCTTGCCATTTACCTCCTCAGTCACAAACGTGGAATCATTATTCTGCAAAAGTTAAACTAGGATTAAAAGATGCATGGTCTTTCATTACTAAAGATAGTGCTGACTTTAATTGGGAATTGAAATCAGAATTAGAACATGCCGTAAAATTCATACCTAATGCTTCTTGTAAGGAATGTCATCAGAATTTATTCCCTGAAGGCATTACAAATGATGGTATTACAGCACACCTATATTACGAAGAAAATGAAAAGAAGTTAGATTTGCAATGTATAAGTTGTCACTTGGACGCAGGTCACCATAATCCGAACTATACACACGGCAAAATGGTTGGTATTCCTGGTACAGGAAATTCAACAAACGTTGTAGATACAAGTTTATATTATAAGGAATCAACCCCTATTACTTCTTTTGCCAGCTATACAGAAAAAATACCAGGGACAATGGTCTCATTTAATATGAAAGCTATTCCAGGTGGAACTTTCAAAATGGGAAGTCCTGAAAACGAACCATTCCATAAGGAAGATGAATCACCAGTACGTGATGTAACAGTAAACGATTTCTTTATGGCCGAGTTTGAAGTTACCTGGGATCAATATTGGGCATTCTTTGCTAATACAATGAGTGAGGGTCGTACTCCTCCTGAAGAAGTTTATGCAAACAATTCCAATCCTGAAGACGTAGATGCGATATCTGGCCCTACTCCTCCATTTGGTTTCCCTGATCAAGGCTGGGGAGGTGGCGACAGACCAGCTATTACTATGACTCATTACGCAGCAGAAACATTCTGTCAATGGTTATCTATGAAGACAGGAAAGAAATATCGTCTTCCAACAGAAGCTGAATGGGAATATGCAGCTAGAGGTGGTAGTGAAACCCCATATTTCTTCACGGGTAATCCTAAAGATTTTTCTGATCAAGGATTTATGCGTAAATTCTTCGCTGCTAAAACAGATAGCATTAGTTCATACGTTATTTATAACAAGAACAGTCAAAACAAGACACAGGAACCTTCTAAAGTCAAGGCAAATCCTTATGGTCTAAAGAACATGCTTGGTAACGTCTTGGAATATTGCGCTGATAAATACAATCCGGATGCTTATAAAAAAGGAGGAGAAAAAGTTTCAAATCCGATTTGTACTGAAGGAACTGAATGGGTGGTAAGAGGAGGTAATTATACTTCTGATGCAGCCGATTTACGTTGTGCGTCTCGTGGATATACACAACATGATATCTGGTTAAAGACAGACCCTCAACAGCCAAAGAGTATCTGGTGGTATTCTGATATCAAAGGAGTCGGTTTCAGAGTTGTATGCGAGTATAACAAATAACAAACAAAAATTTAAAATATAAATTATATACTTAATAAATCAATATTATGAAGAAGGAAAATGCAATTAGCAGAAGATCATTTCTGAAAAGTTCAGCAATGGCAGGCGCACTGAGCGCTATTGGTGGAGGTTCAGCCGCTACAGTTTTATCATCTTGTTCAGGTGGAGAAAAAGCATCTGCTGATGCTCCAAAAGCCTTGAAAGAACCAGGAACATATTATATTCCTGAATTGAACGATTTAGCAAACGATGGTAAAGAATTGAAAGCTGGTATCATCGGTTGTGGTGGTCGTGGATCTGGTGCTACTTTCAACTTCTTGGATGCAGCTAAAGGCGTAACTATTGTCGCTTTGGCTGATACTTTCAAAGAAAGAATTGATAAATTAGCAGACAAATTAAAAAAAGAAAAAAATATCACTATTGCTGACGACAAGAAGTATGTTGGCTTGGAAGCATATAAACAATTGATTGATAACGGTGGTGTTGATGTTGTTATCATAGCAACTCCTCCATTGTTCCGTCCTATCCATTTCCAATATGCTGTTGAAAAGAACAAACACTGTTTCTTGGAAAAACCAATTTGCGTTGACCCTGTTGGTTATCGTACAATTATGGCTACAGCAAAACAGGCTAAAGCTAAGAATCTTTGTGTTGTAACTGGTACACAGCGTCATCACCAACGTTCATACGTTGAATCTTATAAGAAAGTAATGGAAGGTGCTATTGGTGAAATTACTGGTGGTATCGTATATTGGAATCAGAGTATGTTGTGGTATCGTGAACGTCAGCAAGGCTGGACTGATTGCGAATGGATGATTAAAGACTGGGTAAACTGGAAATGGTTATCTGGTGACCATATCGTAGAACAGCATGTACACAATATTGATGTATTCACATGGTTCAGCGGTTTGAAGCCAGTCAAGGCTGTTGGTTTCGGATCTCGTCAACGTCGTTTAACAGGTGATCAATACGATAACTTCAGTGTTGATTTCACTATGGAAAATGGCATCCACTTACATAGTATGTGTCGTCAGATTGATGGTACTGCTACTAATGTAAGTGAATTTATCCAGGGTACAAAGGGTTCATGGAACAGTGCTACAATGGAAATCAAAGACTTGGCAGGAAATGTTATCTGGAAATATGATTTCGAAGCTGAAAAAGCTGCACACAAACAGACTAATCCATATGTATTGGAACATGTAAACTGGATTAACAATATTCGTGCAGGCAAGAATATCGAACAGGCATCTGAAACAGCTGTAGCTAATATGGCTGCTATCATGGGTCGTGAATCAGCATACACAGGTGCTGAAACAACTTGGGATTCAATGACAGCTGCTGCTCTTGATTACACTCCAAAAGACTTGAATCTTGGCAAGATGGATATGAGTGGATTTGTAGTTCCAGTTCCAGGAAAACCTGTTGAAAAGAAAAAGAAATAAAAATAGCATTTCATTATGACTATTAATAGAAGAAACTTCCTGAAAACATCTCTTTCAGGTGCTGCAATGGCTGTAGGAAGTACAGCCATTGCTTCATGTACTGGAGGTTCCAAACCTGCAGAGAGTACATGTGAAAACAAGTGTGATAAAAAACAACAAGGTATACCATATAATCCAGAAGCCAAATTGAATATTTCAGTTCAGGAACGTATCGTTCCTGGTGAAACTTTACAAGAAAAATTCGACTTCATGGAAAAGAATGGTATTGTTGGTTACGAACCAGGTGGTAATGGCTTGTCAAAACGTGTAGACGAAATAAAAAAAGCCTTGCAAGGTCGCAATATTAAAATAAGTGCTATCTGTGCAGGTTTCAAAGGTTTTATCTTATCTACAGATCCGGCTATCCGCAAGCAATGTATGGACACAATGAAAGAAATTATAACTGCAGCAGGTGAACTTGGATCTGTTGGTGTTATTATTGTTCCTGCATTTAACGGTCAGGTTCCGGTATTACCTCATGACATGAAGACCCGTGATTTCTTATGTGAACAATTTACTGAAATGGGAAATTTTGCAAAAGAACATGGAACAAGTGTTATTTTTGAACCTCTTAACCGTAAAGAATGTTTCTATTTAAGACAAGTTGCTGATGCAGCATCTATCTGTCGAGACCTGAATAATCCAGGTGTTCGTTGTATGGGCGATTTCTGGCATATGACTTGGGAAGAAACTTCAGATATGGGTGCATTTATTTCTGCAGGTAAATATTTACAGCATGTTCATATAGCAAGCCGTAAACGTAGAAGCATGCCGGGTGAAGATGGTGATGCTGATAACTATGTTGATGGATTCAAAGGCTTAAAGGCTATTGGATACAACAAATACATCAGTTTCGAATGTGGCTGTCAGAGTAAAGACCGTGCAGCTGCTGTAATCAACGCTTTAAATTTAATCCGTAAGCAGTGGGAAGAAGCTTAATATGGCTTTAATTCAATCAAATATGTCAATGAGTGAAGTTGTTGAAGAACATACTTCACTCATTCCTGTTATTAATCGATTAGGAATACGATTAGGTTTACAGGATAAAACAATTCGTGAAATCTGTCAGGACCATAATCTTGATACAGATTTTCTATTGATAATAATCAATACTTTTCTGTACGAAGAATACTTTCCTGAAAAGAGACTAAAGGCTTTTCACGTATCCAAAATCATTAATTATTTAATTAAGACCAACCAGTATTATTTACGATATCAGCTACCGAATATTGGGAGACATTTAAATCTTTTCATATCTCAAAGTACATCAAACAATGCGACATTGAATTTAATTGAAAAGTTCTACTCCTCTTTCAAAGAGCTTTTAACGGCGCAAATAAATAAAGATGAAACGGAATGGTTCCCGTATTGTTTGGATTTGAGCATGAAGGTTCAAAATGATCCTTCTTTCGATGAAGAAGCTTTTAATACGACCAGTAAAAGTATAGAGTCTACAGACGATAGTTTAGAAGCACTTCTGGCAGATCTGAAGAGCATTATGATCAAACATCTTTCGGGTGATTATAATGAAAATCTTTGCTATGCCGTTATTTTTGCAATCAGTAGTTTGGAAAAAGATATAAGACAACATAACCATATTCGTTGTAAAATTCTTTCTCCAATTATTCAAAAAATGGAACTATCTCTTAAAAAGAAAGACGAAAATAATGGTAAATGACAAACAAATAGCCATTCTATTAGAAGATACACTCCAGTTTTTTGGTATCGAACGCATACTTAAGGAGTATTTTTCGCCATTAGAAATTTCATATTTTTCTAATTCGTCTTCATTTTTAGAGAAGCAACCCGATTCCTTTGACTTTTACTTGATTGATACAAATGCTTATATTACGAATCTTGATTATTTCTTACCTCGAAGAAGTAAAGTCATTGTATTAGTCAATAAAGAAGAAGACAAACTGCCAACAGGAAACATAATCTCAACACATAGTTCTTTAGAAACAATACTGGAAAGATTAGAGCCAATCCTGTTATCAGAAAACAATACAAACGGAGATAACAATAAAGAATTGTCCAGCCGTGAAATAAACGTTTTACAAGAGATTGTACATGGATATACCAACAAGGAAATAGCTGATCATTTAAACATCAGTTTGAATACGGTATTGACCCATAGAAAAAACATAACAGCCAAACTGGGGATAAAGACCGTTTCAGGATTGACTTTTTATGCTATCATGAACGGATTCATTTCAGGCGAAGAAATCGGTTTATAAGACAAAGTCTGAAAATCTTAACTCTGTATTTTTCTATTTACATCAAAGCTTAACAGCAGGAAGAATAACCCTGGAATAAGAATGATAGCGGCAGATGTCAACAATGCAATCTTTAATGAATACACATCATTCAACCACCCGACAAAAGGTGCTGCACCGGCAAACATCAAACGTATCACAAAATTTCGAATAGACAGAACTGTTGCGCGCATCTCTGAAAATGTCAATTGATTGATATATCCTTTCAATACAGGAGTAGCAAAACCTCGAACTATGTAAAATAATAGAAGAATAAACAAACCGTAATAAGTAAGATTATAGGCTAAAGCAAAATATCCTCCGGCTATGCAGACCAAAATCAGGAGATTCATTTTATTCATCCCTATTATCTTTTCTATTTTATCCGAACTTAAAGCAGCAATTCCAACCGTTAAATTAAGTACAGTCCAAATAATACCGAACCATGAAGTTGGTGTATCAAGATATATCAGCACAGGTTGAACAAACCAAGCCATCGTTAATGTGGCAGCACCAATAATTCCGGAATACATTATATTACAACACAATTTTCTATTGGTAAATAATGAATATTTGATTATCCTGACAATTTCAGTTATCGGACTCTGAACCTTGCCTTTCATATTAAATTCCTGTAAAGACAATGCAGCCGGAATACCAATAAAGGCTACTCCTACTTGAGCATAGAAAGGCAAGCGTAAGGAATAAACAGCCAAAAGACCTCCAAAGACACCAGCCAAAGCCTCTGCAAAATTACCAACCATTGTAATAAGGCCCTCATATTTTAAATATTGGTTCTCTTTCTTAAAATACAATGTTGTATCATATAATAAAGCCGAATCGGCTCCATTTACTAAAGTCTGCCCCACCCCTAACAATATTTCAGCACATAAGAAAGCCACAAAAGAAGATGTCAATGCATATACAGAAATTCCGATAAAGAAAAGGAAACATCCGGAAACCAAACATTTTTTTCTTCCCCAAACGTCTGCCAAATATCCTGAAGGTATCTCTAATGTAACAGCAACCAGTGAATACACACTCTTCAAAACAAAAACATCTTGCAAACCTAAACCATGTTCTTCGTAAAACAAGACGATAATGGGCATAATTAACGAAAACCACTTCGAAAACTTCACCAAATAAAGAGCTATAATATTTCGATTCATAACAAACTCACCAATTCTACAATTCAATTGCAAAATTAACAATTTATTTGACTCATCGATTCTTTGCTGAAAACAAACATTTTCTACATTTTTTTGGACCTTAATAAAAAAGTTATTAATTTTCGTCGATTTTAATTTAAACTTAACAATAATATCCAGAAAAAACATGATTTGGAATGAGACAATAGAATGCATGGACCGTGAGGAAATGCGGAAATTGCAAGGAATCAGATTGAGAAGAGTAGTTGAACATGCATATCACAATACTCCTTTTTATAGAAAAAAAATGCAGGAATTAGGTGTTACACCTGAAGACATTCAATCTATAGATGACATAACCAAACTGCCTTTTACTGTCAAGCAAGATTTAAGAGATAATTATCCATTTGGACTTATGGCCGTACCAATGTCCGAGATTGTTCGTTTACACGCATCATCAGGAACTACAGGAAAACCTATCGTCGTAGGATATACAAGAAAAGACCTTGCTATATGGGAAGAAGTTATTGCACGCTGTCTGACTGCTTATGGTTTAAATAAAAATGATTCGGTTCAAGTCTCTTACGGATACGGAATGTTTACTGGAGGTCTTGGTCTTCATAATGGCGTACAAAATATTGGTGGAACCGTTATTCCTATGAGTAGTGGTAATACACAGAAACAAATCCAGTTAATGCACGACTTCGGAGCAAAAGCAATTGCCTGTACCCCATCCTATGCTTTATATCTGGCCGAGACAATCAAAAATTCAGGTATTCCTTTAAACGAATTCAAACTTAAGACAGGTATTTTCGGTGCAGAACCCTGGACTGAAAACATGCGTAAAGAATTACAGGAATCTTTACACATTAAAGCCTACGATATCTATGGATTAACCGAAATCTGCGGTCCAGGTGTTGGCGGTGAATGTGAATGTCAAAATGGTACTCACCTGCAGGAAGACCATTTCTTCCCAGAAATTGTTGATCCCAAGACATTAGAACCGGTAGAACCCGGTGAAATTGGAGAATTAGTCTTCACAACCTTGACAAAAGAAGGTATGCCAATGCTTCGTTATAGGACACGCGATCTTACTCGCCTGATCTACGAAAAATGCAAGTGTGGAAGAACAACAGTCAGAATGGATAGAATTCTAGGAAGAAGTGACGATATGCTAATTATTCGTGGTGTAAACGTTTTCCCTTCTCAAGTAGAATCCGTAATTTTGGAAATGCCGGAATTTGAAGCTCATTATCTAATTGTTGTTGATCGTGTAAACAACACTGATACATTCCAGATTCAGGTAGAAGTTCGTCCAGAATATTATACTGACGAAATGAATAAAATGATTGCTTTGAAGAAAAAGATCACGAATCGAATTCAGAGTGTAATCGGTTTGCAGCCTGATATCAAAATCGTTGAGCCACGCAGCATCGAACGTAGTATGGGCAAAGCAAAACATGTTATTGATAAACGTAAATTTGAATAATCAATTAAAGAAAGGATTTTATTTATGCTAATTAAACAATTATCAATCTTTCTAGAGAATAAAAAAGGTCGCTTTACAGAAGTTGCTAATATCTTAGGCGATGCAGGCGTAAATATGTCTGCCTTTACAGTTTCTGAAAATTCAGATTTCGGTATCCTTAGATTAATTGTCTCTGATACAGAAAAAGCAATTGCTGTTCTAAAAGAACATTTATATGCAGTCAGTGTTGCTGATGTGATTTGTTTGCATTGTCCAGACCAACCAGGTGCTTTGGCCAAAGCAATGAACATTATAACAGAAAATGGAATTTTTGTTGAATATATGTATGCTTTTGCACAAAAAGATGCAGCAAATGTAATCATCAGGCCCGATAATGTTGAACGATGTGCTGCAGTATTAAAAGAAAACAAACTGGAATTGCTTGCAGCGAGTGATTTATATAAATTGTAATAATTTAAGCAACAACCTTGTATTAGGCAAAAAAATTGTTATCTTTGCACGCTAAAAGTATGTTGAATGAAAAAGATCGTATTTTTATTGATGATGAGTGCTGTCTTGTTTACCTCTTGTGGAGAATATAACAAGATATTAAAAAGCACAGATTATGAATTGAAGTATTCTTATGCAAAAAAATATTTTAACGCTAAACAATATTCCAAGGCTGTTACTCTTTTAGATGAATTATATACAATCTTTAAAGGAACAAGTCATGCCGAAGAGTCTTTATATCTGTTAGCTCAAAGCTATTACGGACAAAAAGATTATCAGACTGCATCAGATTTCTTTGAAACTTATTATAAGACATATCCAAAAGGAGAATATACTGAATTATCTCGTTTCTATTCAGGGTATGGTTTATATCTGGATTCACCGGATCCAAAATTGGATCAGACTCAGACATATAAAGCAATTGAACAATTGCAATTGTATTTGGATTACTATCCACAAAGTGAAAGAGCAGAAGAAGCACAAAAAATATTATTTGAACTGCAGGAAAAGCTAGCCTTAAAGGAACTTCTTGCAACCAAATTATATTTTAACTTGGGAACATATATGGGTAACAATTATTTATCAGCTGTAATCACAGCCGAAAATGCTTTAAAGAATTATCCATATTCCAAATATCGTGAAGAATTTATGTTCTTAACGCTTCGTGCCAAATATGAATTAGCATTAGTCAGTGTTGATGAAAAGTTACAAGGCCGATATAGAGACGTTGTCGACGAATATTACAACTATGCTAATGAATATCCTGAAGGCAAGTATATGAAAAATGCTACCAAGTATTTTAATTATGCTAATAAACGAATAAAAAATACGTATTAATCTAAATATTATCAATATAAACGAAGTATGGATTACAGAAAAACTAACGCTCCATCAAACACAATTACCCGTAACATGGTAGAATTATGTGCAGACACAGGTAATGTGTATGAAACTGTAGCGATTATTTCAAAGCGGGCAAATCAGATTAGTGTTGAAATGAAACAGGATCTGGAAAAGAAACTTCAAGAGTTCGCCTCTTACAATGACAATCTGGAAGAAGTGTTCGAAAACAGAGAACAAATTGAAATTTCTCGTTATTACGAAAAATTACCGAAACCAACACTGATTGCAGCTAAGGAATATGAAGATGGTAAAATTTACTACAGAAATCCAGCAAAAGAAAAGAATAATTTCTAATATTTGCCGGAATTAATATTTGCTTACAACAAATCTAAGATAAAGGAGCAATTAATAAGGTTTTTCAAGTCGTAATGACAAAGAAAAGACTTTTTATTAATTGCTCCTTTTTTAGGGACAAAAAGGAATCTATTCCATCAGAAAAATAAAGATTATGATACAAAGAATTCAAACAGTTTATTTACTTCTTGTTGCCATACTAATGACAACAACTCTATTTTTACCTCTGACAATCCTTCAGATTGGTGAAGAACTTTTCAAATTTGATACTTCTGGTATTTATACCATGCTGGCTAAAGAACCAGAATTAGTTTATCCAACTTGGGGAATGTTTGCATTAACAGCCATTATCGCCTTAATAGCACTGGTTACAATTTTCCTGTTTAAGAATCGTATTCTTCAAATCAGATTAAGTGTATTCAATTCTATTCTTATGTTAGGATTTTATGGGTTATACGCCTACTATATCTGGAGCGCATCCAACCAATTAGGAGATCCTTCTATAACTGGTAAAATTGCATTAACATTCCCTTTTGTAAGTTTGATACTGAATTATCTGGCCATTCGTAATATCGGCGCAGATGAAGCTTTGGTACGCTCTCTAAACAGATTGAGATAATAGAATTTATTTCTTTTGTCTATATAGCCCTATTTAGTAAGACACAATCTTGGTTATTAAAACAGATTGTGTCTTATTTTTTTACAGAAAAGCTTTATAACGATTACAAACAGGACTTGAATATCTCGTCGGAGGAGATACAATGTCCGGTGAAAGTTTACGGTATT
>JAHHQS010000105.1 GCA_020026285.1 Parabacteroides sp. | reverse complement strand
ACAAAATATCCATTTATAACACGAGAGTCAAGATGATTTGCGGAAATTAGGATATTGAATCATTAACGTTCTGTATTAATACAGATGCATATTCCTATCAAATAGTTGCAAAGATATATTTTTAATATGATTATCATCAATATTTCTTAGAATCGTCCTGATACAATTCTTTCTTTTGTGTTTTCTTTCCCTTCTTGAAAGTGAAAGTAAGGCAAAGCATCAGTTTCTGCGAGTGTACCATATCTTTCATATCGACAGCTCCCGTTTCACTATAGACTCTTGTCTGTCCTTTCAGATTTCCAAAAGGCTGAACGAACACCATATAGAGATCGAGATAATCATTCAAGGTATAATTTAACATCCCGATACTAGAATCGTAAGACTTGCTATAACCGTTGTACATCAGCTCCTTGCTATTGTACGTATATTGCAAGATGGCAGTGATTTTAGATCCGAAAGACCATACACTCTGTACTTGAGTCATGAACGAACACTTATTCTTTTTATAATAATCATTTGATGAGATGTGGCGATAACGGGCATCACCATAAAAGCTGATGTTCCACCATTTCGTCAGAGGCATGGATAATGTAAGATCTATACCGTAATCATTACAGCCTTTAATATTGGAATATTCAAGAATAGCATGATCGTCCTCAGCTGATAATTGATTTACGATCGGATTGTTTGTCCGCTTATAAAAAGAAGAAGTTCCCAAATAGAAGTCACCTTTTGAATAACTGTATTCTAATGATAATGTTCCTCTTTTCTCAGACTTCAGATACGGATTTCCCTGAGTATAAATGGCAGGACTCTCTTTCTTGATAAAGGATAACATCTGCCATACACTCGGATCTTGTAAATAGGAAGAATATCCCAAAGCAAGATTGTGACGGCCTTTCCATGAATAGGATACATTGAATTTGGGGAAGACATCCGTATCTTTGATGTTCATTCCATTTGAAAAGGAACGCAGATAATGCTGAAGACTTAATCCTGCGTCAATCATCCAATGATCTCCGAGGCTCTTCATATATTCACCATAAGCAAAATAATTATTGTAATGATACTTCTCGGTCTGATCTGAAAATCGATTATTGAAAAATCCCTTATTGTTCTGATGTGAATATCTGATGCCACTATACAGAATTGCAGTCTCGTCGAACTGTCTGTTATAATCAACTTTAGCACTATATAATTCCTTATCCTCATTCTGCAGAACCAGGTTGTTATCGATATAATATGTATCCCGATCTTCAATAGGCTTTTTGTGGAATGTTATTTCTGCTGCAAGATGATTTTTCTCATCTTTATAGTCTGCATAAGCCTTGTAATTCTGAGTATTGATTTTATCTTTCTTTACCGCATACATATCCTTCGAAGGTCGATTATATTTCTCTGTAAATCTTTCTCTGTAAAGCGAAAGATAACCGTCAATGCCTAGCTGAAGGTATTTGTTGGGCTGAAAGGAATATCCATAAAAAAATTCGTTATCACATTCTTTACGTGGCGTGACTGCATATTTGTCATCAGCTAAGGAAACTCCAGACTTGTCAAGAAGATTATTTTCAGTATCCTGCGTAAGACCTCGATAATATTGTTTATAGAAGAGATACAAAGAAGATTTTTCGGTTTCAAATCCGATATTGACTTTCGTATCATTCATAGAACCATCTACAGACGTTTTATTGTCAGCCATCAAGTTGAAACCTTTTTCTTTTCTTGTAATAATGTTCATGATGGCAGTATAGTTGCGATTGGCATATTTACTTGGAATGTTGTACATGATCTCCACATTCTTCACAGTTCCCGGCTGAATCTGATCAACAAGGCTGTTATCGGTCAGTTCAATACCGTTTTTCAGTATAAGGATATTACTGCTTCCCTTGATATGAACAGTACTGTTACAATCGACGAAAACAGTCGGAATATTCTCCAATAATTTCGAGGTGAGATTGACTTTCTCTTTCATTTGATCTGTAAATGTGTAGTTGAAGTTAATCCTGTTTTTAACTTTTGTCCTGATTCCTGTAATCATCACATCAGGTAATGATACATGATTCGATATTAATTGTATATCGGTTATTGTTTCCGAACCATCCACTTTAAAATTCACCATTTTCTTATCGTGACCAAGATGAGTAATCTGGATGATATAATTTGTATCTTTATTGATATTTTTTGAGCATAGTTCGTAAATTCCCAAAGAGTCTGTTACTGCCCCAATGATGAAAGCTGAATCTTCTGACATTAACACAACATTCGCAAATTCAATAGGCTGACTGGTAGCTGAATCAGTGACTTTACCATATATTTTCGGTGTTTGCTGAGCAAAACATATAGTGGTATTCACCCAAATAATCCATAAAAAAAATGCAATTTTCTTCATTACAATACTTATTCAGTTAATCTAAAAGATATCCGTTCCAGTCAGACAACAGACTTGTTTCTCTTCAATGCTAAATATTTTAAAGAGTTTGATTAAAAGGCTCTTCAAGAAAACAGACTGATTCTTAACAAACTATTGTATGCTGATACTTATAAAATCTTGTTGATACAAATGTAAAAATCCACTTTTCAAAAATATTTTATGCAGAGTTATTTAGTGTTATCTAGTGTTATCAAGGAGTTTTCATTTCAAGTATTTTTGTAACAGAACATATCCGAGAGCGAAAAGGAAAGGATTATTCTGTTGCAGAAAAAAAGCAGAGAAGACTGAACCTTCCCTGCTTTTTATTATTTTCTGAACCGGCTGCAAACCATTGGAGATTTTTCAAAAAGCGACTCACGTTTTCTTACAAATCTCCATTGTTTTTTTCAAAACATGGGACATTTTTTATCTTCCCTCTAAAGAGGAAAGATGATTGAATTCTTCAAAATGATTATTTACTGATTTCTTTCAGAAAAAGCCCTCATACCGAAGTACGGCATCTCATCCGGACAGTAAGGTTCTGTCTGATGCGATAGCGGATCAAGTACGCATTGACAAATTCTACATCATAAATATTCCCGATATTCTAGCTGTTAACAATAAAATATAGGGAATGTTAAATATTTAGTCGATTTACTTTGGGAACTTAACCCCATTTTGTAGTAAAAAAAAATAAATTTGGACACAGATATCCTTATATTACTTGTTTTGGAAAGCACGAACTTAGATCCTTGTCGATCGATTAAATTAAGATTACAAATAATATCTTCTGCAACAGCTACCTCCTATAAAAAAGAAATGGTTGTCTCCCGACAACCAATCTCCATTGTTAACCTTTAAAATCTAATACCATGAAAAACACATTACAAATGTATGTATTTTATTGGATTAAACATCTTTAATTGAAGATATTCGACAATATTTTAACTTGATTTATAAGAAAGGCTCAAATAAGGGCAATTCTAAACACTTTTTTGGTCGGATGACATATTTTTTTAGAAAAAAAAGAGTCCTCTTCCGTAGAAGAGAACTCTCTGATATATCGTATTATCTATATCAATTCAAGGTATTTGTTCCTGGGACTTCTACCCCTAAAGCCCATACACCACGAACATTCAGGTTTGAATCCAGAATGACGATATCAGCATCCTTTCCGCGTGCCAAAGAGCCTTTACATGCATCAATTCCTAACAAGCGGGCTGGGGTTTCAGAAGCCATACGAATAGCATCAGCCAACGGAATATCTGCTTTCCGAACCATTGTACGTACCAAATCATCCATAGTAGCCAGACTTCCTGCCAAAGATGAATGATCAGCCAGCTTGCAAACGCCATCCTCTATTATATAACGGGAATCTATCTTCGGATTCTTGCATGCCGCATATGCCAAGGCAGCTGTTACCAGACATGTCTTCTCGACGCCCTTCAATTTATAAACCAGACGAAGAATCGTTGAAGGAAGATGCAGTCCGTCTGCTATAACTTCCACTGTCATATCATCAGTCAGATAAACACTTTCAACAGTACCTTCATATTTATATTCACGGCGCTTGTGGAAACCAGGCATGGCATTATAGAAGTGAGAAGCGTGAGTAAATCCGGCTTCGTAAGCTTCCTTGATCAAATCATATTCAGCTTCTGTATAGGTAACAGCCAGCAACATGCCTTTTTCGCGAACAGCCTTTGCAAACTCCATTGCTCCGTCCAGTTCAGGACTTATATCCCAACGTTTGACGGTTTTCAGTTCTTTCAACAATGAAGTATATTCTGCCTTATCTATACTTCTGGCCATATCAGAATATAAAGAACCGGCCATTTTCGGATTTAGATATGGACCTACAAGATGTAATCCTTGAACCGATGTTTTTTCATCAATCAGCTCCTGGCAAATCAGATCGGCCTTACATACTTTTTCTGAAGAATCAGCGGAGATCGTGGGCACAATTGAAGTTGCACCATGCTTCAGATGAGCATTGACAGCAGTTTCGAAAGCTTCCTTTGTACATTCGTTAAAATCGCTTCCTCCGCCACCCAGCACATTCATAGCCACAAAACCCGGAATGATATTCATTCCTTTGGCATCGATTACTGTAGCACCGATAACTGCCAGATCACTATTCGTAACTTCCAGAATCTTTCCGTCACTAATCAAAACTGAACCATTATTCAGCCATCCTTTAGGAGTTAGAATTTTCCCATTAATAATTTGCGTCAACATAGTTCAATAAAATAATAAGGTTCAACAATCTATCAGTTAGAATAATTTGTTGGTTTCTTCTACCAGTTTACCCATTGACCAGACAGCGCGAACATTAAGTTCCTTGTCAAGAACTAAAATATCGGCATCCTTACCTTTCTGCAAAGAGCCCTTACGATCGTAAATACCCATAATCTTAGCAGGAGTTTCAGAAGCCATACGAATTGTATCAGCCAAAGGAATATCCACTTTCTGAACCATAGTGCGGATCAAACGGTCCATAGTTGCAATACTGCCAGCCAAAGCAGAACGGTCTGCCAGCTTACAAACACCATCTTCAATAATGACACGTGGGTCGAAAGCCACCTGGCTGTCACTTGCAGCGCAAGCCAAAGCGTCAGTAATCAATGCAGTCTTTTCTACACCTTTGATCTTATAAACCAGGCGAAGAATGGTTGGAGGAACGTGGATTCCATCAGCAACGACTTCAACTGTCATATCATCGATCAGATAGATACTTTCAACTGTTCCTTCGTATTTATATTCGCGACGCTTGTGGAAACCAGGCATTGCATTGTAGAAGTGAGTGGCATGAGAATAACCTGCTTCATAATAAGCCGTATGAATATCTTCATATTCTGCCTGAGTATGACCAACAGAAGCTAATACACCTTTTGAAGTGATGTATTTACCAAATTGCATGGCTCCAGGAAGTTCCGGAGCAGCATCCCAACGTTTGATACAGTTTGTTTCTTCCAGCAATGGAATATATTCCTGCGGATCCGGATTCTTGATATTTTCAGGCAACTGACCTCCGGCCATTTTCAAATTGAAATAATGACCTTCCAGGTGCAAACCTTGAACCGGACTGTCATGTTCGGCCATCAACTTTTCGGTAGTTGCAACGGCTTTACGAATCATAGGGATTGTAGAAGAAGACAATGTTGGGAATATGGAAGTCGTACCATGTAACAAATGTGCATGCACAGCTGTTCTGAAAGCCTCTTCTGTTCCTTCCATGAAATCTCGGCCTCCTCCTCCATGAACATGCATTTCAACTCCTCCAGGAACAATATACATTCCCTTGGCATCAATTAACTTTGCTCCTACAATAGCAAGATCACAATTGGTAACTTCCAGGATTTTATCATCCTGTATTAGCACAGAGCCGTTATTCAACCAGCCCTGCGGGGTAAGAATCTTACCGTTAATAATTTGTGTTAACATAGATTACTGTATTTATAGTGACTATGACTAAAAGTCATAGGACATACTCTATAGTACATCTTACAAAGATATAGAAAACAAACAGATTTGTTGATGTAAAAGCTTATGATTTTTCACAAAAAAAATCATGACTGCTGCATATTTTCCAATTCCATAGTCTGCTCTGTCCATAAATCCATGGTTTCGGACAATGATTTCTTTAAATCAGAATATTCTGTATACAATGATACATCAGAAGCTCCTTCAGGTGTTGAAAGTTTTTCTTCCAAAGCAGATATGGCAGTTTCCAGCTCCTCAATTTTCTGTTCAGAGTCAGCAACCAGCTTTTCCTGCTTTCTGATAGCCTTGTTCATTTCTTTTCGTGCCTCGTACGAAAGTTTGTTCTGTGTCGGAGCTTCAGGAGCTGCTTCTTCAGCTATCCTGGCAGAGTATTCAAGCTCTTGCAGAGTCTGCATCTTCTTTTTCTCCAGGAAATCATATATTCCACCCAGATGCTCGACAACCTTCTTGTTTCCAAATTCATAAACCTTCTCAACCAGGCCATCCAAAAATTCACGGTCGTGTGATACGACAATCACTGTTCCATCAAATTCTTTCAATGCTTCCTTCAACACATCTTTCGAACGCATATCCAGATGATTGGTAGGCTCATCGAGAATCAACAAGTTAACCGGTTCCAAAAGCAGACGAATCATGGCCAGTCGGCTTCTCTCTCCACCCGACAGCACTTTCACTTTCTTATCGGATGCTTCACCTCCAAACATGAACGCTCCCAGAATATCTCTAATCTTTGTACGTATATCACCTTGGGCAACATAATCTATCGTATCAAATACTGTCAGATTATCATCTAACAACTGGGCCTGATTCTGTGCAAAATATCCAATCTTAACGCCATGACCTAATTTCAAGGATCCGTCGAAAGGAATCTCACCCATAATACATTTTACCAATGTAGACTTTCCTTCACCGTTCTTGCCGACAAAAGCGACCTTCTCCCCTCTCCGGATAGTCATATCAACATGGTCGAAGATCAAATGATCACCATAACTTTTGCGAACATTTTCAGCAATCACCGGATAAGAGCCGGAATGTGGTGCCGGAGGGAATTTCAGATTCAACATCGCGGTATCCACTTCATCCACTTCAATCAGATCTATCTTTTCCAATTGTTTGATTCGAGACTGAACCTGGGTTGATTTGGTTGCCTTATAACGGAACCGTTCAATAAAAGCTTCTGTATCGGCCAGCTTCTTTTGCTGGTTCTCATAGGCACGAAGCTGCTGTTCACGACGTTCTTTACGCAGAACAACGTAATCGGAATATTTTACTTTATAGTCGTAAATATGTCCCAACTCGATTTCAATTGTTCGAGTAGTTGTATTATCGATAAAAGCACGGTCGTGCGAAACAAGAACTACGGCATTGGCACGGGTTGAGATAAAGTTTTCAAGCCACTGGATAGATTCAATATCCAAATGGTTGGTCGGCTCGTCGAGCAACAAAACATCCGGACGACGGAGTAATAATTTCGCCAATTCAATACGCATACGCCAGCCGCCACTGAACTCACTGGTCGGTCTGCCGAAATCGTCTCTCGAAAAACCTAACCCGATCAGAGTTCTTTCCAGTTCAGCATGATAATTGTTACCGCCCACTATCTGGAATTGTTCCGACAAATGTGTTACCTTATCTATAATTTTCTGATATGCTTCCGATTCATAATCGGTACGTTCAGACAGCTGTTCATTCAAAGAATTGATTTCACGCTCCAGTTCATGGATATGTTCGAAAGCCGATTCTGCTTCCTCACGAACAGTTCTTGTATCTTCCAGTTGCATGTGCTGTGGCAAATATCCAATAGTTGTTTCCTTTGGGATACTGACAACTCCGCCTGTTGGTGACTGTAATCCAGTCAAAATCTTCAACATTGTAGATTTCCCTGCTCCATTTTTTCCGACCAAAGCAATACGGTCTTTCTTGTTAATCACGAAAGAGACATTATCGAATAAAGTAAAACCACCAAATTCCACTTTTAAACCATCAACTGAAATCATAATTTTTTCCTTTTATTTTCACGACAAAGATACAACAGTTAAAAGATTTTTCTATCTTCGCATAAAATTAACTTTTAAAAATAATATCCTATGACAAAAAAAAGCTTAACCTTTTTGGTCGCTGCTGCCTTGGCTGGAAGTATGACTTTTTCATCATGTATCGGTTCTTTTGGTCTAACTAACAAATTATTATCATGGAATCATGGTATCAGCAGCAAATTCGTAAACGAACTTGTATTCGTTGCTTTCCATATCATTCCTGTTTATGAAATTTCCTGGCTTTCAGACTTTCTGGTATTGAACTCAATCGAATTCTGGAGCGGTAGTTCTCCTGTTGCAGAAAACGGTTCCGTAAAAAATATTGAAACAGAAAATGGTAAGTATACAGTTGAAACCAAGACTGATGGATATCACATCGAAAAAGATGGCGACGAAGAAAATGCGGTCGATTTAGTTTTCAATTCACAAGATCAGTCTTGGAATATTGAAGCTGAAAATTCTTCTTACAAATTGTTCAAATTTAACGGAGAAAATGATGTTGTTATGTATCTGCCTAACGGCCAGGAAATGAATGTCGAGTTAAATCATTCCGGCGTTCTTGCTTTCCAGGAAGTAGCAACAAATTATGCGTTTTACGCAATGCGTTAATAAAATTTTCTAATATAACACGAATCAATCTTAATAGATTGGTTCGTGTTTTTTATTCTATATCATTTATGAAAAAGATCCTTAAATCTGCATTTATTTGTGGAATGCTAAGTTGTGCATTTCCCTTAACAGGATTTATCCATGCAGAAAACTTAACCTGTACCCAACAGTTGCCCTACTGGAAAGACATTCAGACGGTAGCTGTCAACAAAGAGACACCTCGAAGTGCTTTCATGACATACCCTGACAAAACTACAGCTCTAACACAAAAATACGAAAACAGTCCTTATTACAAATTATTGAATGGTACCTGGAAATTCTTTTTTGTGGATTCCTACAAAAATCTTCCTGCAGGAATCACCGACCCTTCAACCAGCATAAGCGACTGGAAAGATATTGAAGTTCCCGGCAACTGGGAACGTCAGGGATTTGGCACAGCCATCTATACCAATCATGGCTATGAATTTAAAGCCCGCAATCCTCAACCTCCATTATTGCCCGAAGAAACACCTGTAGGTGTTTACCGCCGTGACATTGAAGTTCCTGCAAACTGGAACGATCGCGATATTTACTTACATATTGCCGGAGCCAAATCAGGCATGTATGTATATATTAATGGTAAAGAGGTTGGATATAGTGAAGATTCCAAGAATCCGGCCGAGTTTCATATCAATCAATACCTGAAAGAAGGAAAGAACGTCTTAACATTAAAAATCTTTCGATGGAGTACGGGCTCCTATCTGGAATGTCAGGACTTCTGGCGTGTAAGTGGTATTGAACGTGACGTTTTCCTGTGGTCTCAGCCAAAGGCAGCCATTCAGGATTTCCGCGTAATTTCCACATTAGACGATTCTTATAAGGATGGTATCTTCAAGTTAGGCGTCGACTTGAAGAATCATACCGATAAAGCAAAGAACCTGACGGTTTCTTACGAGCTAATCGACAAGACCGGTAAAACTGTTGCGAACCAATCTAAAAACATCTGGGTCAGCTCAACCAGCAACCAGACTGCTTCATTCGAAACACGATTACCGAATGTCTGTAAATGGAGTGCAGAAACACCTGATCTTTATAAAATGGTGATGACCATTAAAGATGGTGGCAAGGTGCTTGAAGTTGTTCCTTACAATGTCGGTTTCCGTAAGTTTGAAATGAAACAGACCAAAGAGATTGCCGGAAACGGAAAGCCTTATACCGTATTTCTGGTAAACGGTCAGCCGGTCAAATTCAAGGGAGTAAATATTCATGAGCATAACCCTGAAACAGGACATTATGTTCCTCGTGAATTGATGCGCAAGGATTTCGAACTGATGAAGACTCATAATATCAATGCAGTCCGTCTTTGCCATTATCCTCAAGACCGCAAGTTCTATGAATTGTGTGACGAATATGGTTTGTATGTTTATGACGAAGCAAACATCGAATCGCACGGAATGTATTACAATCTGAAGAAAGGCGGTACATTGGGAAATAATCCGGAATGGCTGGTTCCTCACATGGATAGAACCGTCAATATGTACGAAAGGAACAAGAATTATCCATCCGTCACTTTCTGGTCGTTAGGAAATGAGGCTGGTAACGGTTACAATTTCTATCAGACTTATCTGTTCATCAAGAACAAGGAAAAGGACGGAATGAATCGTCCGGTCAACTACGAACGTGCTTTATGGGAATGGAACACAGATATGTATGTTCCTCAATATCCGGGAGCCAGCTGGTTGGAAGAAATGGGCAAACTGGGCAGTGACCGTCCGATAGCCCCTTCCGAATATGCTCATGCAATGGGTAACTCTACCGGAAGTCTGGTGGATCAGTGGAATGCCATTTACAAATATCCCAATATGCAAGGCGGATTTATCTGGGACTGGGTTGATCAGGGATTTCAGGAAAAAGATGAACAAGGACGTATTTATTATACTTATGGTGGCGACTATGGTGTAAATATGCCAAGTGACGGAAACTTCTTGTGTAACGGTATTGTAGGTCCGGATCGAACTCCACATCCCGCTATGGCTGAAGTCAAATATGCTTATCAGGATGTTGCTGTCACTGCCAAGGATCTGAAGAATGGTGTTTTTGAAGTATTCAATCGTTTCTACTTCAAAAATCTGAAGGATTATTCTATTGATTATAAAATAACAGCTAATGGCAAGACTGTTCGTTCAGGCAAATTCAATTATGACATTGCTCCTCAAACAAGAAAAGAAGTTTCAATCAATGTTGCCGGTCTGAATCCGATGCCAGGTACAGAATATTTCGTGAACTTCCATATCACTTCTACTAAAGCAGAAGGATTAATTCCTAACGGCCATGTCATTGCTAACGAACAATTCGTATTGCCTGTTGAAGCTCCAAAGGCAGACTTCAAGACTAAAGGTCCTAAACTATCTGCCAGGACAGATGGTGATGAAGTGATCGTTTCTTCCTCTAAAGTAAACTTTGTATTCAATAAAAAGACAGGTCTGGTTACTTCGTACAAAGTAGGTTCAACCGAATATTTTTCTGAAGGCTTCGGTTTGCAGCCTAACTTCTGGCGTGGTCCTACCGATAATGATTATGGTAACGGTATGCCTAAGCGTGAACAGATATGGAAACAGAGCAGCAAGAACTTCAATGTTGTTGAAGCCAAGGCTGAAATGGATGACAAGAATGCTGTTGTAAGCATCAATTATCTGTTACCTGCCGGAAATCTTTACATTGTAAAATACACGGTTTACCCAAGTGGAGCCATTCATGTAGCTGCCGACTTCACTTCTACAGAAATGAAAGAAGCCCAGACAGAACTTTCTGAAGAAACTCTAACAGCAACATTCACTCCTGGTCGCGATGCAGCCCGTAAAGAAGCTTCCAAGCTGACTGTTCCGCGTATTGGTGTTCGTTTCCGTATGCCGGCAACCATGAATCAGGTTGAATATCTGGGACGAGGTCCACAGGAAAACTATTGGGATCGTAAAGCCGGTACATTAGTCGGTTTATATAAAACAACTGCCGAAGACTTATATTTCCCATACGTTCGTCCACAGGAAAATGGTCACCACACTGACACTCGCTGGATCTCTGTCAAGAACAATAAAGGTAAGGGGCTCAAATTGGTAGCCGACGAATTGATCGAATTTAATGCTTTGCGTAATTCTATCGAAGATTTCGACGATGAAGAACAGGTCAATCTTCCTCGTCAATGGGGTAACTTCACTCCTGAACAGATCGCTAATCATGACGAAGCTGAAGCCAAGAACAAACTTCGTCGTCAGCATCATATCAACCATGTCATTCCTCAGAACTTCGTAGAGGTTTGTATCGACTGGAAACAGCAGGGTGTTGGAGGTTATGACAGCTGGGGCGCCCGTCCGGAGCCACAATATACATTGCCGGCTAACAAAGATTATAAATGGGGATTCACTATTATTCCTCAATAATAATCACTCATAAATAAAAAAACCGGTTGTAATTCCTGATTGGAGAATTACAACCGGTTTTATTTTGTTCTTCATAATTTATTTCTATATTTGAATAAGATTTTAGAAAAACACAACTTAAATTATTTAGTAGTATGAAAAAGTTATTGATGGCAGCCTGTTTAAGCTGCTTGACTCTTTTACCAGCAAATGTAGATGCACAAAGTAAATGGAAACCTCTTTTTGGTAATAATCTGGAACAGGCTTCATATAATCCAAGTGTCTGGAGTATGAAAGATGGCGTATTATCTGCTGTAAAAGATGAATCTATCTGGACAAAAGTTCAATACGAAAACTTCCAGCTGGATCTTGAATTCAAGACTGATGTTGGAACAAACAGCGGTGTCGTTGTTTATTGTACTGATACTAAAGACTGGATTCCTAATTCTGTAGAAATTCAGATTGCAGACGATTACTATTCCAAATGGGCTGACGGACCAGCACATGGTCGTTGTGCCGCTATCTATGGCCACCTTGCCGCTACAAGAGACCGTATTGTAAAACGTCCGGGCGAATGGAACAGAATGATTATCACTTGTCAGGGGAAACATATCACTGTTGAACTAAACGGCAAATTAGTCACTGATATGGATATGAACAAATGGACTTCAGGTAAAGTGAATCCTGATGGTTCACAGATTCCCGGATGGTTGCCAAAACCTTTCGCTACAATACCGACCAAAGGTTATATCGGATTACAAGGCAAGCATGGTGATGCTTTGATCTGGTTCCGTAACATGGATATCAGAAGTCTTGATTAATTATTCAATTACTTAAACATATAAAATCCTCTTTTCATTCACTTTGAAAAGAGGATTTTTCTTTTATCTGATAATTGAAAATCAATACTTCTTCTGCATGATCTGAGACTGGAGACTGGCAGCCTTATCTATTGAATTTTTATCTTTTGCATCAATTCCATACAAATGAGCTGCAGGAATGCGGATGTTTGTTCCGATTGGGACATTATTCGGATTCTTTATACGATCTTTATTATATTGATAGATATAAACCCAAAAGAATTTATGTCCATAGAATTTCTTTGCCAATGTAGCCAAACGGTCTCCGGATTTTATTTCCACTTCGGCTATCACATCCGATGAAGGCTTGGATCCTGCTGTCACATTCTTCTCTTCTGCCACCTTTTGAGGTTGTTCTTCGTTTTCTTCTTTGGCTTCAGCAACAGGAGCTGCTTCTGGTTCCGCAACATTTAATGTAACGGAATCTTTCTCTTCAACTTCAGGAACCGGCGCCGAACTTACATCCATAGAAACTATTGGAACTTCCTGCGAATCAGAATCCAAAAATTTATTCAAGGTATATCGATCAGACAAAAATACGATGTAAGTAATTCCCAAAACCACAATAACCAGCAAACAGACAAATAAGAACGCATTACTGTCCGTTCCGAAAATATTATGTTTTCGAAGAAATGAAGACTTATGATGACTTCTTCTATAACGACTGCTATGATGCTTTTTCGGGATCTCTGTATGAACTTCTTCTGCAACCGGAGTATCAGAAACTTCTCTCTTTTCTTCCTGATTATTATCAACAGAAGAAACGATTTCAACATGCTCTTCGGATTGTGCCGGCTCTTCAGATGCAATCTCTTTTTCTTCCTGAGATACTTCTTCAATCGATTCGGATGCGACTGGAACGTCTTCTACATTTTCCTCCGATTCTACTGGCTCCTCAGATGCAATCTCTTTTTCTTCCTGAGATGCTTCTTCTACAGATTCGGATGCGACTGGAACGTCTTCTACATTTTCCTCCGATTCTACTGGCTCTTCAGATGCAATCTCTTTTTCTTCCTGAGATACTTCTTCAAAAGATTCGGATGCGACTGGAACGTCTTCTACATTCTCCTCCGATTCTGCCGGATCTTCAGATGCAATCTCTTTTTCTTCCTGAGATGCTTCTTCTACAGATTCAGATGCAGCTGAAGCCGAAACTGACACTTCAGAACTTTCTTCAGCAGAAATCAAAGGAGTCATTTCCTCCC
>JAHHQS010000104.1 GCA_020026285.1 Parabacteroides sp. | reverse complement strand
TTTTTCTGGTAGGTGGCAGAAAATAGCCGTTTCAAGCATATTATCGGTGGATAAATCGTGGGACTAAAATTTAGTTCGAAAAAGTCCCACGAATTTGAATCTTTCTCACTGATTCATAGCATTTTGCATGGTCTTACCTTGGAAGAGAATACATAGTTTTGGAACTCTAAAAACGATGTAAAAATGGCTAGAAAATCATTTTCGGTTTTGTTCTTCATCAAGAAAGGCAAATTATTAAAGAACGGAGAAGCACCCGTGTGCATGAGAATTACCGTAAACGGCTGTATGGTAGATATTTCTATCAAAAGAAGTTGTTCCGTAAACCTATGGAATCAAGCAAAAGAGAATTCAAAAGGAAAAGACCGTATGTCGGTGGAACTGAACCATTACATAGAAATCACACGCTCACGCATACACCAAATTTATAGGGAACTGGAAACTTCCGACAAGGTTATCACCGTTGATCTTGTGAGAAAGTTATATTATGGTGTGGACGAAGATAACAAAACGCTATTGCAGGTATTCAGGGAGCATAACGAACAAATCCGTAAGCTAATCGGCAAAGACTTTGTTAGTAAAACGTGCAACGGTATGGAACCACTACCCGATATTTAGAGGAATTCATTAAGAAAGAATATCAGCTATCGGATATTGCCTTGAATAACTTAGAAGCGAATTTCATTTCTAAATTTGATGCTTTCTTGAAGATTGAAAAAGGCTGTGCGCAAAACTCCGCTATCACCCCGATTGAAGAACTTGAAAAAAATTATCCGCATTGCTTTAGAAAACGATTGGATTAAAAAAGATCCATTCGCTTACTAT
This sequence comes from Parabacteroides sp., assembly GCA_020026285.1. The sequence goes on along the minus strand of JAHHQS010000104.1, from coordinate 13,322 downwards.
CGCTTCAAACTAGAAGAAACCGATCCTGAATTCCTGACGATGGACGAGATTAAAATCATTCTTGCAAAAGAGTTCAGTATTAAACGAGTAGAACAGGTGCGAGATATTTTTGTTTTCTGCATCTTTACAGGTTTGGCGTTCAGCGATGTTAAAGATTTATCGCATGAACATTTGGTTAAAGATAATAAAGGAGAACTCTGGATAAGAAAGAACCACCAAAAGACAAAAATTATGTGTAACATTCCTGTGCTACCTGTGGCTGCTTCTATTCTTGACAAGTATAAGGATGTGGCAGAATGCACTGGAAAACTCCTGCCTGTATGTGCAATCAACGCATGAACAGTTATTTAAAAGAAATTGCAGATGCGTGCGGAACTTAGAAAAATCTTAACACCCATGCTACCCGTCATAGCTATGCCACAAGTATTTGCCTAGCGAATGGCGTAAGTATGGAAAACGTAGCTAAAATGTTAGGTCATGCAGATACCAGCGTAACGAAACACTATGCACGGGTGCTGGATCAGAATATTCTAAAGGATATGCAGAAAGTTAATAGCTGTTTGTCGGAATTAGCTATATAAAAAGGTAGTAGCCAATATAGAAAAAGGATTGGGAAGAATGAATTTCATTTTCTCAATCCTTTTCTATTAAAGTAAGTTTTCCAGAACTCAATATGAAGCATTGACAAAGGTAAGTTCCGTATTTAGCCTATTCAAGTCCAAGCCTTCGGTTTAGATAAAAATCTTCCTCTCATTACATTCGAGCGTATTTTTATCTAAAGACTTGCACAGACTAAATGCTTCACTTGAAAAGTCAATGATTTAAATTAAGTTCCGAAAAACAATGTTTTCGAGGGTGGCAGATTACTCTTTCCAGCTTTCGAAGTAATGCTTTTGCAGGAGTTTATCAATATCACTTTGCCGATAGATGATTTTCCCTTTTATCTGGATAAAGGAGATTAGCCCTGTATCTCTCCATTCTTGCAGGGTTCGCAGACTGACATCCAGTTTCTTGGAAACTTCATGGTTGGAAAGAAAGCGTTCCCCGTTCAGGTGGGGCTTATAGTGTTGTACAATAGATTCAATACCATTCAGCATCGAATCGAGCGAAGAAATAAATTCTTTGACTTGTGGTGTATCTTTATTTATTAGTTCCATGATTGAAAGATTGTTTTATTGAAATATTGATTTCAAGATTGCTAGATACTTGGTTAGTTGCGCAGATAGTCACCCAGCGATGAAATGTTAAGTACATCTTTTCCCGGATCATAATCCATACAGAGCCGTTTAGATGCAGTGGTAATAAAATACTGGCTACCATCTTGCTGTATCTCATAAGTAGCGGGAGAAGCTTGTTTAGTGTTTTCCGACATATATATAATAGAAAGAAGATACTCTTTATCATTCCGGTAGATGATGACCGTAGGATTCAGATTAACGCTTTCCCATGTGCCGACAATGGAAAACAGATTAAAGGACGGATAATCTTCTTTAGTTCTTTTCATAAGGCATGATTTGTTTGGATGATTGATTTTGTGTTTCACTGTCCGCAATGATTCTTTCAATATCGGAAGATTTATAATAAATCTTGCTCCCAATTTGAGAATAAGCCAGTCGCCCGCTACTTCGGTAATATTGCAGCGTTCGCTTGCTAAAGCCTAACAACAGGCACACTTCCTAACTATCCAGCCAGTTTTCTACTTTCTGAGTATGAGTGCTACACAACCTCTCTATCCGTTTGGCAAACTCCGTGAACCTCTCGCAGACATACGAGAATGTTCTTTTTTCGATGGTAACTACTTCCATACATTTAATTTTTTAATGGTTTATAAAACGTGTTGATTCTATTTCACCAGCAAATGAAAGAAGAATCAAGAGCCGTTTTCCAAACTGTCTGGAAGTGGTAGGATAAAGCTACTAATGTCTACTACCTAAATATATATATATAAGAATCTGGGGTAGTTAAAATAGCAAACTCACTATCAGAATCACTTAATAAAACAGATAAAAGGACGCAGAAAACTAGTTATGAACTTACATCATAGTCTATAGCCTGTTTTTATTTGCTTCATTATTGTAATGCGGAGATTAAGCATTATATTTACCGCAATATGTTCAGCAGACACATAGGTGTGAAATGAGAGAAAGTGAAATTCTATATCCGTCACTATAGCTTTCCCAATATATTAAATATTATTGGGTGCTAAAGACCGATGAAATAGAACCGGTCAGGATTCAAACTATTCCATCGGGCTGTGTACATCTTGTTTTTCATCGAGGTGATAATTTGAATATCAATCAAAGAGCTTATAGCCAAAGAATTTTATTCGAGGGCAATTTTCTGTTTATGGGAGTTTAGCTTCTAAGGGTAATATTGATATGATTGCTATTATATTTCATCCCTTGGGCTTACCCCCTTTTATACAATGTCCCATGAGTGACTTATATAACCGTTACATAGACATTGAAGATTTAGAGGATATAGAATTAAACCATCTTAAAAATGCCATTTCCAGTGAAAGAAACGTTCAGACTTGTATTGAGTTTATCGAACTTTTTCTCATGAAGCGGCTGATTGATATAGATTACAATCACAAAAGGGTACAGAATTCTATCAGCCAAATAATCAATCAACCGCAAATAGAGGTGAATACTCTTGCTGAAAGTGCTTGTTTAGGATATAGGTAGTTTAAAAGAATATTTACCAACCATGTAGTGATGAGCCCTAAAGAATATTACAGAGTAGTCCGTTTTCAGCGAGTTCTGTATCTATTACAGAATAATCCGGAAATAGAGATTGCAGATCTGACTTATTCCTGTGGCTTTTATGATCTCTCGCACTCGGTAAAGGACTTTAAGGAGTTTTTAGGTTGTTCGCCAACTCAATATCTATCTTCCCATTCTCCTTATTCTACATTCTTCTCCGAAGACTGTAGACTTAATGTTATCACATCCAATCGTTTTGCATAGCTTCGATTTGTATAAAGTCAGTTTTTTACAAGTGAACGATAGGTAAAAGCCTTATTTTTGCAGAAGAATTTAAAACTGAAACATGATGCAAAGAACTAATTTTAGCTATATAACCGATGGAGTTGCAAAGGTTATTGAAACGGAAGAGAGGTTGTTAAACGACTTGTCTGTAGAAGTGATAACACAAAGAATAAACAGGCAGAATCGTACCATCAAGCAGATACTCGGTCATTTGATTGATTCGGCATCTAACAATCACCAACGAATGGTGCGCCTGCAATACAGCAAAGACCTGCTTTTTTTCCCTGATTATCGTCAGGATAATGACCTGTGGATAGCTCTGCAAGATTATCAAAATGCAGATTGGGCTAACTTAATCCAATTATGGAAGTTTTATAATTTACATATCATTCACGTTATTCATTCCGTAGATGTAACGAAATTAGATAATTACTGGTGTGATTTTGAAGGAACTAAGGTTACACTAAAAGAAATGATAGAGGGTTATTTAGATCATTTACACCTGCATATGAAAGAAATTCATGAACTAGCTGAAAGCACTATTCAATAAACTATGCAGTTATTTGCGACAAGTATAACATATTGGAGTATATTCCTGACTGTTAGAGTTTTGCAAAACAGAAAATCTAAATAGAGAATGGATAAAGAACGTATGAACCACCCTAGTCCGTTATGTTTTTCCGTTGTTGCAAATAACTCTTTTTCATACATAGAATATTTTATCGAACTCGTGAAGAAGAGTAGTCCATCAAATTTGTTTTCAGAAAAACATTAAAATATATCGCTATTTAAATAGAAATAGCTATTTTAGCACACTGAACCAATACACTCTATATGTAGATACGCGGATAATTCTATCCATACAAACTTTTAGTTATAGCAGAAAACCTTTCTGTTACTTGTTTGTGTATCATTTCCTAACGTTTTAGCAATATTATTTTTAGCCCGAAAAAGGTGCGTAAATTTCTATGTTTGTAACGGATAGTTGTATTTCTTATCCTATTATGGGATTTTTAAAATAACAAATATTCAAAATACAAATGAGAATCATCAACAAAAAAACAGTTCTATTTGAAAAGTCCAATCATAATATTTGGACTGATCCTTATATTCAGCAGCAAATATTAAAAAAACATCTCGATTTTTAGTCTGATGAAGCTAGCCGAAGGCAAGAATCTGTTTTAAAGATAGTGAATTTTGTTCTTAAACATTCAAAACCTAAAAGTCGTTTACTTGATTTGGGATGTGGACCGGGATTATATACGTCACTTTTTGCAGATGCAAATTATATTGTAACAGGTATTGACTTTAATAAGTCTTCAATAGAGTATGCTAAAAGAAAACGGAATGGAATAAAATACATTCTGAATGACTACATTAATGATTACCCCAATGGCAAGTACAATACTATAACCATGATCTATTGTGATATGGGAACTCATTCCGATAGTGACCGTAATCGATTACTAGATAATATATATTACTCTCTTACTAATGACGGAACTTTTATTTTTGATGTTTTCTCGGAAAGGATAATTAGTGACAGACAGGAAAATAAAAATTGGGAATATGCACCTCACGGTGGTTTCTGGGATGAAAATGAATATCTGCTTTTGAGTCAAACATTCCATTATCCTAAGAACAAAGTATTTGCATATCAACATAACTTGGTACTCGAAGGAACAATCAAACATTTTATTATTTGGGAAAGATATTATTCAGAGAAAGAAATAACAGACATATTAGAAAAGGTCGGATTCCGTAAAATAACAATTTATAGAGATTTACTCGGTAAGAACAATTTCACATCAAGCAGTGAAATTTTCATAGTTGCAGAAAAGTGAAATGTTTGATTATATGTAACCTAGCCATTTAAAGTATAAGTGAAACGTTTCTTAGAAACAAAGTTATTCAAACTACTCTCTTGCTCTGTTAATGGCAATGAGATTGACCGTATAGAATTATCAATGGCTTATGATGATTTTGTACGGCAACTCCTTTTGTTTTGTCAGGAAGAACAGAATATTATATTATTATGCTTTGCTATAAATTACACAGTAGCAGAGGTAAAAGAATTGAATATGCGTCTAGAGGTTGAGGATGATAAATCTTCACTTGAAATCCGGTTGTTAATAATTAAGGTATTAAGTATATTGGATTCTACTTTTAAGGTGATACAATTTCGCTTGGATAACCCTGATTTATTTCCGATAAACACAGAGAATAGTTTTGACCCTGATATGTATTTAGCTAATGATGTTGATATGATTGATATAATGGAATTGATATGCGGTTTATTTTATTCACACTCCGTAAAAAACAAGATTGGAAATCCTGTAAATTTTTCAGAACTGGCACGGGTATTTGAAAAAGGAATGAACTTTAAATTTGTAGACATATATAAGAAAAGGGATGATGTTTTTAAGCGTAAAGCTACAAAACTGACAGAGTTTCTAAATGAATTAATAATCGCTATCAAGATAGAAAGTAAAAATAGAGGGTATTTGTAAATCAGTAGCTTATCAATAATTTATAGGGGAATAGATGATCTACTCCCCTAATTTATTTGCGCCCGTTTGCTGAACTTTGCTTTATCAATCGATTGGAAATCTTAAGGTTTAATTTAAAAATGAAGCAAAATGTATATAGACAACGAAGACTTTGAAAAATGGATGGCGAAATTATCCAAGAAGCTCACTGAAATAGGGCAAGACCTAAAATCTCTTATAAACACCGACAAGGTACTGGATGATAATGAGAAGATACTCGACAATCAGGATTTAGCCTTTCTATTGAAAGTATCTTTCCGAACGCTTCAACGTTACAGGATAAGCGGACAACTACCCTACTTTACCATCGGAAAGAAGACCTACTATCGAGCGAATGATATTCGGGCTTTTGTTCGTGAACGTGCCGACTCTCAAAGCTACAAACAATTTGAAAAAGCTAATCAATTAGAGAATCAGCCGTGAAAGCAAAAGGTAGCAGAGAGAAGAAGCCTGTGTTTAGGCTATTCCTCTATACTACCACCCCAATTTAGCTGAAACAGCTACGCCTTCCGGCTTCGCACGTTTCGCTAAATTGAGCAAGAGGGAACTGGACAAGTCCTGTTCTTCCCTCTTGCCCTGCGGGGCAAAGCCTTCGGCTTTAGCGTGTTACAAGAACACGCTGTAATGACACCTGTAATAAGCATTGCAAAGAAAGTGCTTATTATCAGGTATTTATCTATTCACATTTCTATAAAAAAGTAATTATCATGCCAAACAGCAGTCGAAAAACGATATTCACTACCATTTCCATAGACAAGGAAACGACAGCTTTGGTAGAGAAAAAATGCAAACGCTATTCACTGAAAAAGAGTGAGGTTGTAAAATTAGCGTTTGGGTATATAGATAAGGCACATATCAATCTATCCGAAGCACCTGAATCCGTAAAATCAGAACTGGCGAAAATAAATAAGAGGCAGGATGATATTATCCGCTTCATCCGTCACTACGAGGAAGAACAATTGAATCCAATGATACGAGTTACCAATTCTATTGCTTTACGCTTCAATGCTATCGGTAAAACTTTGGAAACTCTTATTATTTCTCAACTGGAAGCCAGTCAGGAGAAACACACAGCCGTACTCAAAAAGTTAAGTGAACAGTTCTGTAATCATACCGATGTGATAAACAACCAATCCAAACAGATTAATGCACTCTACCAGATACACCAACGGGATTATAAGAAGCTACTTCAACTGGTACAACTCTATTCGGAACATTCTGCTTGTGGTGTGATGGATAGCAAACGGAAAGAGAACCTGAAAACAGAAATCATCAATCTGATAAATACGTAGGATTATGCACATAAACTTTGCTCCACCATCGAACGGTACATATAATAATTCTGGAAGTAGCCGACAGTTAGCTAATTACATGGAACACGAAGATTTAGAACGGATGGAAAAGTGTATCTATGCTGAAGGCTTTTTCAATCTGACGGATGATAACATCTATAAATCAAAGGTCATAAAGGATATATAGATAGTAATATCGGACAACTCCTAAAAACGGACGCTAAGTTTTATGCCATTCATATTAGCCCATCGGAAAAAGAACTTCGAGTGATGGGTAATACAGAGCAGGAACAAGCCGAAGCCATGAAGCGGTATATTCGGGAAGTGTTTATTCCTGAATATGCCAAGAACTTCAATAAAGAACTAACCGCTTCGGATATAAAATTTTATGGTAAGATTCATTTTAACCGTAACCGTTCTAATAATAAATTGAATATGCATTGTCACTTGATAGCCAGTCGAAAAGATCAATCCAATAAAAAGAAGTTGTCACCACTTACCAATCACAAGAATACCAAGAGCGGAATAATTAAAGGTGGATTTGACCGTGTGAACTTATTCCAGCAAGTAGAACAAGGATTCGATAAGCTGCTCGGCTATAATCGGCAGCAAAAAGAATCATTCGACTATCACAATACTATAAGAAACAGTGCTATATCCGAACAGAAAAAACTGCAAGAGCAAGAATTTCAATTCAATGAAAGAAAAATTATTATCAATCAAAATAGCAATCAAGAAAACGCGCTTTCTATCAATCATGGCAACAAGGAGATTGACAGCCTATCTTTCAATACAGACAGAGAAAGTGACAAGCAAATTACCACCCCTCAACTCAACAATCAGCAAAGCAATATTTTTGCCTATTCGCCCCCCCTTTTATCACGTCAGCAGCAGACTTTTTGTCAAACTCAAATATTTCTAAAGAACAAATACCTAATAAACCTAAAAAAGAAAGAAGGAAGGACGCAGGCTATAATATAAGAAGCTAAGAGCATGAATATTAAATCTGAAAGTCACTACGTTAAACTCTGTTATTCATCCTTCTTCTGCCATATAAAATAAGATCATATTTTATCAACCATTTCACAGAGGAACACTCTCATTCGTCAAAAGAGAAAAACACCTGATAATAAACAGCCTGTATTAAACCTACTAACAAAGGCTAGAAAAGTATTTTAAGCTAATATTCAAGAAAGAGTAAGTTCAAAAAGGCTTAGATCGCAATTTATTTATATATTTGCATATTAAAAAGTTAAATGCTATTTTTTAGCGTAATTTACTAATATCAATGTATGTCAAATAAAATTAACTATATAATTTCAGAACTTAAAGACCAATATTTGATAGATGACAATCTACGACCTTGGATAATTGGATTTAGTGGTGGAAAAGATTCTACAGCTCTTTTACAACTAGTTTGGCTGGCTATTTCTGAAGTACCTTTAGAGGAGCGAAAAAGGGAAGTACATGTTGTTTGCAATGATACACTGGTTGAAAACCCTGTTATACAAGCATATGTATATGGGGTTTTAAAAAAGATAAAGGAGGCAGCAGCATCAATGAGTATGCCTATTAGAGTAGAAACGACTATTCCTCGCCTAGAAGATACATTTTGGGTAAATGTGATTGGAAGAGGATATCCAGTTCCCAATAATGCATTTCGTTGGTGTACAGATAAGATGAAAATCAAACCAACATCTCGTTTTTTAACAGATCAAGTTGCGGAAAACGGAGAAGCAATTATTTTAATTGGAACTAGAAGTTCAGAAAGTACTACAAGAGCCAAATCTATAAAAAAACATGAAATAAGAGGCAAAAGGCTCACTAAACATCCGCATAATCCCAATACCTATGTTTATTCTCCTATCAAAGATTTACTAATAGAAGAAGTTTGGTATATCATAAATGCAATGACATCTCCTTGGGGAGCAAATAATTCAGAATTATTCCAGATATATATGGATGCAAGTGCCGATGACTACGAATGTCCAACCATTGTCACTGACAAAAGTCATCGTTCTTGTGGGCAAAGTCGTTTTGGATGTTGGACTTGTACTGTTGTAAAGGAAGATAAATCGCTAACATCATTAGTAAATAAAGGACTAACATGGTTAGAGCCTCTTTTGAGATTACGTGAAAGTATGGTAGAAGAACGTAATAAATCCCAAAACCGTCTTCCCATACGTCGCAACATGAAGAATGCAGTAAATGAAGATGGAGATAATCTAGGTACCTACGATCCGGAATATCGAATTAAATTATTAGAGCAAGTGCTGAGTTCTCAACGTGCTATTCAGAAAGAAAATTCAAATATTGAGCTAATAACAAACCAAGAGTTAGTTGCAATTCAGGTTATTTGGCATCGAGATGCAGCATATTATAATTTAAAGTTTTCAAAGACTGTATCAAGTATTTACAATAAGATTTATGATAAAGAAATGGAAATGGAAAGACATGCTGAAAAAATACAAAGAGAAATTGATTTACTTAAATCAGTTTGCGAAGACGAGCCATCGGATTATGAATTAATCAACGAATTATTAACATTACAGCGAAATAAGGCGTTATTGAATCGTAAAAGAGGTCTTAAAGATGATATAGAACGAGTTATAGAAAAATACTTAAACCGCCCAGCATAATGTATATAAAAGAAATTGAACTAAATAATTTTAGGATATACAAGGGAAAAAATGTTATTTCTTTGTTACCTTCTGATGACAAAAATGTAATAGTCATTAGTGGGAAAAATGGATTTGGTAAAACAACATTCCTAATGTCTCTTGTTTGGTGTCTATATGGCAAACAAATGGAGAAAGTTGATGATTTATATGAAAAGGAAATTAGAGATAAAGGGAATTATACAAAGTACATTTCTGAAAGTTTAAATAGAAAAGCAAGAGAAGAAGGCGATAAAGAATTCTCCGTTTCTGTCACATTTTGCGATGTTAAAATTCCAGATATAACTTGTTCTGAAATCACAATTAAGCGAACATACAATGTTATAACTTCCGCTTCCGACAAGGTAGAAGTCCTTATAGACGGCTATCAAAACGAATTAATAGATGATTTATCAAAGAACAATCAGCAAGGAGAAGAAATATTTATTCGTGATTTTATCTTGCCTATTGAGATTGCTAAATTCTTCTTTTTTGATGCGGAAAAGATTGTTTCATTAGCAGAGGTAAACTCAACACAACAACGACAACAATTAAGTAAAGCATATTCCGAAGTATTAGGAATACAAAAATATGAAGACCTCAAAGCAAGTCTTGAAGAAAAACAAGATGATTATCGTCGTCGGTCTGCCAAACCAGAAGAGAAAAAAGAATTAAATCAGCTTCAAACAGATATAACAAACACTCAGATAACAATGAGTGATATCAACTCTCAAATAGATGATATTAAAGAGAAGCGTAACACTCTAGAGAAAGAAGCAGAAGAAATTCAACGAAAGCTGATTCGTGAAGGTGATAAGATGTCTCTTGAAGAATTAAATGAGCTAAAAGAAGTACAAGTTAGACTTAGCCAAGAAATCATTATTAAACAAGATAGCCTAAAAGAGTTATTTGATATTATACCATTTGCTTTAGCAGGCGAAACAATGGCTAATGTTTTAGAACAGCTTAATAATGAGAAAATACTTTCTGAACAAAAGTATAAACAGGAAGATGTATCAGAAAAAATAAATCGTATTCAAGCAGATCTTGAAAATGCTAAATCAAAATCCGATTTGTGTTTTGATCCGAACACAGTGAAAATTAAAAATTTCTACGAAGAACAAATAAAGGTATTAATAAAAAAATATTTTTATTCAGATATTGTAGAGCTACCTAAGTCATTCAGTGTACTTCATGATTTCTCAGGGAATCAAGCCAATGAATTCTCTCAGCTTGTAAATACTATAAAACATAGCTTTAAAGATAAATTTGCACAGTTGAATACTGAATATTTATATATAAAAAATCAACTTGATTCAATCAATAGAAAATTAAGAGACGCAGAAAATAACGCAGAAGATGAATATATATCTAGCCTGAGAGAAAAAAAAGATAATATAATTAACAATATTATCAGATATGACAATGAAATTGAAGCTCTAAATCGAAAAATCGGGGAACAATCTAATGAATTAAAAGCATATAGACAAAGACAAGAAATTTTGCGTAGAAAAATAGATGAATCTTCTGTTTATTCACAAAAAGAAAGAAAAACAAAACAGCTAATAATGAGGCTTCAAAATTTCATTGTTCAATTCAAAGATGAAAAGAAAAAGTCTTTAGAAGCCAAAATGCTTCAGTCTCTAAGTATCTTGATGCATAAGAAAAACTTTATTCAGCGTGTTGATGTTGATATTAATGCAACAGGAGATGATATTGACATTGTTCTTTATAGTAAAAGTGATAAAATTATAGATAAAAGTTCTTTGTCAATGGGAGAACGTCAAATGTATGCATCTGCCCTATTGAGTTCTCTTGTAGATGAATCAGAAATTGAATTTCCTGTTTTCATAGATAGCCCCATGCAAAAATTCGACGAACAGCACGCTGAAAATATCATAAGATATTTTTACCCCAATGTATCAAAACAGGTTGTTATATTCCCGCTAATAAATAAGGAATTAACAGAAAAAGAATATTCAATTCTCTTGCCTAAGATTTGTCGTGCATATTTAATTGACAATATATCAACTGATAGTTCAGAATTTGTAGAAGCTCCATCGGATAAATTCATCGAAAAATACAATCAAAAATATAATGCAGATTAATATTAAGACTTCCGAGCAGAACCAAATAGTTGTTAAAAGTTTAACAACAAAATTACCATATGGAACAAAAGAAAATGTAATTGCCCGTATTGCTTTGGGATATTCTTTGCAAACAGGAAAAAAGTTTCAAACAACTGATTTCAATTTATATGATTCAAAAGGAAAAGAATATAAAGACCATACTCTTTTTGATGAAAAATATCGTGATTTCTATATAGCTTTAATATGCCAACATTACGGTATATACAAGACTGATGATGTGAATATTCCTAAATATATAAAACTACATATTGATCATGGCTTAGAATCATTAGATAAAATATTTCAAGAGAGTTATAACTATACTTTCTTTGATTTTCTTATTGAATATATTGAAAAAGGGACATTACCGCTAAATGGTTTAAATGTTGTATTAGGAAGTGTACCTAATAATCAGCAACATATTGAAAAATCATATTTTTCCGAACTCATAAAACTGGAAATTGGAACTATTATTGAATCCAAAGAACCAATCCATATCGGATTTAATGATTCAAAAATATACAACAACAACCATATAGCCGTAGCTGGTAATTCTGGAACAGGTAAAACACAATTTGCCTTAGAGCTTGTGACTCAAATTCATGAAAAATCAAATGGTCATGTCAATTTCATATACCTAGACTTTAAAGGTCTAAAAAATGATGACATAAAAAACATGACTCCTTTTTTTAATAGAACAAAAACCGAATTCATCAATGTGCCAGATACGCGTTTTCCCATAAATCCTCTTACATTCATTGATAACGTAAATGAATCTAATAAAAATATGGGAATTGATAAGTTCGTAGATATTGTTTGTAAATATTCAAATTTAGGGGTAAAACAGAAAGGATTGTTAAGAGAAGCTACTCAAAATGCTTTTATTAATCAAAAAGGAGGGGCATATCCAACTTTAAATCAAATCAATGAAATATTATTAGAACTTATTGGAGACAAAAGAGATACCCTGACTGAAATCATGGGAGAATTAAGTCGCTATCCAATATTTTTAGATGATCCCAAAAATTCATCTAATTTTTTATCTAAAAATCTCTATTTGTCTTTGTCTGGAGACTTGTCGAATTCTCTCCGATTTACATCTTTATTCCTTATCATAAATTACATATACAATACATTTATGAATATGGAAAATACTCCAGTTGAAAATGGAGTTAGAGCGATGCGATACATTATTTTAATTGATGAAGCACATGTGTTATTTAAAGAAAAAAAGTACCAAGAGATTTTGGAGAAAATATTAAGAGAGATACGTTCTAAAGGTGTTTCTATTGTATTATTATCACAAGGAATTGAAGAATATAACCAATCTGATTTTGATTTTTCTTCAATGTGCGAAATGGCATTTTTACTCGATATTAAGGATAAAAACACAAAGATTATCGAAAAATTCCTTGGATTATCAGGTAAATATTCGTGTGCGATTTCGAAGAGTATGGAAAAGATAGAAAAAGGGCAGGCTATTACAAATGCAAAAGAGTTCAAGCCTGCTGAAAGATTTAAAGTAAAACAGTACTGGGAAAGAGATAAAAACAATAAATATGAGTAAAGATAATATTATAGAAGGTAATCCTACGAAAACATTTTTTATTCAGATGATTACTAGGGATATTACAATAAATGATGCTATAATTGATCTTTTAGACAATTCAATAGATGGAGCTAGTAAATTGAAGGAAAATAATGA
>JAHHQS010000103.1 GCA_020026285.1 Parabacteroides sp. | reverse complement strand
TCTTCATAAGCTTCCACGTTAAATTCAGTTCCATAAGCACTTACTTTTATACCATCGGATGTTTTTACATCAAAACGATGATCTTTATCTGATTTTACTTTAAAATAGGCTTCTCCTGATAATGTCACCAGACGAGTATCTCCTGTGAATTTTTCCGGATATATTAATTTTGAACCTGAATTCAACCATACTTCTGAACCATCAGACAAAACGACTTTTGTTCGAATACCATAAGCCGTAACTGTTTCTAATTGATTTACAGGAATTGATTTTAACTTAGATGTTTGATCATATAAATAGATCGACAAGACTATTAAAGGCAATAATAAAATAGCAGCAATATTACGAATCCAATAGAATACAGAAATACGATTTTTTTCCTGATGAATTCTATGCTGAAGGACACTCCAATTTTTATCGACATCAATACTTTTCTGCATCTGTAGTTGATCTGATAACTTCAGAACAGATTTCATTTCATCATCCCATTCCGACTGCATCATATTATTATCTTTTCTCAATTCCATTAAAAATTCGCTTTTTATTAAAAAGACGTTTTCTTTACTATTTTACCCTAACAAATTAGGCCAAATAATCATAAATAAAGGCAAATAATCTTTTAATTCCTCTTTCAAGAATTTCAGTGTCTTAGTCATATAAGCTTCCACTGTTTTAACTGATATTTGCTTTTCTTCGGCTATCTCAGCATAAGTTTTTCCTTCGAAACGATTCATACGAAAAGTTGAAGACATTTTTTCTGGAAGTTTATCTAATGCATTATTCAACAACTGTTCCAAATCTACTGTTGTATACAAATCTTCTTTATTATCTTCATATTCCTTCTCCATAGTCTTTTCCATCCACTTCCTTTCTACTTCTTGGCGACGAAGTAGATCCATACATGCATTTCTTACACAAGTCAACAAATAGCTACGAGCAGAAACATGAATCTCTAAATCTTTACGATTCTTCCAAAATTGATAAAAAATCTCCTGAACTGCATCTTCACAAGCTTCTTTATCTTCCAGAAAACGATAGGCAAAAACACATAGAGGTGAAAAGAAATCATAGAACAAAATTCTATAAGCCTCTTCATCATCATAAAGAGTGACTTTTCGAAATAATAAATCAGTCTTATCTACTTTTGTTCCTTTCATTATTTTCTATTTACAACACTTTGAATGTCTCTTGACTCACAAAAATAAACAAATATTAAGAAACACAATATCTTTATTCAAAAAAAGGAAACATTCAGAGTATCTATTGTTGATCGTTCCTGAATGCTTCCTTCCACTAATAATTTGTTATTTTATTTGTTTCCCGTTTCAATTGTTCAAAACGCATCATCATCTGACGTAATAACTTGGGATTCTGATCTGCCAGATTATGTTCCTGTCCGGGATCTTCTTTCAAATTATACAATTCATAGACCTTCGACTGACGAGGATATGGAGGTATCATGACCCAATCTCCCTGCCGATAGGCATAATCCAACATTCCTTCTATGACCATTTCCGAACGTCCTTTCTCACTTCTACCAAGAAAGGCTGGCAATAGATTCTGGCTATCTGTTCTATCAGGATAACTCTGCCCGGTCAAAGATGCTAATGATGCTAATAAATCGATATGTGAGACAAAAGCCCGGGAAACTCCGGGATTAACCACTCCCGGCCAACGAACGATGAATGGAATACAAGTTCCTCCATGATAACGTTCAGTTTTCCATCCTCGATACGGACCGGCCGGTTTATGATTTCCTACCAGTTCCTCTGCCTGATCCTGATAGCCATCATCCAAAACGGGACCATTGTCACTTGTGAATATAACTAATGAATTTTCTGTTAGTCCCAACTTATCCATTTCTTTCAGGAATTCTGCTACACACCAGTCGGCTTCAAGAATAACATCTCCACGTGGTCCCATACCGCTTTTCCCTACAAACTTCTCATTCGGAACACGGGGTACGTGAGGCTGATGCAGACCATAATACAAAAAGAAAGGCTTGTCCTTATTTTCGCGAATAAACATTTTTGCCTTGTTCAAAAACAGTTCAGCCATTTCCTCATCCTTCCATTGAGCAGCTTTTCCTCCTGTCTGGAATCCTATTCGAGGAACCTGGTTGACTATAGAACCTCCATGTCCGACACTTGGATGCATTTTTAATAATTCAGGATTATCTTTTCCTGTTGGTTCTCCTTTAAAATTCTCCCGGTAATTCACAAACAATGGATCATCAGCTTCCAAACCAACACCTTCACCATTTTCTATAAAGATACAAGGGACACGGTCATTAGTGGCTGCCTGAATAAAAGAATAATCATAACCAACCTCTTTAGCTCCAGGATAAATCTTTTTATTCCAGTCTACCGCTCCATTTCCCAAACCTAAATGCCATTTACCTACTGTACCTGTTACATATCCTGCCTGCTGCATCACCTTAGGCAAGGTTATTCTCTTGGTATCGATAATCAAAGCTGCATTTCCCGGAAGGATTTTTGCATCCACATTACTCCATGGATACATGCCTGTAAGCAAGGAATAACGACTTGGCGTGGATGTTGCAGCTGTACAATGGGCATCAGTAAACCGAAGTCCCTCTCTTGCCAGCCGATCCATCCCCGGAGTATTCAAAGAGGTCGCACCATAACAGCTCAAATCTCCATATCCTAAATCGTCTGCTTCTATAATAATAATGTTAGGCTGCTGAATCTGTTGGGCATCGACTGCTAAAGGGATCAATGCAGTCCAACAAGGTAAAGTCAATAATATTCTCTTATCCATTTTTCTTTTGTTTTTCAGTATATCAATTAACGGCTTTCCTCAAAGTTACCGGTCCCAACAATCCAGATGGTTCCAAAGGTATTTCGGAAAGAGATTGACCTCTGAAATCATGACTAAGAACGATATTTGTCTTTGTATATTTTTTAGGAGCAACATTCATTTCATCTCCAGCGACCCGATTGTACCAGGAGTTCGTAACGGAAACTTCCAATATATTTTCACCTTCCTTCAAAGCATCAGTCACATCAACACGGAATGGTTTTGTCCAGGTTATACCTTTATCCACTCCATTCATACGAATAGTAGCTATACCTACATCCTTGACATTTTCCAACTGAATAAAATACTTTTCCGAGTTATTCTTTTTTGAATCAAAGGTGAAAGTCTTATGATACACTGCTGTACCAGAATAATACTTGATACCTTTATCAGTATGAGTCGTCCAATCCTGAAGTTCCGGGAAAACAACCGAAGCTGGTCCGCCCCATTCAGTATCAAAATTGACAGTCCATTCTCCAGTCAACTCTTTCAACACTTCGTAATCAGGATAATTACGATCCGCTTTTCCTTGTCTGGAGGAACTTATCGATTCATGAAAGACAACAAAAGTAGAACCGTAAGGTTCGAATGTTAAAGGAACAGATGTATATGATTTTTTCTGAGTAAAAGCTTCAGCTTCACGAATGTCTCCAGATAAAGCATTCCATAATTCAGGTTGCATACCCGAGATACGGAATTGAGCGTTCACTTTCTGAACCTTTTCTGTCTGATTACTTACAAAGTAAACCTGAGTCTTTCCGAAAGAATAATGAATGTAATCAAAATCCATCTTACTTTCATTTCCTTCAATTTTGAAATCTACAGGAATCTGATGAGCCAACAAATATTCTTTTGCAGATATACCCCATGACACAGATCCTTTTCCATAAATATGAGAACCCTTTTCTGAATCGGCAGAAATTCCCCAAACCTTATCGGCCTGTTCTTTGAAATTCTTTGCGACCTTTTCTCCTCCAACTAAAGAAACTGCTTTTTCCGGTTTGTAACCAATTACATGAGCTCCCTCTGAAACCAATTCTTCGATTTTATTCAATACTTTATACGATAAAATTCGATGTTCAGGCAATACCAGCACATGATAACTGATACCGCTTGGAACAACAACCTTTCCATTTTCAACCTTCAACTGCATAAATACATCTTCATCCGTCACATCATAGTCGAAACCAAACATAGCTCCTGCCGGATCCGAATGCTTATAAGGAAAAACATTGGGAACATGATCTCCGTAATAATAAAGAACATCAGCTACAAATTGACCTTCCTGTACAATTGACTGTACCCGGTGAATATAGTCAACGAATGCATCAGCATGTTTCCACCAGGTTACCTGGGGATTCACATGTGTTCCGGCGAAATATTCCTGTCCGGGTACACCCTGTTCTTTCGGAGAACAAGTGAATGTATGAAAATAGACTCGATTCAGTCCGGAACAGATCTCATGATCAAAAGAAGATTTCTGGTCATGCCATAATTCATCGTTCCAATGCGGGCCAATCGTTGTAAATGATTCTGCTCCTACAATCTTCTTTCCATATATATGAGCTGTAGAAGATGCCTGTTTCAAAAAGAAACGATTCTCAATATTCGGACGATGTGGTGAAGGAGACCAGAATTCGCTCATCACAATATCATTGTAGGCATAATTCTTGATTCCATCCAATGGGCCAGCATGAGGTCCGGCTGATTCCGGTTGAATTCCCATATGATATTTATGAGCATATTCAGCAAAACGTCCATAATGCTTCTCTGCAACCAGATGAGCGATTGTTTTTCTAAAATCTGCCAGGAATGCATTTGATTTATCAACATTGTCCACGATATAACCTCCGACAAGAGGTAAATAAGAAATCGGATCATAACCACAATAAGACTGGAAATCTGAAACAAACGAGTCTGTCCAGTTCATGCCACCGCATTCCCAACTATCTGTTTCCATAAAAGTCAGAGTCTTTCCTACATGATGTCCGGCTTTCTGCAATATCGGTTCAACAACCGTATTCCAATAAAAATCGAAAGCTTCCTGACTCATATAATCCAACACGCGACCTTGCCAGTCGTTACTGGAAGTTGACACAACAGAATTTGTACAAGTGTAACCAATACGCATAACTTTCCATTTTCCTTCAGGAGCATTCCATTCCAGGTTACCCTTTTCCGTCATTTTATCTGTCAAATTCAACAATTTATCTGATCGTACCAGATAAGATTCTTGTTCTGATTTCTTCTGATTCCTGTCACGAGGTTCATTTTCTAATAAAAATCTACAGTCAGGAGCAGATCCTCCCAATTCATGAAAACCTAATTTGTAATCGAGAGCCTCTATAACCTGTCTGGTCCTATTTTCGTCATTGACAGGAAAAGCCAGGACTGCTATATCTCTATAAAAATCATCTCTTGTCTGAGGTTGTTTTAATACGAGCTGAACATTTTTTCCACCATTAATTTCAACTTCCGAGAAGGTTAATTGCTTGGCTGCATACTGAGGAGTTACACAAGGTCCTCCCAGATTCCATCCACTCTGAATATTAAAACCTATTTCCAACCCAAGCCTTTCAGCATTATCTAATGCAAAAACGAACAGGTCAATCCATTCCGGACTTCCATACAACGGACCATCCAGAAGATCCTTGTTTCCTCTCTGATTATGACCTCCGGCGTCAAAAATCATGGCTCCTTGAAACGATTTAGATTTCATGGCCTCCAAATCTTTAACTATAGCTTCTTTAGTTACATTTCCATTCAACCACCACCACCAGCAATTCACACTGCTTGATCTATCCGGAGATTTAAAATTATTTCTGATATTTTCAAAAACACCCTGCTGGCTGTCTTCTACCTCAACTTGCTTACATCCCATTAAACCGAATACACAAGCTGTCAGAGTCAACAATGTTTTACACTTCATAAGTTTAAGTATTACAACTAATTATATTCAAAAAACAAGATCTTTTATTTCTCTTCCAAAAGGATGCATCCTTTCTAAAAAAAGCTCAAAGCTTTTTGAGAAAAGGTCTAAGCTTTTTTGAAAAAGGTCAAAGCCTTTTCTCGAGATATTTATTCATATTCAAACAACAAATCGATACCTACCGGAAAATGGTCTGATAAATAATAAGTATCCTCACCATTCCAGATAAATCCATCGACGGCCTTTTCTGCCAATTCCGGTGTTGCAAAAATATAATCCAAACGTTCATCCGTTCTTTCCCGAACATTCTTTTGTTTCGATTGTCCCATCAAAATAGGAGTTGGGAAAGATACTCTGTTTTCT
The DNA here is from genome assembly GCA_020026285.1 of Parabacteroides sp. The sequence continues at coordinate 8,199 of JAHHQS010000103.1, read as the reverse complement.
GGCTGAACGAACAAACGACAGATATCAATCATCGGGAATGACAGGAAATGAGAAATAACAGAATAATCAAATTTACCGTTTATCAAGTTCGTACTCTGCCTTCCTCCATATTTCGCCAACAACTGAATGGCATGAGATTCCATATAATCGGCATCAATCGGAGAATGAGAATTCATATCACCCATCAACAACAGATCAGTTAACTTGTTATCTTTAATATATTTGATAATTGTCTGAGCCTCTACATTTCGTTTTTTTGCATCCGACGGATTTAAATGTGTAACTAAAATATTCAGTCCGTAAGTCTCGACATGTAAAAGTCCATGTCCACAATTTTCCAAAACCTTTGCTTTCAAAGTAATCGGTTTCTTTGAAGTTACCCCTACAGGATATCCATCTTCTTTCACGATCATAGCATAAGGATGTCCCCACTGCTTAGCCAAAGCTGATAGTTTTTCCTGATTGAAACCACATAATTCTTCTAAAGCAAGAATTTCAGGATCCTTTTCCTTCACCCATTCAACCAATCGATTTTGACGTTCCAAATCTTTTCCCCAATCAAAACCATTCAAAATATTATAAGATATAACACGAACTTTCTCTATGTTTTTCTTCCAATGTCGTTCATACGGATTCTGAGCATTGACACAAAACGAGATAACTAAAAAGCCCAAAAGCAACGATTTAAGATTCTTCATATTCTTATTTTTTTATTAATTATTCAGAGAACTATCAAACGGCCCATATACAGCTTTGACAATCATATTTTCATCTTCGGCTGAGAGGATATAAATTTTATACTTTTCCCCATGATTCAATGCTTTTACCACAACATGACCATAATCCTTGCAAACAGAGGCAAACCAATCTTCATTTTTATATTTTTCAGACAAAACTGAAGGTATATTTGTAAAATACATGGTTCGTTTTCCTTTATACAATTCAGGAGACAATATTCGACTTACGATACTTGGCTGAATGTGTTCATGATCCCACACAGGAAAGATATAATCACGAGCCTTTATATTCTTGATAAATCCTTCACTCATGGCATCCAGATAACCATGATGATTGGCTTTACAGACATCAACCGGACCACAAGCCTCGGCCACCTTTTCTTCCACATCGATTTTCTCTCCATCTGTACCTAATACAGAAGCACTCACGTCGCCTCCGGCATAATAAGAGAAATTACCATAATCAATACGAAAACTCAGACTTTTTGTATTTTCATTTTGCCAGCCTTCCAGATTCTTTGGATTCAAATCATAATAACGAACTGTCTCCATTTCTTTCCCTTGCCAGACTTCACCACTACAAGATAGATTCCGAATAGAGAATTCATCTTTAAAAGTCTCCGTATCATTCAATAACTTTATCTGATTCAAAGCTCCTACTTTAAAAGTCTCCTGCTTCATTCCATAATTTTCTTTCTGATACTTCACATATTTTCTGAAATTATCCACATCAGGATCTTTTATAGGAAGAGGATATTGATAAGTAGGCCATCCTCGATCAAAAAGATGTTTGAAATGTATGGTTTCACCCACCTGGGTGATTCCAACCAGTTTATAACCATTCTCGATATTCTTTGTCTTTAGTCCGGGAATATTAGTATCACCAGTATGATCATTATGAAAATGTGAAATCATCAAATAATCCACCTGATCCTTTTGAGGATTTACTCTCTGTATATAACGCGCAATCCATTCACCCGCTCTTTTAGAACCATCAGGCAATTGTTCACACATCTTCGGATAATCGTTCGGATCCCAGTCTCCTGCATCGACCAACATTGTGGTACCGTCAGGGAAAATCATAAAATTAGATTCTCCACGACCTGTATATATATGATGAATATCCATTTCTCCTTCTGTCCAACCTTTATAAGGCTTATTAATTTCAGTGGCAGGAGTACAAGCTAGTAAAGTTAACGAAACAATGGGCCCTAAAGAACTTTTAAGCAGTTCTTTCGTAATCCATTCTAAATTCATAAATACCTCCTTTATTTAATATTTTTTCATTCAGTATTCTATTTCAAAAATAATATATTTACTTTTCAAATCATAAATTCATAACTACTAAATAAGGATCAACAACTATATATACACTGTTGATTTACTTCGAAAAAACAGTCCGCTATCAATGCAAATGGATATTGATAACGGACTATATTTCGAATTAATCCAATCCGAAAGTTATCAGAAGACCTTTATGATCTGTCGGCCAAACATCCAAAGGCTTTATAAAACGATCTTTTGACTGTTCTTTGACACGCTTTGCCTTACAAATACTTTCTTCCGGGCCAAATAAAACGGCATCCTTAATTTTCAATCCTTTATAGGGATAATAAAAAATATAATCAATACGATCTCTTTCATCTGATTTTGGAGCCCAGGTCAATTTATTAACCGGAATAAGCGGATTATCTGATGGGAACGTAAAACCAGGATAATCCAGCACACTCGGATAAAAGGAACGATAAGTATCGATAAATCCATTGTTATCAAGAATCAAAGTAACCGTCCACGGTACTATAAATCCGTTATGATCAAATAAATCCTTCGTTTCTCTGGTCCAGTCCAGATGAGAAGGTTCATTAAAATCGCCACCAATCATCACAATTCGGCCGGCAGCAATATCTTTCCTGGCAGCTTCCACAAAGAGACGAATTTCATCATCTCGTTGAGAAGCATCATTTATCTCCAACACTTCACGAACTGATTCCGGAATCGGCCTTTCCTTCCAGGTCGAACCGTCATATCCTCGGACATCGTAATATGCATCGCTCAGATAATCCAAATGACAAGTATAAACTGCTATCTCATGTCCGTGAATATTCGAAACCATCCGATAAACACTTCCATGATCATCTTTTAATGGAGAAACCGTTGTTGAATCAGTTATTGCATAACGGCTCAACAATCCGGAATCATCACTAAAAAAGGAATAATAAGTTTCACCTCGTTCTGCCAACGACTGAACTATTCTGTCGCAAAAACGTGTATGATTATAATTTCGAACTTCACTGAATGTTACAAAATCTGGTTTCAGACGAACTATTTCATTCACGATTGCATCATAACCATTTTCCACAACGGTTCCTTCCTGCCAGATATTCCACTGTAACACGGTAAATTCCTTATTACCTTTACCCCATACAGATAAAGTACAAATCAGACTAAGGAATAGGACTAAAAACTTTTTCATTTCTTTTATCAATTATTCAATCAAAGTTTAACTTGTAATGATTTTGAATCTGCCACTTCTTTATCTATGATTTTCTTACTATCCTTAATCAATACGATATGAAATTTTTCTCCTGATCTTTCTACTTCAATATCCAACGAAGAGCCAAATGCTTTTATATTTTTCAAACTCATCTGATTCCATTCTTTCGGTAAACGAGGAGTGAAAGTGAAAGATTTGAAACCAGTCGGACGAATGCCAAACATTCCTTCTGTAATGATTCGACAGAACAAACCACTTTCCGCAGACAAATGGCGCTGATTACCTTCAGGCCAAGCCTCTATTGCATAAGGAACATGTTCTCCCAAAAGACGCTGAGAAGAATAAAATTTCAAATATTCAGTTGCTCTTTCTGTTTCTCCACAAGCATAAACCCCTCTTAATGCATACAAAGTTGAACGATCCCAGAATGTTTCACTTCCCGCCTGAGTAAGCAATCCATTTTGAGTCCATAATCGAGGAGAAAACAAAGCACGGATCGTTTCATCCTTTCTGTCATACAGATTAACTGTCAGAGGAATACATATCCATGAACGTAATACATCGTTTCCCTTATAATATTGATAGGTATCAAAACCTTCCACCTTGGCTCCAAAATACTTATCGATATTAACTTTTAAATCCTTAGCCTGTCTGGCATAAGACTTAGTCAAAGAAGAGGACTTCTTCAATTCCCTGCCTAAATAAACGGCTGAGTTCAATGCATCATAATACAAGGAAGAAGTACAAAGATTAGCGTCTCCAGCCGGGAAACGTCCTTCCAGTTCATCTGAATCAGAAGCAACCACTCCGCCTTCATTGATCTGTCTCTTACAATATTCCAGACACCATTCGATTAACGGCCAAAGTTGTTCACCCACATGCCTGTCTCCTCTGGCCAAAGCATAACGGGAAGCACCATAGGCAATCATCGCAGCATCGCCACGATCACCTGCTCCATTCCAGATATCCAGACCTTCCGCTATGATAGAACTAGGTATCGGTTTATATTCATCATTCATGAATCGGGCAAACTGAAGATAAGAGGTCAAAGCAGATTCGTTCCCTTTATCATATCCCAGATATGGGAAGAAAGGATTGATATATTCAGCCTGATCATTCGCCCAGATAGCTGCATAATAAGATTCTCCACCGGGTCCATGTAACAATCCGCAAGCCGTATCATAAATACTTTCCGATCCTCTGATTTTAGCAAAGGCAAACATGGTATTTATCACAGGATCGGGCGTATTCAAGACCAGATTACTCCATAATTCTTTTACCAATGCCTGACGATTACGTAATTCCTGCTCAACATCCGGGAAAGCCTCGGATTCTCCCTTTTCATATCCACCAGTTACTGCATAGAAAGAAACCGATTGTTTAGGTTGAAGCTCCTGATATTCATTTCCTTTCAACGTCTGAATGATTCGATAACTACCATTTACTCCTTTTTCGGCTGCAGTAGTAATCACACTCTGAGTATTATTGATTTCAACGGAAATGATCTTGTCACCATTATTTGTCAACGTATACTTTTCACAAAAGGCTGCCTGAGTAGTTGAAGGGAATAAGACACGAGTCAATAGTACTTTTCCTTTATTTAATTCACTCTCCACCTGCATCGTTCCATCCAAAGAGATACTTTTTACCTGTTCCTGAATCTGTCTATTATTAACCAATACATTTTCCAATGGATTCCATCCCAGTTTACGCATCAGACTAGCATGCGTGTCATTCGGAATTCTTCGAAGCATAGGCCAGACCATCCCCCTGTTCAACAGAAACTTTCCATCATGGTCCACACCATAACGAACAACAGTAGAAACTTGTAAACCACTCATTTCTATATGATCCTTATGAGGAGCATCTCCCGGTTTGACATTCCAGGTTATTCCGCCATTCTCATTTAACACCCAACGCTGTTGAGCTGACACACCAATGACAGCACCAACAAAAAACACAAATAAAAATAAAATTTTTTTCATAAATATTTTCCGTATTATTTTAACATCAAAGTAATTACTCGTATGAAATATTATTCAAAGTCTCTATCTTATCCAATTCAACCTTCTCTTTAAACAAATTCCTTACTTTATCTACATTCATTTCGAAGGAAGGAATGAATTTATCGGACTCCATATATTGCAACAAAGCAGAATAGAACTGACGAGCCTCCGGTTTATTCTGAACGTTCAACAAATCAGACATACAAATCAATAATTTTCCACTTTCTACTTTAAATTCAAAAACAAGACCAAGCTTATGATTTCGTTCAATATTATCAATTACCTGAACTATTGGACGATAAGAATCCGGCATCCGATCCAATATCATCGGGCGACTCTGTTTTATGATAGGGAACCATTGCCAGTTAGTATGATATTCTGTTGGAAAATCAGCAAACAATGGATGTTTAGGATTCATCAATAATCCCATCGTTCCCGGAGAAACAGGTTTATGTACATTCTGACAGATGGTTTTGAACATTCTGTAATTCCAATAATCCGTTTGGAACAAAGCTCCAACAGTCACATCTTTTGAAAAATCCGCTGAAGGAAACCAAAGAACTTTTCCGCCATTCCTCAACGTTCTGACTAAATCATCATTCCATTTATCTGTTACCAATATATCTTTCGGAACAGCTGTTTTGATTTCTGCAGGATAAATCCAGACCGAGTACTCATTTCGATAAGGAGAATCTTTTACAGATAAGACTAACGTACATTTCTCGGCCTTTTGAACAGATGAAAGATTTACATCCAAACAACCGATAGAAGTCACATCTCCCTGTTTTGCATTCATCTTTAGAATACCCTTGTCTATAATTTCACCCGACATTTTATTTAACGACCAATTCAATTCTCCCTCTAAATCGGTCTCGGAATAATTGGCGATACATACTTTACCCTTCAAATTCACATCTGTAGTATGTGTATATGATGTGGTTTCGAACAAAGGGACCACTTCACAACAAAATTCTCTCCATTTTTCCGGAGTAATCAAACCTTTGGAATCCATAAAAGCATCCAGTATTCCAACATAAGCAGAACCCTGTCCCGGATAATCCTGCAAGTCCAATAATTGAAATCCACCAAAAGCTTTTGTTCTCAAATCCATTTCAATCTCTGCCCTATAAAGTTCTGCAGCCCATTTCCCGGAAGCCTTGAAAAAATCTTCTGCCTGATCCAACATTCCTGCATTTTTCAGACGCTCCTTAAAGACAGCAAAATTTCGTGGTTCCAGCACGCCAGTATACTTCTTCATTTCCTGATAATTCGGATAAACCTGATATTGTCCTGTTTCATGACTAATCACAGGAACCGAACAAAGCGCTACTGCAATATCAAAATTCATTATTGTATTCGGATATGTGTGATTCAGATATCCACCGTCATAGGCATCGGCAAAAGAAAATGAAGAACGAGTATGAGTCCGGAATGATTGATCAGGTTCCGGTCCCACACGACAAGTTGTCAAATAATCTTCACCTTCCTGCTGACCTCTAAATCCCAGATAATTATTGGAACCGTATGCAAACAAATGTCGTTCCTCTCCTTTTCGTATTTCATTTACGACATCCTTTATAGCCTGTATATCTCCGCTTATTTCATTGCCTAATGCAAACATGACAAACGAAGCATGATTACTATAGTATTTCTGAATATCTTTTCCTTCTTTCTTAAGGAAACTGGTTAGAACAGCATCCTGTCCATCCAATCTTCCCCAAAATGGTAATTCAGGCTGTAAATAAACTCCTTCTATATCCGCAGCTTTGAAACAAGCTTCCGGTGGACACCACGAATGAAAACGATAATGATTGATACCATATTCTTTGGCTACTTTGAAATAATGACGCCAGGTTTCCACATCCATAGCTGTATGACCGGTCAAAGGGAAGACACAGGCATCATGTTTTCCTCTCAAAAATGTTTTCTTGTCGTTTATCACGAACTGAGTTCCTTCGGTCTTAAATTCTCTCAAGCCAAAATCGACTTCATAAAGATCTTTTATACGACCTGATTTTAAAGATACTGACAACTTATAAAGAGCCGGATGAAATTCACTCCATGTTACGGCATCTTTTCCAAGGTCTAATACCAGCGAACAAATACTGTCACCCTGATTCATCTGTCGGGATATCTTTTTGACTTTTTGCTCAACAGATGTATTCCAGGTCTTTCCGGAACAAGAAATAAATATATCCTCTGTGACTTGATCCGTTCCCTTTACTTTAACATCGACAGCCACTTTTCTATTCTTATAATCAGGATAAATCTGAACATCCTGGATATAGCATTTATCAGTAGATTCTATAAAGAAATCACCAATAATGCCATTCCAATTAGTCTGCGTTGATTCGGTATAAGCATGAGAATTGTGTAATATCTGAGGAGGAACTCCTCCCTCATTATCCACAATAATAGTTATCTGATGGACACCCGGAGTTAAATATTCAGATAAATCGTAAGTTTGAGGTGTTGTAATATTGTTATTTTTTCCAATTGCCCTATCATCAACCAAAACCTCTGTTGGCTTGGTCCGTTCCATGAAAAGGGAAATATGTTTATCCTTCCAGTTCTGCGGAATATCAATTGTTTTCTGATACCAGACTTTTCCTTTAAACTGATAAGTTCTTGACAGATTACTAGTTTCATCCATCTTCTTGTTCAAAAGTCCTTTTTTATTGGTATCCGTTGTTCCCGGAAGAATCAATGAATCTGTATATTGAGAAGCTGAATCCATTTTGAACATCCACGAACCCGATAAATCCATACGTAACCGATTTGTCTTATCAGCAGACTGACATGAGATGAAGAATAGAATCGCTAAAAACGATAATGTTCTAGAAATTATTTGTTGTGTTTTCATAAATAAGTATTTAAGATGAAATAAACTTGGATTATTATTCACCCTACCCTATAAAATCTTTCGCTTATAATATTTCCAAAATTACGAAATAATTAAGAT
>JAHHQS010000102.1 GCA_020026285.1 Parabacteroides sp. | reverse complement strand
AACGACCCCGAGATTACAAATCACGTGCTCTGGCCAACTGAGCTAAAGAGGCATTTTCATATTTGCAGCCGTTCCCGCACTAAGTGGAAACGGCTGCAAATTTAGGCATTATTTCTTATACACCAAATTTTCTACCGTTTTTTTTTATTTAGTTCTGCTTTTTTCTTTGAATTTAACTAATTGTTTCTCCAAAGCTTCCACACAACCGTCAATTGCAGCCTCAAAAGAGTCATCAGTCTTCTCAGCGAAGCAATCTCCATTCTTTATCTTCAACAAAATACTTGCATTCTTATTCATTGCAGTTTCAGGTTTTACCACCTTTAATGTAACCTCTGCTGATATTATGCCGTCGAAGTACTGCTCCAACTTGGTGACTTTTTTCTGAATAAAAACTTCTAACTGTTTTGTTGCATCAAAATGAATCGCCTGAATTCTAATTTCCATAATTACCTCCTTTTTTTTTCGCTCGAGGATGAGCATGATACACTTTTTTTAATTCCTCAAAGGATGTATGTGTGTAAATACTGGTTGAAGCCAAACTGCTATGACCTAACAAATCTTTAACAGCATTCAACTCCGCGCCATTATTTAACATACTAGTTGCAAATGAATGACGTAATACATGAGGGCTTTTCTTAGCCAATGTAGGTATTTCTGATAATTTTTTTTTCACTATATAATATATCATCATTGGTGACATCTTCTCTCCTGTCTTTCTAACGAAAAACCAGTCACTCACTCCTACCTCATTATTACGAATCTTTTGAAATGCTTTCATCAAACCTTTCAAACCTTCAGCAAAGGGTATCAAACGTTGTTTATTTCGCTTTCCTGTTACTTTTATCTGCATCAATTCATAATCAACATCAACATCTTTCAACTCGACCAATTCAGAACGTCGCATCCCCGTATCATAAAGCATTTCCACAATCAAATGATCCCTCACACATTCAAAATCCCCATCCGATTCGTTTTGATCTTGATCCAAAATCATTTCCATATCATGATCCTTCACAAAATAAGGAAGACTTTTTTTATTTTTTGGACCAACAATCAATCTCACCGGATTAACAGAAAGAATTTTCTGCTTCATGAGATATTTAAAAAAAGATTTCAAAGAGCTTAGTTTCCGGTTCACCGTAGTAGAAGAATACTTGTCATCCATCAGTTGGACGATCCAATTCCTCACCAAATCAGAATCAACATCCTCCGGAAAAGACAAACTGGTTGAACGTTTCTTAATAAAAGCTATAAACTGTTCTAAATCTTTCTTATACGATGTTATCGTATATTCAGAATAGCCTCGTTCATAACGTAAATAATGTAAGAAATCTTCAACCAGCATCGTCTCATTGCATCTAAAGATTATGCAACGAATATAGAAATTAGTTTCTAAAAAAACAAGTTTTTCTATGAATTATTCTTCAGTCTGCTGCAAATGCTGTACATAAACGGCACGCATCATTTGCTTTCTTTTTGAAACTGAAGGTTTTTCAAAAGCCTGACGACCTCTTAATTCTTTAACAACACCTGTTTTTTCGAATTTTCTCTTGAATTTCTTCAGCGCTTTTTCAATGTTTTCGCCTTCTTTTAATGGAACTACGATCATAATTTTAATTTGTTATTTTGTTTAATTAATACATTCTTAAAACGGGCAGCAAAATTACAGATAGTTTCACTATCTACCAAACTTTCCGCCAAATATTCTTATTTTTTAATTATTATAATAAATTCAACAGCCCCCTTTCCAAGTCTGATCTTTAATTAAACATTCTTTTTTAGTTCCCGTTTCAAATTAAACTTGATAATTTGAAAAACGTCGCAAAGATATTATATATAACTTTTAATTCAAAATCTCTATCTACTAAATATTTCAAAATTATTGAGATACTCTACTTTTCTCTTATATTCGAGATATAACACGATGGTTGCTTTTCTGAAAAAGAAGAATAAACAATTTCAAAAGGAGATGACTCAGACTTCGTTCTTATATATTCTGCTCCTTCCCCTTTTATCAGATTAATTGCTTGTAACAACAAGGCATCACTCAAAGTTCCCAATTCACCTAATCGAAGCCCTTCGCTACACCTGTATTCTGGAACAATTCCATTCGCATAATCACCAAAATCATCAGAATTATATATTCTAAAGGCAGTTGGCCATAATTCCAACGATGGCCATTTTGCATTTTCCAACAATATCTGACCTACATTTTTACCAAATGTTGTTTCCCCAATTAAAACTAATTCATCTTTCAAATATGGTTTTAGTCCATTAACTACCGCTTCCGAAGCCGAAGCGCTAAATCCGCTAACTATAACATATAATTTACGCATATCCAAATTAACACCGCGTCCAATTACGTTTTTATCGAACATAATTTCACGACGAATATTCACTTTATCATTAAACACTAAAGTTACAAAACGTCGATTTAATATATCTTGCGGAGCCAACAATGTTCCTAGCAATTGCGCTGAATTCAAATCACCGCCAGGATTGTATCTCAAATCCAAGACCATTGCATCAATCTGTGCTGTATTAAACTTCCGAGAAACCATACGTAAATCATCATCCCCTTCTTTTTCGAACGAATTATACATCAAATATCCGATTTTCCTACCATCAACGTGCAATATGGTGTCCTTGTAAACAGATTTGACAGGAACTATACGCGGTGATGAAATATGTATTTCCTTTCCCTCCTTATATCTATTATCCGACAATACTTCTCCCAACAATAATCTTGCAGAAGACTTTGGAGCATCAATACAATCATAAAAATTCTCACTATTCAGTGAAATGCCATTGACTTTAAGAATCAGATCTCCTCTTTTTAAGCCAGCTTCCATTGCAGGAGAGTTCGGGTAAACTAAATTTACCAGTGCCGCCAATCCTCCATGATTATTTATTTTCACCAAAAAATATTCAAAACCATATGAAAGAATCTCATCATTTGACGATCGAGTTTTCTTCAAATCAGAATCTTCATATTCCATATGAGAAAAAACAGTATTTTTTTTACCATCGTTATTTGATAATAAAGAATTGAAGAATTCACTCGGTTCCGTATCTAAGTCTAAAGAACTTTTTTCCGGTAAATTCTCGTACCACAAATAATATTTATCCATCGAATCATAAATCCAACTGTTCATTTCAGCTTGAGCTGAGACCAATTCCTCTTCATTTTCAAATAATTCATCTCTTGTACAACTAAATAGCACCAATGAAAAGAATAAAAACTTTAAATATTTCATTTTGTCAAACCTCCTATTTTGAAATTCGCAATAAATTTATATCTACATTTCTACATAATCATTATATTTGTAAAATTAAATACTCTAAAAATCAAAAGAAAATGAAACGAATAATTTACTTACTATCTATTCTTATTCTTTCCATCAGTGCCACTTATGCTCAACAAAAGCAAGCCGTTTTATCTACAAAAGAATCAACATTTGATTTTGGAGAAATTAACGAAGCCGATGGTAAAGTATCACATACATTTATTATTGAGAATAAAGGAAATTCGCCTTTAATTTTAACAAGAGTTATAGCATCTTGCGGTTGTACTACTCCTGAATGGCCAAAAGAGCCTATTGCCCCCGGAAAAACAGCCAATGTTAAGATCACTTATAATCCTGCGAACAGACCAGGTGTATTTGCCAAGTCCATTTCTATTTATAGTAATGGGAAAAGAGGCAGTTACATACTAACAATAAAAGGGAAAGTAAAATAATCACTATATAAAATTATACTTTTAACATACTTATAATATGTCGAAAATCAGACAAATTATACTCTTTATATTATATATCTATATCTGCGGTCCATTCACAAGCTCCTATGCACAAGACAGAGCTCAGATTGAAATTGATCAGCAGGTATTCAACTTTGGCTCTATAGAAGAAGCTAAAGGGTTGGCATCACATGTTTTTAAAATCACTAACAAAGGTCATAAACCATTAGTTATTTCACGCGTCACAGCCTCATGCGGTTGTACCAAACCAGAATGGACAAAAGAACCTATAAAGGCAGGTCAAACCGGACTATTAAAGATTACATATAATCCAAATGGAAGACCTGGACCTTTTTATAAAACGATTACCATCCATAGTAACGCCGAAAAAAGTCGTTACAATCTGGCTATCAAAGGAAATGTTATAGAAAAACAATTGACTCCGGAATTCACCTATCCTTATGCTATCGGAAATCTCAAACTGCATACAAAAAATATTTTGTTCAACAATTTGAGGCAAAATGAGAGTATTGGTGCTAAAATAAGTATTAAGAACGAGGGCAAGACTTCCGTAAAGTTAGATTTCGGGAAAATACCAGAATATTTAATAGTAGATGTACGTCCGAAATCTTTAATGCCTGAAGAAACAGGAGAAATAACATTCTTAATAGATGGAAGAAAAATAAAGAACAAAGGGCGAACTTTATTAGATTTACCATTAACGATAAAATCTCCAGGTGAAAAAGATTTGACCGAAGAAATATCAATAGCAGCAAATGTTATTGATGATTTCAGTGACCTTTCTGCTAAAGATAAAGCAAAAGGACCATCGATACATATATCCGGAACTCTATTAGATTTTGGAAAAATTCCTTCTAAAAAGAACAAGATTCCTTTCCTCAAAACGAAGATAACAGGAACTGTGGATATAACAAACAAAGGAAAATCTGATTTACATATTTATAGTTTCACTTCTGATAATGAAATTTTATCAATTAATAGAGGTAAGAAAATTATAAAACCTGGAGAAACGACTACATATAAAGTTTCTATCCACCCTAAAGATGTAAAAGTTAGATTAGAAGCTTTAGTTAATATCATAAGTAATGATCCAAACGGACCAGTACGATTATTAAAAGTAACAGCTCACAAATAAAAGTTAACATTATGGAACACCCTGAAAACGACGATTTATATAAAGGTTTAAAAGTAAACAAAGGTGTTAGAGATGTCCCTACTATAAATCCTTATATAAAAAAGAGAGTCAAACGTAAACAATATACTCCGGCAGAATTCGTAGAAGGTATTCTGAAAGGGAATATTACAATCCTGAGTCAAGCTGTAACACTTGTAGAAAGTTCCAAACACGAGCATCAGCAGATAGCTCAGGAAATTATAGAAAAATGTCTTCCTTTTGCTGGGAAGTCCATGCGAATCGGAATAACAGGTGTTCCCGGAGCAGGGAAGAGTACATCTATTGATGTTTTCGGCATGCACCAGATCAAAAATGGCCATAAACTTGCAGTATTGGCCATTGATCCAAGTAGTGAACGTTCAAAAGGAAGTATCCTTGGCGACAAGACACGAATGGAAACATTATCCAGAGAAAAAAATGCATTCATTCGTCCTTCTCCTTCCGCAGGTTCTTTAGGAGGTGTCGCTAGAAAGACTCGCGAGACCATTATCCTTTGCGAAGCTGCCGGTTTCGATACCATATTTGTTGAAACAGTAGGTGTCGGCCAAAGTGAAATTGCAGTTCATTCGATGGTAGACTTTTTCCTTCTAATACAATTAGCCGGAACAGGTGATGAATTACAAGGGATTAAAAGAGGTATAATGGAGATGGCTGATGGTATTATCATCAATAAGGCTGATGGAGATAATATTGATAAGGCCCAAATGGCCGCTTCTCAATTTAGAAATGCGCTCCACCTATTCCCACCTGCAGATTCCGGCTGGACTCCCAAAGTGCTAACTTATTCAGGATACTATAATATAGGTATAAAGGAGATTTGGGATATGATTGAAGAATATACTGCTTTCACTAAAAAAAGTGGATATTTTGATTTCAAACGTCATGAACAAGCTAAATATTGGATGTATGAAAGTATCAATGATACATTGCGAGATACATTCTATAACAATCAAGCTGTAAGTTCTATGCTGCCGCAGACAGAAAATCAAGTTCTTCAAAATGAAATATCACCATTCATCGCAGCCAAACGAATGATGGATTTATTTTTAAATAACATATCTAAAAAATAGAAATAGTTTTATCTCTAAATAAAGCGACTCGGATATAAGCCATATACTATATATCCGAGTCGCTTTTGTTTTCATAGTAGTAATCTGTTATTAAACAGAAAATTAGCAAAGTCAAGCAGATAATTTTTATCAAATAAAAAAGGTGTTACTTATAACAGTAACACCTTTATCGTAGCGCATCCGGGAATCGAACCCGGGTTTCAGCCGTGAGAGGGCCGCGTCCTAGGCCACTAGACGAATGCGCCATCAAATTATCCTCTACACGGATGCAAAAGTAATGATTATTTTAATATCTCAAATTATTTTGTAGAGAATTTTTTTCTTATAACTTTGTGAGTCGATAGTAGTTTTAACACTAAACTATTATAAATAATACTGATACCAGTTTAATTAACAACTAATATTATGGCAGAACAAAAAGAAAAACTTTTCTCAGAATTCGAACCCGTCTCAACCGAAGCGTGGATGGCGAAAATTACGGCCGACCTTAAAGGCGCACCGTTTGAGAAAAAGCTCGTATGGAAAACGGGTGAAGGCTTTAATGCAAATCCGTTTTATCGTTTGGAAGATCTGGAGAATTTAAAAACAACTACATCTCTTCCTGGAGAATTTCCTTATGTACGTGGAACCAAGAAAGACAATGACTGGAAAGTTCGTCAAAACATCAATGTTACATGTTGTAAAGAAGCCAATAAAAAAGCTTTAGACATCCTTGGAAAAGGTGTAACTTCTTTGGGATTTGTAATAAAAGGGAACGAGGTTAACGCAGAAAATATTGCAACACTTTTGAATGATATTTATCCTGACTGCGTTGAATTAAACTTCAAGACTTGTAATAAAAAAGCTGCCGAACTAATAAAACTTCTAGCAGAATATTTTACATCCAGAGGTATTGATTTAGACAAATGTTACGGTTCTGTAAATTATGATTCATTCAAAAGACCATTGCTAAATGGACATAAGGATGAAAATTGGATAGAAGAGGCAAAACCGGTTTTAGAAGCAGCAAAAGCTCTTCCAAAATATAAAGTATTAGCAGTAAATGCATTCGAATTTAATGATGCAGGTGCTTATATTTCACAAGAATTAGGTTTCGCTTTAGCTTGGGGTAACGAATTATTAGCCAAATTTACCGATGCAGGTTATTCTGTAGACGAAGTTGCCAAAAGAATTAAATTCAATTTCGGAATCAGTGCCAACTACTTCATGGAAATTGCAAAATTCCGTGCTGCACGCTGGTTATGGGCTGAAATTGTAGCAGCTTATAAACCTGCTTGTGAATGTTCTTGCAAGATGACAGCTCATGCACAAACTTCAAAATGGAACATGACTCTTTATGATGCACATGTTAACTTGCTACGTTCGCAAACTGAAACAATGTCTGCAGCTTTAGCAGGAGTTGATTCAATCACAGTTCGTCCTTTTGATGAAGCATTTGAAACTCCTGATGATTTTTCAGAACGTATTGCTCGTAACCAGCAATTACTTTTGAAAGAAGAATCTCATTTCGATAAAGTGGTTGACCCGGCAGCAGGTTCATATACAGTTGAAGTATTTACGAACTCCATCGCTGACGTAGCCTGGAAGTTATTCCTTGAAACTGAAGAAAAAGGAGGTTTTGGCGCTCAAGCCAATGCTGGAGAAATCCAAAATGCTGTTAATGCTTCTAACGAAGCACGCCATAAAGCAGTTGCTACCCGTCGTGAAGCCCTATTAGGAACCAACCAGTTCCCTAATTTCTCAGAAACCGCCGTTGAAAAATTAAATAATGAAAGAGTTACATACGGTCAAGACAATCACTCTTGTTGTTCAGGTAAATGTTCAGAAGAAAAGATTTCCACATTAAATTTTGATCGTGGAGCGTCTCAATTTGAAGCATTACGTTTGGCTACAGAAAAGAATGACAAGACACCTAAAGCATTTATGCTTACTATAGGAAATCTGGCTATGCGTCTGGCTCGTTCTCAATTCTCTTGTAACTTCTTTGCATGTGCAGGTTATAAAACTATCGATAATTTAGGATTTGATACAGTTGAAGCAGGTGTTGAAGCAGCTCTTAAAGCAGGTGCTGATATCGTCGTTTTATGTTCAAGCGATGATGAATACGCAGAATTAGCTCCAGCTGCATTCAAGGCTCTTGACGGTCGTGCTCAGTTTGTTGTTGCAGGTGCTCCAGCTTGTATGGAAGACTTGAAAGCTCAGGGTATCGATCAGTTTATTAATGTAAGAAGTAATGTTTTGGAAACATTACAATCTTTCAGTACTAAACTTGGTATTTAACCATTCAATCAAACACAGAGTTACTCTAAAAAACAAACATTATGAGACCTAATTTTAAAGATATAGATATTAAAAATACCGGTTTTGCTGCTTCGAACGTTGCAGAATGGGTAAAAGCCAATGGCATTAAAGCCAATTGGAAAACACCGGAACACATTGAAGTGAAACCGGTTTATACAAAAGAAGATTTGGAAGGAATGGAACATTTGAATTATGTATCAGGTCTTCCTCCTTTCTTACGTGGTCCGTACAGTGCCATGTATCCACTTCGTCCTTGGACAATCCGTCAGTATGCAGGATTCTCAACAGCTGAAGAATCAAATGCTTTCTATCGTCGTAACCTGGCTTCTGGTCAGAAAGGTTTGTCTGTAGCATTCGACTTGGCTACTCACCGTGGTTACGATGCCGACAACGAACGTGTAGTTGGTGACGTTGGTAAGGCAGGTGTTTCTATCTGTTCGCTGGAAAACATGAAAGTTTTGTTCGATGGTATTCCTTTGAACAAGATGTCAGTTTCCATGACAATGAACGGTGCCGTTCTTCCTATCATGGCTTTCTATATTAATGCAGGTTTGGAACAAGGAGCTAAACTGGAAGAAATGGCCGGAACTATTCAGAATGATATTTTGAAAGAGTTCATGGTTCGTAATACATATATTTACCCACCAGAGTTCTCTATGCGTATTATCGCTGATATCTTTGAATACACTTCTCAGAAGATGCCTAAATTCAACTCCATCTCTATTTCCGGTTATCATATGCAGGAAGCTGGTGCAACTGCTGATATCGAAATGGCTTACACATTGTGTGATGGTTTGGAATATCTTCGTGCTGGTGTTAATGCAGGTATTGATATTGATAAATTCGCTCCTCGTTTATCATTCTTCTGGGCAATAGGCACAAATCACTTTATGGAAATTGCCAAAATGCGTGCAGCGCGTATGTTGTGGGCTAAGATTGTTAAGAGTTTCGGTGCTAAGAATCCTAAATCTTTGACATTGCGTACCCACTGCCAAACTTCAGGTTGGTCTTTAACAGAACAGGATCCATTCAATAACGTTGGTCGTACTTGTATTGAAGCTATGGCTGCAGCATTAGGTCATACTCAGTCTTTGCATACAAATGCATTGGACGAAGCGATTGCTTTGCCAACAGACTTCTCTGCTCGTATTGCTCGTAACACTCAGATCTATATTCAGGAAGAAACTAAAGTCTGCAAGCAGATTGACCCATGGGGTGGTTCTTACTATGTAGAAAGTCTGACTAACGAATTAGTACATAAAGGCTGGGCTTTGATTCAGGAAGTAGAAAGCATGGGTGGTATGGCTAAAGCTATCGAAACAGGTCTGCCAAAGATGCGTATCGAAGAAGCAGCAGCTCGTACACAGGCTCGTATCGACTCTGGTATTCAGACAATTGTTGGTGTTAACAAGTATCGTTTGGAAAAAGAAGATCCTATTGATATTCTTGAAATTGATAATACAGCCGTTCGTAACGAACAGATCGAATTATTGAATAAACTACGTGCTAACCGTGATGAAGAAGCTGTGAAGAAAGCTTTGGCAGACATCACTGAATGTGCAAAGACTAAGAAAGGTAACCTGCTTGACTTGGCTGTCAAAGCTGCTGGATTACGCGCATCATTGGGCGAAATATCAGATGCTTGCGAAGCCGTTGCAGGTCGTTATAAAGCAATCATTAGAACTATTTCAGGCGTGTATTCATCAGAAACTAAAAAAGATGCAGACTTTGAAAAGGCTTGTCGCCTGACTGCTGAGTTTGCTAAGAAAGAAGGTCGTCAGCCTCGTATCATGATCACCAAGATGGGTCAGGACGGACACGACCGTGGTGCAAAAGTTGTTGCTACAGGTTATGCAGATTGCGGATTCGACGTTGATATGGGACCTTTGTTCCAGACTCCGGCCGAAGCTGCTCGTCAAGCTGTAGAAAACGATGTTCATGTTTTGGGTGTTTCTTCACTGGCTGCTGGTCACAAGACTTTAATCCCTCAGGTTATTGCAGAATTGAAGAAATTAGGTCGTGAAGATATCATCATCATTGCAGGAGGTGTTATCCCTGCACAGGATTACGACTTCCTTTACAAAGCAGGTGTTTCTGCTATCTTCGGTCCAGGTTCTTCAGTAGCCAAGGCTGCATGGCAGATTATGGAAATCTTATTAGAAGACTAATTGATTTTCCCAATCAATAATTATTAAAACAGTCGGGTGGTTCTAAATCATCCGACTGTTTTGCGTTTTATCAAATAATTGATATACCAAAGATGACCATTTCCCGTATTTAAACACAGCTAAACGCACATTGTATACTCCAATCCCCTTAATAAAATTTGTCAATTTATCGTAACCACCTTCCTGCTCCTGACATTATAGATTCTATCTATCAGTATATATAAATTATCTGTTTGACAGGTACTTATATATAGCTTATATTTGCAATACAGAAAAAGAAAAAGTATAAACAAATAAAAATAGAAATTATGAGAACATTAGATTACATCCACTTGAACGAATCAGCAGTTGCTAACGTAGTAGCAGGTTTGAAACAGTTATTAGCCGACTATCAGATATTCTATACGAATCTTCGTGGTTTTCACTGGAACATCAAAGGACACGGTTTCTTTGTTCTCCACAGCAAATTCGAAAGCATGTACGACGATGTAGCTGAAAAAGTAGACGAAATTGCAGAACGTATCCTGATGTTAGGAGGTCAGCCAGATAACAAATTCAGTGATTATTTAAAGGTTGCTAAATTACAGGAAGTTTCAGATGTTTCTTGTGCAGACAAGGCTGTAAAGAATCTGTTGGATACACTAGGTTATCTGATTGGCGAAGAACGCAAGGTTATGGCTGCAGCTTCAGAAGCCGGTGACGAATCAACTGTTGCCATGATGGGCGATTATTTAAGAGAACAGGAAAAATTAGTCTGGATGCTTGTTGCCTACTCTGCAAACGATGTCTGCCAGAAATAAACCAACCTCAAGAATAATAGGAAGACTTACGTAAAACACATGAGTCTGAATCACGAAAAAGGTCTCAGCAGTATGATAAATACGATTGAGACCTTTTTCTATTCACAGACTTTTAAATGATTTTATCCCATCCACTTCGTTTTAATAAATACTCTGGTAAATATATGCTGGCAGCGGATAGTCACCGTATATTCCGGCTGAAAATTCCAGCTTGTCAACTTGAAGGATAGAATATTTTTAGTCAACGTATAAGTTAGATCCTCATTTGCATCACCTTCCAAAATAACTTCTATATGCTTTGAATTGGATGTCGGAAGTTTTATATCCACCGTCGGACGCTTATCAATTTCAGTACTTGGATTAATATCGAATGTTCCCACTGTACTGTTCCACATTGGTAAATAATCTTTTTCAGGCTTACTCAATAAGAAACGGACATTGGCTCCTGTTATAGAATCTCCCTTCTTGATCCAGGAGTCTACACGAACACGATAAATCAATGCTGATTCTTCAATGGCTCTTTCACCTGATTCTTCAAACAAATGTATATCTTCTCCATCGCAGATTACATAACCATTCCCCGGTTGTACTGCAACCTGAGGTGCCGCATTTACAAAATCCGGCATTTTGATATCACTCAAGCCCGATTTCTGCCCCATATCAAATACTGGATAACGAGAACTTGTGAAGTTTCCTCCTCTAGTTATATAAACATCCGAATTTCCCAAGATTGTTTTCCCATTATCTTCATTCATCATATACAATGTAGCTGTTCCTTCCGGAAACAAATCAGCATCATCATCCGAATTAGAACAGGAAATAAATGAAAATAAAGATAAAATCACACTCAACAAAACAGAACTTCTCTTCATACAAATCTATATTTTTATTTTTTTGGAATGCATTTGATTTCTTTTTCGCCTTGACGACTTACGAAAAAGTATCCTAGTGAAAGAGATTCGTTTTTTCCGAATTTTTCCTCTATTCGGTTCAAAATTAAAGATTAATTTAATATGAAGTATGACTGCTTCATATAAAAGTTGTTATTTTTCAGATATAATCCATCCAAACATTGTTAAAACATAAATATTATTATCTTTGTCTTCATATTAGTTCCTTTTTTAACATTTATATAATAAAACAATTACGATTTGCCATGAATATCAAGAAAGATCTTACAGAATTAATCGGGAGTACACCTTTACTTTCATTGCAGCAAATAGCAAAACTAAAGGATCTGAAAGCTGAAATTGTTGCTAAAATTGAATATTTTAATCCGGGTGGAAGTGTAAAAGACAGAGCAGCACTTTCCATGATTACCGATGCTGAAGAAAAAGGTCTTTTAAAACCAGGTGCTTTAATTATCGAACCTACTAGTGGAAACACAGGAGTAGGATTAGCTTGGGTAGCTTCGGTAAAAGGGTACAAAGTAATTCTTACTATGCCGGAAACCATGAGTATCGAACGTCAGAATCTGTTGAAAGCATTCGGTGCAGAACTGGTTCTTACTCCGGGTAGCGAAGGTATGGCTGGTGCTGTCAACAAAGCAAACGAGATAAAAGAGACTAATCCCGGCTCCATTATCCTGCAACAATTTAATAATCCGGCAAATCCTAAGGCTCACGAACTGACTACTGCCGAAGAAATATGGAAAGATACGGATGGTAAAGTGGATATTTTCGTAGCCGGAGTGGGTACAGGTGGAACTTTAAGCGGAACTGCCAGGGGGCTGAAAAAACACAATCCGAAGATTCAGATTGTAGCCGTAGAACCGGCAACGTCGGCTATTCTTTCCGGGCAGAAAGCAGGACCACATAAGATTCAGGGAATAGGTGCCAACTTTATTCCTCAGAATTACGACGCTTCATTAGTTGATCAGATTATTCCTGTCAGTAATGAAAATGCAATCCAGACAAGTCGTGATCTGAGTAAGGCCGAAGGTCTTTTAGTAGGTTTCTCTTCCGGAGCAGCAGCATATGCTGCTATTCAATTAGCACAGCTAGAAGAAAATAAAGGCAAGCGAATAGTTGTTCTTCTTCCGGATACCGGTGAGCGCTATTTGTCTACTACTCTTTTTATTGACAAAGATTGATTTTTCATTTCTGTAATAATAAATGGGATGTCCGATTTGTAAAAAGAAGAATCGCCATCCCTTTTTTATTTTCGGGCAGCCATTATCAATCCGAATAGAATCAATATGATTCCTGCCGCAGAGAAAACCGTCAGTTTCTCTCCCAAGACAATCGAAGCGCAGACTATAGTAAACAAAGGATCAAGATACAGATAATGAGTCGTTATGATAGTTCCTAAATGTTTCACAACGATATTCCAGGCCAGGAAACATCCAAGCGAAGCTACCAGACTAAGGAAAAGAAGATTCATCGATACTACCGGTTTCAGAAGTCCTTCCAACGGGAATTGCCAGGAATTGATCAGGAACATAGGCAGTGAAGTCAGAATACCATAGAAAAAGACCTTTCTTGTAATGAATACCGAATGATAACGATCTCCTACTTTCCTTATCACCAGGCAATAAAAAGCCCAGGCAAGAGCAGCCAGCAATGTCAGGAAATCGCCTAAAGGAGATATATTCAAGATGAAACTTCCGTTAAACACCAATAATCCGACACCGCACAAAGCCATTACAGAACCAATCAGCAGTTTACGTGTCACCTTTTCTTCCTTATAAAACAAGACCGAAAGCATGGTAGTAAGTAAAGGAGCCGTACAAATAATCAATGAGACATTGGTACTCTGGGTTATTCCCAAAGCAGTATTTTCTGTCAGGAAATAAAGAGAACCACCTGTCAGGCCACCCAGAAAAAGTAAAAATTCATCCTTCTTGTTTTTTGCAAATATGTTTTTAGGAGAAACCAACCAAATACCCAGATAGGCAACGATAAAACGAAGTATAAAAATCTCTTGCGGAGATAGTCCGTAATTAATTAAAACTTTGGTGGAAACAAAGGTTACTCCCCACACAGCCACAACAAATATGGCCATCAGATGATATACAAAATTCGGCATTTCTACTTTTTTATCTAAAAAAACAAAACAAAGATATAGAT
>JAHHQS010000101.1 GCA_020026285.1 Parabacteroides sp. | reverse complement strand
CCAGACTAAATAGAACGGGATTAAAATGTCTGATGTTTTTGAAAAAGCCTTTGATATTTTTTGAAAAATGTCAAAGCTTTTCTTGAAAACATCAGACAGAATTCCCTCTCCTTTATTAG
This sequence comes from Parabacteroides sp., assembly GCA_020026285.1. Next base: position 14,444 of record JAHHQS010000101.1, on the reverse strand, counting down.
TTTGGAACAATAGTCTGATATGAATAATTATTTGGTTGAAAATTCAGGTGGAGAAAAGAAAAAATAGGTCTTTATATGTAAGTTTAGGATGAAGTAAAGCATTCAATAGAATATTATGTTCTAATAAAAAGAACAATTCTTGTATGAATATATTCTTTATATAGATCTTGTACTATTATAAATAAGAATTTAGGAAAAATGGAAATCTGAAAAAATGACTACTCTTTTCTAAAAATAGACCTTGTTTGGCATATTTATTTGTTGTTCCTTTGCAGCTTGAAAAATAAGTAGAAATTTATTTAAGGAATGATAAAATTCTTATCACATTTAAACTGTCACAGGAAAGAAAATTGTGGACTTTTCCTCCTTTTACTTTTTTTGTTGGGCTCTTGTAAGTCGGATGATAATATTTCACATACAGGTTTTATGCGATTGGCATCCCTTGAAGCCGATACGACTTCTCTACATATAGGAACTGCTACGAACAAAAAAACAAAGGTTTCGGTATATGATGAGTTGGCCCCTTTTATGGAAACATATGATTATAATGTTATCATCACAGACAGCCAAAATGACACTGTTCAGAATTATCCGTTTTTTTCGCAGATGCCGGATGAAATAGAATTGGCTGAGGGCTCTTATACACTGATTGCTTCGAAAGGGGATAATTATCCTGCAGCTTTTGAAAGTCCTTATTTTAGAGGAAAGTCAAATTTCTCGGTTCATGATGGAATGTATACTTCTGTTAAGGCTAATTGTACGATGAATAATGCTCGTCTTACTATTAAAAGCTCGGAAGCTTTTAATAAAGTTTACACAGATTATATTATTGAATTTACCTCTCCTTTCATAAAGAAGGGAAATTCCGGATTTAATGGTTTCCCTGTAAAAAAGGAAGATATGGAACATCCTTTATATATGCAGGTTGCCGATGAGGGAACAGATGTCGGAATTGTAGTTTATGTGAAAAAGTCTGGCGAAGAAGATTTTAAATCTTTTTATGTTGAAGCTCCTTTACATTTAAAATCACGTTATAATGTTCAGATTCAGATAAATCTTATAGAGGGTAACAGTTCCGGTATTGGTATTGAAGTCTTGTTGGATGATTCTCTTACCAAGCTCTCGGTAGAGACGGATATTCCTGACTATATGTGGGGACAGATGGGTAAGCCTGTGTTGAAACCGGTAGGATTTACAGAAAATGAAGCTCTTGAGAACCACGGTGTTTTCGATAAGGATATATCTGTGGATTATTCAATGTCTGCCGGAGTTTCTTCTTTAATTGTTGAATCCTGGAGTGAAGATGATCCGGAAGTTAAACAAATCTTAGACTTGGCTAAATCTTCAGATCTTGAAAAGGCTATTGCGTCTCATTTGCTTTGGAAGGTAGATGGAAAAGACAATAATATATTACTTGATGAAAAGACGAAAAGTGGAAAGATCTTTTTGACTGATTTCATCAATTCTTTACCATCTCCTGCTGAAGGAACGAAAGTATATCAAATACGTGTTTATGGTAAAGATGCAGCAGGAAAACAATTTGAATCGAATGTAGTGTCGTTCTCTGTAAAAGTATTTACAGCAGACGCACCTTATATAGATTCGTCATTATCGTCTGTGACAGTCGTAGAAGGCGATGAAATGTTGCAGGAAAATCAGGTTAAATATGTTGCAACAGGTGGAATTGACACTGAAAATATCTATTTGAATATATCTGATGGTTCTTCCGAAGAGAAGTATTTGTTATCTAATTCATCTCAGTTGGAAGAATTAAAGAATAAAGGAATTGAAATTACATCAGCTAATAATAGAGAAGTGGTTGTTGATTTCAAGAAAAACTTCACTGTATTGTTAAATGCACCAGAAACAGGTTCTACAACTTATACATATACCTTTGGCTTGAAAGACAAGAAAGGAAAAACGGCCGAAACCAGATCATTTGGAATAACGGTGGATGCTCCAGTCTTCTCATTAGATATAACAGATGGTAATGCTTTTGCCAAGAGGGTTTATCTGACGGGTAAATTGGAAAAAGGTAGTCCTGAAAAGATGTCTTTCTATCAAAATGATGAGGTTGTTCCTTTGCAAGTAAATAATCTTGAATTATTAGCTGACGGTGTTACTTATAGGGCAGAAGTTTTGAATCTGGAACCAAATACAGGGTATAGCTTTAAGGCAGTATATAATAAAATACGAGAAACAAAGAAGTCTTCAGTAAGAACAGAAGAAGTGTTGGCTTTGCCTAATGCCAAATTTGATAGTTGGATTGAAACAAAAATAAATGACTTGACCAATGGAGCAAACATTTTTATTGGCAAGGTGAATCTTGTTGGTGCATGTCCTGATGGTTGGGCATGTGTTAATGCTAAAACATTTGTTAAAGAAGCCAATGTTTCATCTACATATAATACTGTTCCTTCCTCTCTGAAATGTCCAGGGAAAAATGGAGATGGTGTAAGAATAAGAACTGTTGGATGGGATAATGGCGCAGGTAATTCTGCTATATCCTTGTATCATGTGGCTGCAGGAAAGTTATTCTTGGGCTCTTATTCATATAATCATGGAAGTAATCAGGATACATATAATTATGGAATTCCTTTTGCCTCTCGTCCGAACAAAGTGAAATTTGATTATAAGTATACTCCATTCAAGAACGATTCTTTTAAAGTTTGGGCTGTTGCTATACATAAAGAGGGTAATACTGAAATAGAAATAGGTCGTGGAGAATTAGTAAAAGGAGGAGCAGTTAATAGTTGGACATCAGAAGAGATAAATATTAATTATTCTGTTTTGAATAAAAAAGCAACTCATTTCTATGTTGTTTTCTCTTCTTCTTCCAGATGTTCAGATAATGAATCCGTAGAAACAAATAATTTGAAACCCTATGTTGAGAATGGTGAGGTTGATGGATATACACATTATGAAGGTAGTAACTTCTACATCGACAACGTAGAACTAATATATGAATAATAAGATGAAGCAATATATAAAATCAATATTTACTCTGATCGTATTCTGTCTGTTTGTATCCTGTTCTGACGGACAGGAAGATATTCTTTCTGGGGATAAGAATATTCCGGCAGGAATGGGAATGGTGGATTTAAAAGTGAAATCGAATACAACAATTGATATACCTACCATAAATACAAAAGCGGAACATAAGTTCGATATGGATCCAACTACGTTCCCTTTGGTAATCTATAGCAAATCAGGCGAAACTTATACCAAAGTGAAAGAATATGAATCTTATACAGCCTTGGTAAACGAAGGACTTCCTTTGCAGTTACCCATAGGGACCTATAAGATAGTTGCGTCATCCTTTATTCCGGGTGAAGCAAAAGTGACCAAAGACGTTTACTTTGAAGGTTCTACTGATTTTATTGTTGAAGAGAAACGTGTAAGTAATGTGTCTGTTGTTTGTAATTATGCAAGTCTGGCGGTTGAATTACGTTTGTCCGAACAATTCCAGCATCTGTTAGATACAGATCCATTGAATTATGCTTTTGAAATGGATGTATATAACGGAATAAAAGGAATAAAATGGTCATTCTCTCAATCAAAAGAAGACGAAAAGGAAACAGTTAAGAACTTGGATACCGGTTACTTTTTGGATGGATGTACAGCAGAACAGAAAAAACTGATGGTGAAGGTGAGAGTTCGTTTGAACAGCTCTAATAAATGGTATTCTGAACGTACTTATTATTTTGATAATAATGGAAATACTCCTAAAGTAGGAGAATATTATGTTATAACTCTGGATGCAGGACCTAAAACAAGAACACTGGTCAGAGCATCCAAATATGGTAATAGTCAGAAGGAGGCAGACAAATGATTCGTAAGTTTTTACTCATTATAAGTATATTGTTACCCTTGCTTTCTTCATGTGAGTTGAAGAAAGAGCTGATGGGTGATGTTGAAAATCCTTTAATTCCTGAACTTCCTGAAAATTCAGGTTTACTTGATCTGGAATTAATCGTAGAAAAGGAAGAGGAAATTCCGTTGACTAAAGGCTCAGATAATGAAGAATTACTGGCAGATGAATTCTCCATATCTGTTTTTAATAGCGATGGAGAACTGGAAAGAAAATATGAAAGCTTTAAGCAGTTAAAGGAAGAAGGAGGTTTATTGCTTTTACCTGGTTTTTATACAGTTAGAGCAGAAAAAGGAGAAGATATAAAAGCTGGTTTTGATAAACCTTTTTATTTGGGAGAAGATACTTTTTCCATTGTTGATCAGGAAGTACGTCCCGTTCAGGTTCGTTGTCGTTTGCATAATAAAAAGGTGACATTCAGATATTCAGAAGATTTTTTGTCGCAGTTTAATAATGATTTTGTAATTGTAGTTGATAATGGTTTGGGAGTCCTTTCCTTCGATAAGAAAGAGGAGAGAGGTATTTTCCTGCAAAATACGAACAAACTGCGTTTTACTGTCTATGCTACAACAATAGAGGGAGAACAATTAGTGTATGGATATGATATTTCTAAAAATCCTGAGTTAAAAGAACATAATAATATCCTGGTAGAATTGGGGTTTGTTGAAAATAAACCTGTTGATCCGGAAAATCCTCCTGTTGATCCGGAAGAACCAGAGGATCCCGGAGATAATAAGCCAGATTTGCCGGTCCGTAAACCTTACATCTCTGTGGATATTTCATTAATAGAGAAAGATTTTATTATAGAAATTCCTTCTGAAATAATAGGAGGTGGTGGTGAAATTCCTGGAGGAGGAGATAAACCTGTTACACCAGACGGAGGAGGGGAAGATCCTTCTAAACCGGATGTAAATCCTGATGCTCAATCTCCAAAGATTACCGGTACAATTAATGGACAATCATTTGATGTAAATACACCGCAAACAATTACAGCATCAACAAAGAGCGTAGTTATCAATTTGTTTGCTCCAACAGGATTGTCTGAATTGAAAGTGGATGTTAGTATTGGTACATTTATAAAATTGCCTTTGGATTTATTGGATAAGTCTTCAGTTGATGAAATAAATACAATCTTATCTGCAATGGGTAAGAAACTGGAAGTTCCGTCAAAAGGAGATAAAGGAAATTTGAAGTTTGATATTTCAGCGTTCCTAAGTATGCTTGATACAACAAACTCGTTTGCTGTAACAATGAAAGATGCAAATGGTAAATCTGCTTCGGCAACAATTACGTTGAATAAGAAATAAAAAGAACAATGATACGATATACAAGTATAATAAGTTTTTGTCTCTTGATTTTGTCTTCTTATTTGTCTTCATGTGATGATGACAAGTCAGGCCTGGCTTCAACCGGATATTTATATTTAGGTGTTGAAGCGGATAATACAACACAGACTAAAGCCATTAAACCTGTTACTAATGAAGCTTTAAAGGTTTTTATAATGGCTTCCTCTGGTGATACTGTAAAAACTTATGACGATTATTTAGAAGAAGTAAAAGGGAAAAAATTACTTCTCCCTGTGGGTAATTATACAGTAGGTGTTACTTCGAATCATTCGGGTATGGCTGCATGGGATAGTCCTTTTTATGCAGGAGTTTCAGCAGAACCAGTTGAAATTAAAGCTGAACAAATAACAAATACTTCTGTTACTTGTAAGATCTCAAACACAAAGGTAACTGTTTCTTATTCAGATAAGTTGAAAGAAACCTTTGTTGATTATTGTGATACGGTATCAACTAGTTCTGGTACGTTAATATTTACTCGCGATGAATATCGTGCCGGTTATTTTGCTGCCGAAGGAGATCTGACAGCCAATTTGTATTTGAAGAATAAGGATGGAAATGAATTTACTTTAAAACGAGTGATTCGTGATATCAAACCTCAATATCATTATAATTTGATTTATAAGCTAAGTAATGAAGGAAATGGTGATACAGAGGCTGGAGCTGATATTGATGTTTCAATAGGAAAAGATAATCCAACAGAAATTAATTGTACGATTCAGATTAAAGAGGAAGATTTAGCAGGTATACCTAAATTTGAATTAAAAGGATTTACAGACAGCAAAATATCGTATCGTCCTTTAATTGATGGAATTCAACAAACTCCTCCATCTGCTTTACTTGAACTGAATATCCCGGCAGGAATCCAGTCTGTGTCAGTAAAAGTAAATTCATTACAGTTTGAAGATTTGCCTCAGTTTGATTTAACTTCATGGGATAGAGCCGCTCAGAAAGGTTTCCCTGTTATCGACAAAGAAAGTAAAGGAAAACAGATTTTGGATTTTTCATCATTACTTTCAAATTTAAAATCTGATGGTAATAAACTGGCGATTCATTCTTTCGTGATGGATTTAATAGATAATGCAAATCAAGAATTAAAGATTTCGTTCTCATTCGAAATTAAACCAGATGTGAAGGCTTCAACAGAGGAACCTGTTGTATGGAGTTCTTTTGCTGTGTTGAAAGGTAATGCTGGAGATCTGACAAATACTTCTTTCATTATTAGGGAACAGGGAGGTTCTGATATTTCTGTTTCAGAAAATATCGTTAAGGATGAGTCTGCCGGTTCTTTCTCCGCTTTGGTAACAGGCTTAGTTCCAGGTAAAACATACGAATATCAGGCAGTTGCCGGAGAAAATAAGGGCGATTTCATTGCATTTACACTTCAAATGCCATCAGTTGTGCCAAATCTGAATTTTGATGATTGGGGAACAAGAAAAGGACATTTAGAGGCTCCGGTTGTTGGTGGAAAATATGATTATAAATCACCTAATTCTGATTCTCAAAGAGAAATCTATTGGGAGTCTGGTAATTTAGGTGCAGCAGGTGCAGGTAAAGTGTTGACTGAAGGTGTAACTGATGTTGCTGTGGAAGGATCAAAAAAAGCTGCTCGCCTTACTTCTACTTGGGCCGGTAAAATGGGAATTGGTGCTTTTGCAGCAGGTAGTGTTTTTAGTGGTATTGCAAAAGAGGTTACTTCTGCGGGAGCCAGATTATTATATGGTCAACCTTACGTAGGTGCACCTACGTCTTTGAGAGGATATTATAAATATTCTCCGGGAAAAATTAATTATACAAAAGGGAAAGAGGGGCAAACTTCAAATTCTGATGAGGCTTTAATTTATGTAGCTGTTGTTTCTAAGCCGTTTGAAGTAATTTCAAGAACAGACCAGATAAAAAGATTTACTCCTTCTGATGATAGTGTTATAGCTTATGGAGAATTGAGGTCTCAAAAGAAAATAGATGTTTATACTGAGTTTGAGATACCTATTATTTATAAGAAAGATTTTCCGAAAAATCAATCACATTATATAATAATTGTTGCAACATCTAGTAGTAATGGTGATGAATTCACCGGAGCAACAGGTAGTGTATTATTTGTTGATGAGTTTAGCTTGTCATACGATTATAATCAGGAAAGTTTATCAGGAACAATATTTAAAGATTATCAACCGAACCAAGCTTTTAAATGATTTTTTAAAGGCTTTTAAAAGAAGTTTAAAATAGAAATAAATAAATGAGAAGAGTAGCTTTTTATATGCTGTTAGCAGCATTGTTCGTTTCAATGCCTGCAATGGCTAAAAAGAATAGATATGATCGTGGTATAGTAATGAAAACCTTTATACCGAAAGGACAATGGATGGTGGGTGCTAGTTTTTCTTACCATGAACAGGTAAATGAAAACTTTGAATTTCTTTCAGTGTTGAAAGATATCAATGGTGAAGGCTATACTTTTAAAGTAACACCTTTGGTCAGCTATTTTATTGCTAATAACATCAGTATTGGTGGACGCTTTACTTATTCTCGTACATTTACAAAACTAGATGAAATTTCATTAGACTTAGGTGATGACTTGAGTTTCGATGTGAAAGATTTTAACGGTACAACAAATACATATACGACCTCTGCTTTCTTACGAACTTATCTGAATTTGGGCGACAGCAAGCGTTTTGGTTTGTTTAATGAAGCTCGTCTTTCGTACGGTTATTCAGAAAGTACAACTTCTAAAGGCAAGGGACCGGATTTAAGCGGTGTATATCAGTTAAAGCATAATCTGAATCTGAGTGTTATTCCTGGTATTACTTGTTTTATCAACGACTATACAGCTGTTGAGGCATCTATTGGGGTTGCCGGTTTGACTTTTAACTGGTACGAACAGACAAAGGATCAGGTTTACAAAGGTAAGAGAACTTCAAGTTCGGCTAACTTCAAGATAAATTTATTGTCAATTGATTTAGGTATTGTCTTCTATTTGTAATTAAGCGATGATGATTAAGAAATATTTCATTCTGACAGTTCTTCTCTCTTTTGTGCTTACAGGTTGTTTAAAGAATGATTTTCCGTTACCAACTATTGTCTGCGATATAGAAGGTTTCGAAGTTGAGGGGATGACTTCAGTTAAGATTGATAAGGAAAGCAGAACTGTACTTGCCAAGGTCGTGGATACACTCGATTTAAGAGATATTCGGATAAATAAATTAGAAGTTTCCGATGGAGCTCAAATAACTCCAGATAAAGACGCCTGTATAGATTATTCGAACTTCCCTGATTCTGGTTTTGTACATGTTGATAGCTTGCCTGCAACGGTTAATACTCGTATGAATTTTTTGAAACCTGTAACTTTTGTTCTAAGTCTTTATCAGGATTATCCTTGGAAAGTGACAGTGGAACGGGATATTCATCGTGTTATTAAAGTCAAAAATATGGTTGGTATTCCTTTGGTAGACGAGGAAAATCATCAAGTAGTAATTTTTGTGGATTCTATTTCTCAGCCTAAGTTTAATAATATTGAAATAGAAGAACTTCAGCTGGGCGTTTCTATTGCCAAGACTCAGCCTGATCCAACGATTGTAACAGACTTTACACGACCAAGAGTTTTTGAAGTTTCTGCTTTTGGTGAAACAGAAGAATGGACTGTCAGTGTTCGTCATCCTTCAGGTGATGAAGCCCAGGCAACCACATTGTCTGTTTGGGCTAAACGAGCTTATATACAAGGCGTAACGAAAACTGGTCAGATCTCTGCTCGTTATCGTGAAGTAACTTCAACCGAGACTAAGGGGGATTATTGGGAAACAGTTCTTTCAAATGAAACAGAGATAAAGGAGGATGGTTCGTTTACTTTAATCTTTACACATTTAAAGCCGGAACATACTTACGAATATGAATTGACGGTAGATAATAGAACCGATGAAATCAAAAAGTTTACAACAGAAGCTATTGTTAATATTCCTAACCTTTCATTTGATGACTGGTTCAAGGATGGAAAGAGCTGGTATCCTAATTTAGATTTGACAGAACAGAATCATTTTTGGGATACAGGTAATAAAGGATCGAATGCTGTTGGAGAAGCCAATCCTACTTTGCCGGAAGAGAATGATGTAATTAAAGGTAAGGCAGCACGTATGGAAAGTAAAACGGTTGCCGGAATCTTTGCTGCCGGAAGTGTTTATACGGGTGCCTTTGGTAAAGTGGAAGGGTTAAGTGGTGCCTCTTTGGATTTTGGTCGTCCTTATACCGGCCGCCCTTCTGCATTAAAAGGATATTTCAAGTATAAATCTGGTAAGATTGACAAGGTGAAAGCTCCCTACGAAGCATTAAAGGGTGAAAATGATACTTGTAGGATTTATGTTGCCTTGTTTACTTGGGACAAACCATTTAAAGCAAATACTAATACAGGAACATTCGTAGATCTTTCATGGAACAATGAATTTATGGTTGCTTTTGGTGAAATGCAGTGTGCAAAGAGTATGAAGGATTATAAAGCCTTTAATATTCCATTGACATATCGTGATTATGTTACCAAGCCGACGTATATTCTGATTGTTATTGCTGCAAGTAAGTATGGTGATTACTTTACCGGAAGTACGTCAAGTGTTCTTTTGGTTGATGAATGTGAATTAGTATTTGAATAAATAGATACATCAAGTAATGAAAAGATTACATAAATATATATTATCTCTTATTTTCCTGGTTTTAGCTATTGGTAATGTTGGGGCGACGGATATATATTCTGCACAAGATTTGAAAAATGCTTTAGGAGGTAATGCTTCAATTTCAGGAAATGTTGTTACACTTAATGGAAATGTGAATTTAACATCTTCTTTAGTCATTAAGGGTGGTACAATGACTTTGGATTTGAACAAGCATAATATTGTAATAGAAGGAAAGGGTAAAGTTGAATGTATTGTTGTCAATGGAGGTAATTTGTCAATTACAGGAAATGGAACAGTTTCAGCAAAAGCTACAGGGAAATTTCTTTGGGATAAAGGAGACGCAATAGCTTTATCATATAATAATGGAGAAGTTTTTGTCTTAAACTCTACGTTTAAGGCTTCAAGTAAAAAAGAAAATTCTTATACCTTAGATCCTAATTTGCAGGGAAAAGCAGTCAAAGATATGATTCCCTATGGCGCTTATATTATTAATGGTAATGAAAAAGATTATAATAGTGTCGGCCTAGTCTCTAATTCAACAACGGTTGCTTTAGTAAACTACAATGTTTCTTTTAATTCAAACGGAGGAAACACTAATCCTTCAGGACAAACATATACCATAGAAACAAAAAACTTTCAATTACCCAATGTTGAGAGACAAGGTTATTCATTTGCCGGATGGCTTTATAATAATCAACTTGTGAATAATAATTCTTTACCAACTACAGCTGATCGACGAAGTTCTGTCAATATGAACTTTATTGCGAAGTGGCAAATACAAGAATATAAAGTATCATATAATACAAACGGAGGAGATAATCATCTTTCTGCTGGTGCGTATACCATTGAAAATGGTATTGATGAATTACCTAGTCCAGGTAGAAAAGTTGGTTACATTTTTGAAGGATGGTATAATCAAAATGGAGAGAAAGTTACATCCATTCCAAAAGGTTCTATTGGAAATGTTACTCTAACAGCTCATTGGATAAAAGCACATACGATAACTTATAATACAAATGGAGGAAGTGATTTAACTAATCCAGTAACAGAGTTTACAAAGGAAACAGAAACGTTTGATCTACCAAAAACTACTAAGAAGTATTACCTTTTTAAAGGTTGGTATGATAAGAAGAATACCTTATGGGAAAAGGTAACAAAAGGTACAGATCAGGATTTATCCCTGACAGCTAAATGGCTGGCAAAAGAATATACATTAGATTATATAACCAATACCAACAATGTGAATTTGGATGCGAAAACCTTTAGTAAAGAATTGGTTCCAGAAAATCTTTTTCCAAATTTAACGGGAAAGAAAAAAGGTTATGCTTTTGATGGTTGGTATAAACAAGAAAATTTGGGAGGGAATAAATTATCGAATATGAACGAATTATTCCCAGAGGATGAGAACCAAAAGAATGTGAAAATATATGCAAAGTGGGTAAAGGATACCTATACTGTAACATTGGAGTTAAATGGAGGAACAGGCAGTAATTCTTTGCCATATACCATCGAAGATGAAAAGACTTTAGAGAAACCTGCCAGAAACGGTTACAAGTTTGAGGGTTGGTATAAGGATGAGCATTTTAAAGAAGCTTTTGGAGATAAAATCAATAAAGGAACAACTGGAAACTTTACGCTTTATGTCAAGTGGAGTCCTATTGAATATACTATCGCTTATAAATTGTCCGAAAACGAATCGTTTGATGGGCAACCAGCCAAGTATACAATAGAACAGACTATAACTCTACCCGTTCCGGTTGAATCAGGATATGATTTTATAGGTTGGTACGAGGAAGCCGCTCCGCAAACATTGCTAAAAGAGTTTAATTCTGATAAGAATCAGTTTGGGAATAAAGAATTCTTTGCCAAGTTCGAAGCGACTGAATATAAGGTGACTTTCGATACGAAAGGGGGATTCGAAATGGCATCCGTTCCGTTTACTATTGAATCTAAAGGTGTGAAGTTTAAAACACCGAAGAAAGACGGATGTAAGTTCCTTGGCTGGTTCGAAGATGAGGCGTGCACGAAAGAGTATGGAATGGAACTGAAGAAAAGCTCCATTGGTGATTTTACGCTTTATGCCAAGTGGCAGGCAATAGGATATTCTATTTCTTATGAATATCTGTATGATGGATCTCTTCCTGCAAATGCTCCAAAGAATTATACAATTGATCAGGTGCTAACTTTGCCAATTCCAACTCGTCCGGGCTATACTTTTGTTGGCTGGCACGATAAGGATCAGACAGAAGGAGCATGGGGCAAGGTTATTGATTATACATTTAATGCAGAGAAGAATCAGATCGGAAATAAAACATTCTATGCGGAATGGAAGGGCGGACTTTCAGTAATAATTCGTCAGCCAAAGGAAGGAACTATTCGTGTTAAGAATTTATCTGACAATAAGGAACTTCAGTCTGGAGCAGTTGTTGATGCCGGAACTCGTCTTGAAATTACAACTACACCATCTTCTTCTTATTATGCATTGGATAAAATCATTGTGAATGGCAAAGTGTATGGTTATTCACCTTGTACCGTCACAGTGCCTGATACTTGTGGATTATCAATAGCAGCTACGTTTACAGATGGACGACCAACTGTTTCGAAACCGGAAATCTTTACAGATCCAGAGAATGTTGAAATTGTGGCTCTTGGACAATATGTTTGGGTTTCAATGAAGAATACAGATGAGGAAGCACAACTCCTTTATTCTATTGGAGGATCTGATCCACAACCTTATAAGAAACCTATTCAGGTGACTTCTGCAAGCGTAAAAGATCTGGAAGTTCGTGCAATATCTCGTAAACCAGGTTATAAGGATGGTGTTCAGACTAAGATGATCCATTATAAGAGCGGACGAATAACCATTACATTCGATTTGCCTTATGGAATAAGTGCTTTTGGCCCTGATGGGGGAGATGTTATTTCCGTTGTGGCTACAGGTGGAACATTTGAATTTAAATTGGCTTGCGATAAAGAAATCATTGCATCCACAGAAAATATGCATGTGGTTATGAATGATAAGGATTTTGTCTTTAGAGGTCATGATGGCGTTTATCGAATCAGTAATGTTTCGGAAAATGTAACGATAAAGGTTGTAGGGGCAGAAGCCAAACAATACACTTTATCATTGATTCAGACAGAAGGTGGAGAAATCCTTTTCGGTGAGGATGGATCTACAGGAGAGAAAAAGGTTAATGCAAAGTCCAGTGTGCCAGTGAAAGCTATTCCAGACGAAGGATATTATTTTAAATCCTGGTCTGATGGTAATAAAAATAGCGAACGAGAGGTCTTTGTCAGTAAAGATATGAATCTTTCGGCTAATTTTTCGAAAGAACATAAAGTGTATCGTATTGTTTTCCCTGAAATGGATGGTGTAAAATTAAAAACTCTTTCAGCTTATTCTGATGAGGTGCAGGATGGAGGAACTTGTAAGTTCTATCTTCGTTTGGATAAAGAATATGATCAGTCAAAACCAGTCGTTTATGCCAATGGAAAGAAGATAGATCCGGTTAAAGATGTTTATTCTTTATATTATATTCACCAGCATTATTCAATATCTGTAACTGGGGTCAAAAAGAACCAGGGAAATCCGTTGAAGGTAAGTTTGCCTGAAAATGTAGAATGCCGAGATATTCTGACTGGTAAGAATGTATCAGACATTCCTGTGTATGAAGATAGAATGGTTATGATTACAGCTAAAGCTCCAGAAGGTAAGGTGTTTAATAAATGGAATGATAATAATAAATCAAATCCTAGGATTGTTAAATTAATCCACGCTGCTCAATATCTTCCTATGTGGAAAGATAAGTCTGAAGAAAAGACTTTCAAATTAAGTTTTTCATTGCTTCCGGGTTGTGGCGTAGCTACAGAAGATAATCTGAATGCAGAAGCAATACTTGCTGATACTCCATTTAAATTCCGTTTGAATGTGTTGTCGGATTATAGCCAGTCAGAGAATATAGCCGTGAAAATTGGAGAACAGGAATTGTTACCGATGACAGAACTCAGATCCAGTTCTGCTTCCAGAACTCTTTACTATCTGGTAGAGAAGGTGGATAAGAATATGACTGTAACTGTATCCGGATTAACGGAAAATCAGTATCAATTAAAATTGGAACAGACTAAGGGTGGTGAGATTACAGCTTCAACAACAACTCCTGTAACAGCTGGAACAAATATTATTGTTACAGCTGAGCCTGATAAAGATTATATGTTCCTCAGATGGAGTGACGGTAATACTTTGAATCCGTATACTTATGAGGTAAAAGGAGATACAACGCTGAAAGCCGAGTTTATTAAAGCCAGAGATATGGTTTTGGATAATGAAGATATCAATATATCTGCTGAACGTATTTATGTGATGTATAATCAGCTTCATATTGAATCCTTAAAAGTTCAGGAACTGTTTGTTTATTCTTATTCCGGAGCTTTAATAAAGCAGGTTAAAGTCGGAGCTGGCCATTCTTTCCATCAATTGCCAACAGGGGATTATATTGTTCGATTAGGAAAAACGAAAGTTCAAAAAATATTTATCAAATAGACTTGATGTCGTTTTAAAAGAGAACCTTTAGCAGAAAA
>JAHHQS010000100.1 GCA_020026285.1 Parabacteroides sp. | reverse complement strand
GCAGAAAAAGATAGATAAACTGCTAAAGGTTCTCTTTTTATAGCTAGCCATGATCGTTAATGTGAATCCGGAATATAATCTTCTTTAATGAAAGCATCGTAGACACTCTTTGGATGGTCTTGGGAGAAACTAATATATTCTCCTGATTGTTCTCTTTGTTTCCTGTTTTTCACATTGGTGATGGCATATTCCCTCAGAGGTTTATGTTCGTCTCCTAATAAGGAACTTGTAACAGGTTGGTCTAGAATGTTTTCTTTAGGAGTAATAATAGGTAAAAGTTTCTGTTCTAACAATCCACGATAGGCTCCGTTATATTCACACCAGCAGATACCATTAATTTCGTATAACCTGTAAGTGTATTTGGACCAGGCCGTTTTCATTAGAATCTCTTTCCCATTTACTTCGGCTGTCGCTTCCAACGGATAAGCAAAGTCTCTGATTTTAATGACTTTTTTATCTTCATCTATCTCTTCTACTTCTGTAATCCAAAAATCAGAATGTAGTAGCTGATCCAATATATCAGCTAATCGTTCCTTAATTTCAAATTGTATTTTCATTTTGGTTGCCTGTTGTAGGACTTTCTTTGAGTTTCTTCATTATATAACAAATTATTCCTTTAAATTGTTTTCAAAAACAAGGATTATATTAAACTTTTTTGCTATTGAGTCGAAATAAATAGAATTTTAATCATTTTCTTTAGTAAAGATACAGGCATGTTCGTTGTTTTGTTATGTTTTTAGTTCATATATATAAGTTTTATCATTCTTGATTCTGATAGTAATATTTAAACTTGTACTAAGTATTCCTCTATAACAAATTATTCGTTACCTTTGCCTTTCAAAAAACAGCTCATCATATAATGGAAAAGAAATTTAAAAGAACATTGATAACTACGGCATTGCCGTATGCCAATGGTCCGGTTCATATCGGTCATTTAGCCGGTGTTTACGTTCCGGCTGACATTTATGCTCGCTATTTACGTTTGAAAGGCGAAGAAGTAATCATGATTGGTGGTTCAGATGAACATGGTGTGCCTATTACAATTCGTGCAAAGAAAGAAGGAATTACACCTCAGGATGTAGTAGACCGTTATCATAAAATTATTAAGGATTCATTTGAAGAATTCGGTATCTCTTTTGATATCTATTCTCGTACAACTTCGGAAATTCATCGTAAAACTGCATCAGAATTTTTCCGTACATTGTATGAAAAGGGCGAATTTATAGAGAAAACGAGTGAACAATATTATGATGAAGAAGCCAAGCAGTTTTTGGCCGATCGTTATATTACTGGTACTTGTCCTCATTGTGGTAATGAAAAGGCTTATGGTGACCAGTGTGAAGCTTGTGGTACATCCTTAAGTCCTACCGATTTAATCAATCCAAAATCAGCTATTAGTGGAAGTAAACCAGTAATGCGTGCAACAAAGCACTGGTATTTGCCTCTTGATAAATGGGAACCATTCTTGCGTGAATGGATTTTGGAAGGACATAAGGAGTGGAGACCAAATGTATACGGTCAGTGTAAGAGCTGGCTGGATATGGGATTGCAACCTCGTGCCGTTAGCCGTGATTTGGATTGGGGTATTCCTGTTCCTGTAGAAGGTGCTGAAGGAAAAGTCCTTTATGTCTGGTTTGATGCTCCTATCGGTTACATCTCAAATACAAAAGAACTGTTGCCAGACAGTTGGGAAAAATGGTGGAAGGATCCGGAAACGAAAATGGTTCATTTTATCGGTAAGGATAATATCGTATTCCATTGTATCGTATTTCCTTCAATGTTGAAAGCTGAAGGTTCTTATAACTTGCCGGAAAACGTCCCTTCTAATGAATTCCTGAACTTGGAAGGTGATAAGATTTCGACTTCTCGTAACTGGGCTGTCTGGTTGAATGAATATCTGGTAGATATGCCAGGAAAGCAGGACGTCCTACGTTATGTGTTGACTGCAAATGCTCCTGAAACAAAAGATAATGATTTTACCTGGAAGGATTATCAGGCTCGTAACAACAACGAATTGGTTGCAATCTTAGGTAACTTTGTGAATCGTGCACTGGTGCTTACTGGTAAATATTTTGAAAGCAAGGTCCCTGCCGCAGGTGAATTGACAGAATATGACCAGCAGACATTGAAAGACTTCGAAGATGTGAAAGAAAAGCTGGAACATCTATTAGATACATATCATTTCCGTGATGCACAGAAGGAAGCAATGAACCTGGCCCGTATCGGTAATAAATATTTAGCTGATACAGAACCTTGGAAACTTGCCAAGACAGATATGAGTCGTGTCGCAACAATCATGAATATAGCTTTGCAGATTACTGCTAATCTGGCTATAGCTTTCGAACCGTTCTTGCCATTCAGTATGAAGAAACTGAATGCTATGTTGAATGTGGAAGCTTTAGGTTGGAATCGTTTAGGTTCAACTGATTTGTTAGAAGCAGGTCATCAGCTAGGTAAGGCAGAATTGCTGTTCGAAAAGATCGAAGATGAAGTTATCAATTTACAGATTGAAAAACTTCTTGCAACGAAGAAGGCAAACGAAGAAGCTGAATACAAGGCTAATCCTATTCGTGAAACCATCGCATATGATGATTTTACAAAATTAGATATCCGTGTGGGAACTGTTTTGGAATGTAAGAAAGTTCCAAAGGCTGATAAGTTGTTACAGTTCTTGATTGACGACGGACTTGAGAAACGTACTATTGTCTCTGGTATCGCTAAACATTATAAGCCGGAAGAATTACAAGGCAAACAAATTTGTTTTATTGCTAATCTGGCTCCTCGTAAATTGAAAGGTATTGTTTCGGAGGGAATGATTCTTTCTGCAGAAAACTTTGATGGAGGATTATCTGTCGTTACTGTAGACAGAAATGTTAAACCTGGAAGTGAAGTTAAATAAGAAATAAAATTAATAGAGGAATGCGTCAATTCTTTATTTGAAATGGAGAGTTGGCGTATTCTTTGTATATAATCATAATAGAATAAGATTGTCTATGGATAAAATTCAAATGGTTGACCTGCATCGTCAGTATCTTCGTTTTCAACCGGAAATTGATGCTGCAATGCATGAGGTAATCGACAGTTGTGCTTTTATCAATGGACCTCAGGTGCAGCAGTTTGCTTCAGCCTTATCTGCGTATTTGGATGTTCCTTACGTTATTCCTTGTGGAAACGGGACGGATGCACTGATGATTGCTTTGATGGCATTGGATTTGCGGCCGGGTGATGAGGTTATCGTTCCTGCTTTTTCGTATGTCGCTGCAGCTGAAGTGGTTGCTCATTTGGGCTTGATCCCGGTATGGGTTGATGTGGATGAAAATACTTTCAATATCAATCCATGGATGATTGAATCTGCTTTGTCTCCAAAGACTCGTGCTATTATAGTTGTTCATTTGTTTGGACAGTGCTGTGATATGGAGAAAATATGCCAGATTGCCGAGGCTAATCATTTATATGTGGTTGAAGATAATGCTCAATCATTGGGTTCTGAGAATATAACAAAGAATGGCAGACGTAAGTCTGGTACAATTGCTCATATCGGAACAACTTCTTTCTTCCCTTCCAAACCGTTGGCTTGTTATGGTGATGGAGGGGCGGTGATGACTTCGGATGGATATCTGGCTGAAAGAATCAAAATGATTGCGAGTCATGGTCAGCAAAAGAAGTATCATCATAAAATAATTGGATGTAATTCCCGTTTAGATACTATACAGGCTGCGGTGCTGAATGTAAAGCTGCCACATCTGGATGAATTTGCCAAAATCCGTCAGAAAGTAGCTCAGCGATATGATGAGGCTCTTGGAAATGATTCACGTTGGAAAATTCCTCAGCAAGCATCATACTCAACTCATGTATATCACCAGTATACACTTCAGGTTGCAGACGGAAAGAGGGATGACTTGCAGAATTATCTCCGCGGAAAAGAAATACCATCAATGGTTTATTATCCGCTTCCTTTACATAAACAGGCGGCTTTCTATGGATTTTCCAGAAGGGGCTCAATTTTGAATGTGTCGGAGAATTTGGCGGATTCAGTCCTTTCTCTTCCTATTCATACGGAGATGAGGGAAGATGAATTGAATTACATTATAGAAACGATTTGTAATTATGATAGATAATAAAAAAGTTCGTTTTGCTGTAGTTGGTTGCGGCCATATTGGAAAGCGTCATGCTGAAATGGTTGTACGCGATCCTGAAGCAGAATTAGTAGCTTTATGTGATATTCGTCCGAAAGAAGAATTGGGTATAGAGGCTTATCCGGTTCCTTTTTTCGATAGTCTTTCAGCATTTCTTCAATCTGGTATTGAAGCAGACGTTGTTAATATTTGTGTGCCAAATGGGCTTCATGCCGAATTGGCTATTCAAGCTATTGAGAGTGGACATCATGTGGTTATAGAAAAACCTATGGCCTTGAATGTACAGGATGCAGAGCGTGTGTTGCAGACTTCTTTGAAATTTCAGAAAGAAGTTTTTTGTGTTATGCAGAATCGTTATTCTCCTCCTTCTGTATGGATTAAAGATATGATTGGATCCGGTAGATTGGGCAAAATCTATATGGTTCAATTAAATTGTTTCTGGAATCGGGATAATCGTTACTATAAGCCTGGAGGATGGCATGGTGACGCTGCATTGGATGGTGGTACATTATTCACTCAATTCTCCCATTTTATTGATATTATGTATTGGCTGTTTGGCGATATCTGTAATATTCAGGCTCGCTTCGCAGATTTCAATCATAAGGACCTGACAGACTTTGAAGATTCCGGTCTGGTGACTTTCGAATTTGTTAATGGTGGAATAGGAAGTTTGAACTATTCAACTGCTGTTTGGGACAAGAATATGGAAAGTAGCATGCTGATCGTTGCCGAAAATGGTAGCGTGAAAATCGGCGGACAATACATGAATGAGGTGGAATATTGTCATATAAAGGATTATGTAATGCCGGAATTAGCTCCAACTAATCCGGGTAATGATTATGGTCCTTATAAGGGATCTGCTCAGAATCATAACTTTGTAATCCGTAATGTGGTTGAAGTTTTGCAGAAGTCTGGGGTTCAGAATACAACGACCGCATTAGAAGGATTGAAGATAGTTGATATTATCCGTAAAATCTATGCTAAGGCTTAAGTGAAATCACTTATGTCGCAAAAATTATTATTGATATTATAACTTTATCTGAGAGTTAATAGGTTCTCTTAATAAATTAAAATATCGACTGGGCCTATTAATTTATCCACTGGAGTGGTTTAATTAATTTACGGTTGTGATTTGATTGATTCACCTGCGTGATATAATTGATTTACAAAGGTGAATTAAAATAAGCATAACGAAGAAAAAAATAATATATTGGCGTTCTTTACTAGGAAGTTGGAAATAAAAGCTTATATTTCAATCTTATTAGCTTATGTAATCAGATGATATGTGATCATTCAATACAAAAGTAAGCTTTGTTCAATCAGATTATAAAAATAAGACGTATATGAAAATAGCAATTGTTGGAACAGGATATGTTGGTTTGGTCAGCGGGACTTGTTTTGCAGAGATGGGTACGGAAGTGTATTGCGTAGATGTGAATGTACAGAAAATAGCAGACCTTAACAACGGAATCTTACCGATTTATGAACCAGGTCTGGAAGAAATGGTCAGCCGAAATCGGAAAGCAGGTCGTTTGCATTTCATTACGGATCTGTCAGCTTGTCTGAATGATGTCGAAGTAGTTTTCAGTGCCGTGGGAACACCTCCGGACGAAGATGGTAGTGCTGATTTAAAATATGTACTGGAAGTAGCTAAAACTGTTGGCCGTAATATGAATCGCTACTTGACAATTGTAACAAAAAGTACAGTTCCAGTTGGTACAGCTAGAAAAGTGCGTGCCGCCATTCAGAAAGAATTGGATAAACGTGGCTCTGACCTTACGTTTGACGTAGCATCCAATCCTGAATTTTTGAAGGAAGGTGCTGCTGTTAAGGACTTTTTGAGTCCCGATCGTATTGTTGTTGGTGTCGAGTCGGAGCGTTCCAAGGAATTAATGACTCGATTATATCGTCCTTTCCTTCTTAATAATTTTCGGGTAATCTTTATGGATGTACCTTCGGCGGAAATGACAAAATATGCTGCTAATGCCATGTTGGCTACTCGTATAAGTTTCATGAACGATATAGCAAATTTGTGTGAAATAGTCGGAGCTGATGTAAATATGGTTCGAAAAGGTATTGGAACAGATGTACGTATTGGACATCGTTTCCTATATGCCGGCTGTGGTTATGGAGGTTCTTGTTTCCCGAAAGATGTTAAGGCTTTGGTGAAGACAGCGTCTGATCATGGTTATCCGATGCGTATACTACAGGCCGTTGAAGAAGTGAATGAACAGCAGAAGTCTATTTTATTCCATAAGGTCAATGATTATTTTAAAGGAGACCTAAAAGGTAAAAAAATTGCTGTTTGGGGTTTGTCTTTTAAGCCGGAGACAGACGATATGCGTGAAGCTCCGTCGTTGGTGGTTATTCAGAAGCTTCTGAATTCAGGATGTCAGGTGACTGCTTATGACCCTGTTGCAATGCCTGAATGTAAGCGTCGAATAGGAGATACTATAACTTATGCAAAGGATATTTATGATGCAGTTATAGATGCGGATGTATTACTTTTGATTACAGAATGGAAGGAATTTCGTATGCCATCTTGGGTTGCAGTGAAGAAGTTGATGAATAATCCATTGGTTATTGATGGAAGAAATATTTATGATCCGTCAGAAATGGAAGAATATGGTTTTGAATATCATTGTATTGGTCGCTAATCAGGAAAATTGAATTTAATGGCTGAAGAAACGTTAAAACAAAAAACTGCGAGAGGATTGTTCTGGGGATTGATTAACAATGGAACTCAACAATTCCTGAATCTTTTCTTCGGTATTTTTCTGGCACGTCTGCTGACTCCGGCAGACTATGGTATGGTAGGTATGCTGACGGTCTTCTCTTTGATTGCAGGAGCCTTACAGGAGAGTGGATTCATTTCAGCCTTGGCCAATAAGAAGGAAGTGACTGATCAGGATTATAATTCTGTTTTTTGGTTTTCTTTGGGTCTAAGTTTTTGTTTGTATTGGTTATTGTTTTTTTCTGCTCCATTAATTGCTGATTTTTATAATCAGCCAGAACTGATACCTTTAGCGAGGTATTCTTTCTTAGGATTTTTTATAGCAAGTACAGGTATAATACCCGGAACCTATGTGTTTCGTAATCTGATGGTACGGGATAAAGCATTAGGAACTATTTTAGCCTTGGGAATATCTGGTATTGTGGGTGTTATACTAGCCTTTAATGGCTTTTCTTATTGGGGAATTGCGACACAAAGTATAGTTTATATATCTGTATTGAATATTTATTTATGGATAAAATGCCCATGGCGGCCAACCTTACATTTTACATTTACTCCAATTCGTGAGATGATAGGCTTTAGTAGCAAGTTGTTGTTTACAAATATATTCAACCATATTAATAATAATATCTTTTCTATAATTTTAGGACGATTCTATACTGAGAAAGAAGTAGGGCAATATAATCAGGCTAATAAATGGAATTATATGGGACATTCTTTGATAACGGGAATGGTAGGAAGTGTAGCTCAACCGGTTCTGGCACAAGTAACAGATGATAAGGAACGTCAGTTAAGAGCTTTTCGGAAGATGTTACGTTTTACGTCCTTTATATCTTTCCCATGTATGTTTGGGTTATCTTTGGTTGCTCCAGAATTGATTACAATTGCTATAACTGACAAATGGTTGGTCAGTGCACAGTTATTGAGACTTTTGGCTATTGGAGGAGCTTTTATTCCGATAGCGGGCCTTTTTTCAAATCTATTGATAAGTAGAGGAAAATCTGATATATATCTATATAATACAATAGTTCTGGGCGTATTACAATTATTAATAATGTTGTTATTACATAAATATGGAATCTTTACAATGGTTTCTGTTTATGTTTGTATTAATATTATTTGGTTGTTTGTTTGGTATTCTTTTGTAAGAAAGGAAATCGAATTGCATCTGATTGACGCATTTAAAGATGTTTTTTCGTATGCTGTAGTTGCTTCTGCAGTTATGGTGGTGACTTATTTGCTGACTTTAGGAATATCCAATATTTATTTGTTACTAGTGTCAAGGATAGTAATTGCTGCCATACTTTATGTTTTTATTATGTGGATAAGTGGATCTGTTACTTTTAAAGAATGTTTGGGGTATATCTTGAAGAAAAAGAAATGAGTATTGTTCGACAGACTAATTTTGAATATTTACGTATTTTATGTATTTCCTTAATTACGGCGATGCATATTTTAGGCCCTGTTTTTGATACTGAAAATGTATTTAACAAGGGAATGATTTTATTTGTCAATACTTTAGGAAATACAGGTGTTACAATATTTATTTTAATTTCAGGTTTTTGGAAAATACATTTTAAATGGCCGAAGTTATTTAAGGTTTTATTTATTGTTTGGTTCTATTCTTTGTTTACTTATTTTGGAGAGCTATTCCTTCTGGATAAAACGTTTTGTTATGTTGAGTTCGCTTCTAGCTTATTACCTGTATTGAGTAAAAAGTATTGGTTCATAACTTGTTACATAGTTATTTATTGTTTCTCTCCATATTTAAATAAAATAATAGAGGTGTTGTCTAAAAAGGATTATGAGAAGTTATTACTGATTGGAGGATTTTTCTTTTTTATAGCTCCTTCTTTTTTCTTTTTTGAAATACAAAATGACACAGGAAAAGGTGTCGTAAATTTATTATTTGTATATTTATTAGGCCGATATTTAAAAGAATACGGAACTCCTGAGTGGATTAGAAAGAATCCCTGGAAATTTCTTTTGGGAAGTTTAGGTAGTATTTTTTTGTTAAATACTATTTTAACACTTATGACTGGAAATATTATATT
This sequence comes from Parabacteroides sp., assembly GCA_020026285.1. The sequence goes on along the minus strand of JAHHQS010000100.1, from coordinate 5,650 downwards.
AAGATTTGCGAGAGATAATAATATTTTAATTATTTCAGCCTCTGTTACTATATTTTATCTGTTTTCTTGTTGGAGTTGTTTTTCTAAAATTGGAAATTTTATTGCAGAATTTGTCTTTCCTATATATTTGTTACAAGGTTCATTAATAAGATGGGGCGAAAAATTTTATATTAATTCTTTAAATAGTGAGCTCTTGATATTTTATTTTGTGCTGATGCTCTGTTTCATTTTTATATTTAGTATTGTTGTAGAACTATTGAGGAGAAAACTGTTTTGTAAGGTTGAAATAAAAATAATCAATTTCATTAATAGAAAGCTTAGCCTTTTTTTATGATTTCCAATGGAGTATCTCCTAACTGTGACGCTAGTTCTGAAAAAGAACTTTGAAAAGATCCGTATATTTTATTTGTTTTAGCAAGTGTATACATATCAATTATTCCTCCTTGTATTCCGGTAATAGAACTTCTGTCAGCTCTTTCTGTCATAAAATATAAGCGTTTCCCATAACGTTTTTGTAATAGAAGTTTTACTTCCTCTGAGTCTGTTGCAAGGAAGATTGAAGTATCTATGTGTTGCTCTATTTCTTTATCAATTTTGTCATAAAATAAATTCAGGGGACTTTGTTCTATTGAAGCTTGATTGTCTGTTCTCCGTATATGGACTCCAATTGTGTGATCTGTAAATTGTTGACAATTAAGATTTATACTTTTTTGTAGCTCGTATTGAGGCTTAAAAAGATCTTTTAATAGTCTAAACGAATAATCTTGAAATTGACTATATGAAGCCATATATACATTTCCTTGTTTTATCCAATGTTCAAAATTGAATTTATCTTTACATAAATAATATACTTCTTTTTCATAAATACAGGATTTAAAGACTGATTTCTGAAAAAGGAAAGGAATTCCTAAATTCTTTTTGCGAGGGCGGTCATAACATAAATGATCTATAAAAGAGGCATCTTTGAGCGTTATGAAATCTGATTCTATTGGTTGAAATAAAGATTTAAAAGGAGCGTGTAAAGCCCAATCTTGAAACCAAATAATATTTATTTTATTTTTTGTGTTTTTGCAAAGAGTAACAGCTGAAGATACAGCTCTCATACGATTGGCCAATCCTCCAACGGGTATAAAATGTAATCTATCCATAAAATCCTTATTAATTCTGCAAAATTAAGGAACTTCTTAAACCTTTTGTTAAATTTGTGGAATTAAATTCATTATATAAAGTCTTAAGATAAAATATGCAAGCAATTATATTGGCAGCCGGAATGGGTAAACGATTAGGAGAATTAACCAAAGATAATACGAAATGTATGGTTAAAGTCAATGGTGTCCGTTTAATAGATCGTTTATTAAGGCAGCTTTCTGAATTAAATCTTGAACGAATTGTCTTGGTGATTGGCTTTAAGGGTGAAAAATTAAGGAAACATATTGGGGATAAATATTTGAATATCCCAATAGAATATATTTACAATCCTGTATACGATAAGACAAATAATATCTATTCTTTATATTTAGCTAAAGAAGAGTTACAGGAAAAAGATACTTTGTTAATAGAATCTGATCTGATTTTTGATGATTCATTATTCCATAAGATTATTGATGATCCATATCCAAATTTAGCTTTGATAGCTAAGTATGAACCATGGATGGACGGTACAATGGTTTGTTTGAATGAGGATAATGATATTGTTGATTTCATATCAAAGAAAGCTTTTCGTTATAGTGATATTGATCATTATTACAAAACTGTTAATATATATAAGTTTAGTAAAGAGTTTCTTCGTTCACACTATGTCCCATTCCTGGAAGCATATAGTAGAGCTTTAGGAAATAATGAATATTACGAACAAGTCTTGAGGGTTATTACTCTTTTAGATAAGTGTGAATTGAAAGGACTTCCTTTAGATGGAGAAAAATGGTACGAAATAGATGATGTACAAGATTTGGATATTGCAGAAACTATCTTTGCAGAAAATAAGAATCAATTGAAGCTATATCATAAAAGATATGGAGGATATTGGCGTTTCCCGAAATTAAAAGATTTTTGCTATCTGGTTAATCCATATTTCCCAACACCAAAGATGAAAAGCGAACTGAAGGCTAATTTCGATGTTTTGCTAACAGAATATCCTTCAGGAATGTTTGTAAATAGCTTGATAATGGCAAAGAATTTTGGCTTGAAGCAGGATTATGTCGTCGTTGGAAATGGTGCAGCTGAACTTATTAAGAGTTTAATGGAGCATATATCTGGTAATATAGGAATCGTTTATCCGACATTCGAGGAGTATCCAAATCGTTCTGGAAAAGAAATAGTCCAGTTTGTTCCTGCTAATTCTGATTTCCATTATACGGCAAAAGATTTGATGGATTTCTATCAAGATAAGAATATTTCAAGTTTGCTGTTAATCAATCCGGATAATCCTTCTGGTAATTTCATCCCAATAAATGATTTATTTAAGTTGTTAGATTGGGTAAAAGAAAAGGGTATTCAGTTTGTATTAGATGAATCATTTGTTGATTTTACAGATGGTGGACGAGATAATACTTTATTGAGAAATGATATTTTAGAGAAATATCCATTATTGACAATTATAAAAAGTATTTCTAAATCTTATGGTGTTCCAGGTTTGCGTTTAGGTTTGGCAGCTTCATCCAATTTGAATCGTATGGATCAGTTCAGGAAAGATGTCAGTATCTGGAATATTAATTCATTCGCAGAGTTCTATATGCAAATCTATAGTAAATACGATAGTGATTATACGATAGCATGTGAACGATTTAAGGAAGAGAGAAATTTATTCTATAAAGAATTACTTACGGTTGATTATCTGAGAGTGATTCCATCTCAAGCAAATTATTTTTTGTGTGAAGTAACAGATCGATTTACGTCTTCGGAGCTGGCAATGATTTTATTGGATAAATATAATTTGTTAATAAAGGACTGTGGTACAAAATCTGCTTTCCTAGGGAAAAATTATATTCGACTAGCGATTAGAGATAGAGAGGATAATTCATATTTGGTTAGTAAATTAAAAGAAATTATACAATAAATGAATGTTTGTATTTGTGGCGGTGGTTCTTTAGGGCATGTTATTGCTGGTGTAATGGCAAGTAAAGGAGCTCAGGTGTCTATTCTTACTCGATCTCCTGAAAAATGGAGTAAAGAACTTACTATAGATAACTGTAAAGGTAAGATTATTAAAGGATCATTGTCTAATATAACAGATAATCCAAAAGACGTTATTCCTTTTTCGGATTTGGTTTGTTATGTTAATTATATGATAGATGGACATTTATGCGGTGATGATTTAGAAAATACAGGTTATATATCTAGAGGTTTATTTAAAGAATTAATAAGATATAATGGCTATAGATTATAACATACAAAATAAATTAAGGGAGCAGTTTAATCCTGAAGGCTCTTTGTTGCGTCGTCAACAACATCGGATGTTGGAGTTACTGATAGCAGTGGATAAGGTATGTAGGATATATAATATCCCTTATTGGTTGAGTTCGGGAACTTTGATTGGTGCTGTAAGGCATAAAGGTTTTATCCCTTGGGATGATGATCTGGATATCGAGATGATGCGTTCAGATTATTTACGTTTGCTGGAAGTTTTACCAAAAGAGTTACCATCTAATTTTGTTTTGCAAACGAATGAGACAGATTCCAATTATATTTCTGTTTATGCGAAAGTAAGAGATTTGAACTCTCTTTTAGAAGAAACAAATGGTTATGATCTTACTTGGAAATATCAAGGTATTTATATTGATATTTTTCCAATAGAAAAGAATCCTTTTTTTCTTGCTTGGATTGGTGGACATTGCCAGGGACAAATATATAATCAAATAAATAATAAGTCGTTAAGAGAAGATGTTATAAGGAAAAGAAGTCAAAGGATATTTAAGTTTAATAAGAATTTCAGTTTTCCTATATTACGTTCCCTGGCAAAATTAATCCCGACAAATAAATTAAGACATTCATTTGGAACGGCGTTCTTTAAACCTCGATATAAGAAAGATATATTTCCTTTATCAGAAATGGAGTTTGAAGGAAAAATGTTTCCTGTACCTCATGATTCAGATTCGTATTTGAAAAGAATTTATGGAGATTACATGAAATTGCCTGATTTGAAAGATATACATCCTCATTATTCAAAACTTGAAATTTATAAATAAAAATATATGAAACCAGCATTGATTGATGTTGCCGTATTGGTATTGTTCTTTAATCGTCCCAATTTATTGGAAGAAGTTTTTGAACAAATTAGGTTAGCCAGACCTTCTAAATTGTTCTTGTTCCAAGATGGCCCAAGAAATGAAAAAGATATGGATGGAATTATGGCTTGTCGTAAGGTGGTAAGTCATATTGATTGGGAGTGTGAAGTGCATCAGGCATTCCAAGAAGTTAATCGAGGATGTGACCCTTCTGAATATTTATCTCAAAAGTGGGCATTTTCACATGTTGATAAATGTATTGTTCTTGAGGATGATGATGTCCCGTCACAATCATTCTTCCCTTTCTGTAAAGAAATGTTGGATAGATATGAAAATGATACCCGAATCAGTATGATAACCGGGTTTAATAGAGAAGAAATATCAACAAATGTTTCTTCTGATTATTTCTATACATCGACATTCTCTATATCTGGTTGGGCTAGTTGGAAGCGTGTTTTTGATCAGTGGGATGAACATTACACATTCTTGGACGATAAGGAAAATCTACAGTTGTTAAAGAATTTGATAGATTCGAGAAAACTGCAGGATGAATTTATCGAAATGTGTAGGTCTCATAAAGAACAAGGGAAGGCTTTTTATGAAACTATTTTTCAGGCAGCAGTCTTGTTTAATTCAGGGTTAAGTATTGTGCCTACAAAGAATATGATCAATAATATAGGAATTGTTGCTGATTCAACTCATTTCACAGGAACTGTAAAGACAATGCCTAAAGGACTTCGTAAGATATTTACGATGAAACGATATGAAACAGAATTTCCTTTAAAACATCCTAGATACGTAATAGATAATGTTCATTATAAAGAAGAAGTTTATAAAATTATGGGATGGGGGCATCCTTGGATTAAAATAGGACGTTCTTTTGAAGAATTATATCTGAATTTGAAATACGGTAATTTTGGAGTGATAAAGAAATCTATTATTAATAGAGTTAATAAGTGGTTGAAAAGAAATAAACATGTATAAGAATAGTAAATAATATAATTTATGAATTAATTATATATAATAGCTTATCGAAATACTCCATTTCGTTATTTATTTAAGAAAATAGAAAAAAAAGAAGATGTTGTTGTAATAGAGAATGGTTTAGCTGCTCCTAAAAATTGGTTTCTGAAGATAACTCGTTTTTTGTTCGTGGGGAAATGTTTTTTACCATTGTTTATTTTACAATTGTGGTTTGATCGTCGATTCCTTAATCAATTAAAGTTGATTCAGAAAGATGATGTGGTTTTAGTGTTCGAAAATATTAATTTGCGAGCATTAGGAATGTTGTACTATCTTCTTCCTCAAGAATCTAAAAAATATAATTGGTTTGGGAACCCTATATATCCTTTGTTTAAAGGAAAAGATCCAGCTAAGAGATTAGAACAAATAAAAAAGTTAGGTTTTAAACTTGTTACTTTTGATTC
>JAHHQS010000010.1 GCA_020026285.1 Parabacteroides sp. | reverse complement strand
GTACTGGGGTGAATTTAGCCCGTTTAGATGGAGAACAATGTGCAGAAGTTATCGCCTGCGTCAATCATGATGCAAACGCCATCGCTTCTCATGCTTCTAATCATCCTTATGCACTCCATTTTACAGAAGATATTCGGACCTTGGAACTTTCTCCACTGGTAAGACATATGGAAAAGTGTAAGATGCAGCACCCCGAGGCCCTCGTGGTTCTGTGGGCTTCATTGGAATGCACCAACTTTTCAAAAGCCAAAGGTGGACTGCCGCGTGATGCTGATAGCCGTACTTTAGCAGAACATCTATTCCGATACATTGAAGCCCTTAATCCTGACTACATTCAGATAGAAAACGTAGAAGAATTTATGGCATGGGGAGAAATGGACGAAAACGGCCATCCTATCAGCATGGACAAAGGAAGAAGCTATCAACGCTGGGTGCGCAATGTGAAGAAATACGGCTATCACTTTGAACATCGCATTCTAAATGCTGCCGATTATGGTGCATATACCTCACGAAAACGTTTCTTTGGAATTTTTGCCAAAGAAGGTCTGCCTATAGTATTTCCCAAACAGACACACAGTAAAGAAGGCACTAACACGCTTTTTGGGAAATTAAAGCGATGGAGACCTGTAAAAGAAGTACTTGATTTTAACGATGAAGGTAAAACTATATTCAGAGATAAGCCCCTTTCAGAGAAAACTCTGGAACGTATATATGCTGGACTAATTAAGTTCGTAGCAGGTGGGAAGAAAGCATTTCTGATTAAGTACAACTCAATGAGTCGCACTGGTAAATATAATCCCCCCAGTATTGATGATCCATGTCCGACAATTGCATGTCAGGGAAGGTTAGCTATAGCACAATGTTCATTCCTCTCTAAACAATACAGTGGAGAACCTTATGATAAGAATATTTCAATTGATTCACCAGCCGGAACGATAACGACAGTCGACCACCATGCTTTCGTAACTGCCTTTTACGGCAATGGATTCAATCGGTCTGTAAACGTACCAGCACCAACTGTTACCACCAAAGACCGTTTCGGATTGATACAGACTAACTTTATAGATATGCAATACGGCAATGGGAAAGCAGCTTCCGTTGAGTTTCCAGCAAATACTATTACTGCATGTCCAAAACTAAATTTAGTGAGTGTCAAAAGGCCGAATCATAAATGGCATTATCTGATGAATCCTCAATTTGCAAGTGCAGGAGGTTCAGTAGACGATCCGTGTTTTACACTGATAGCAAGGATGGACAAACGCCCTCCGTATCTAATTTCAACGAAAGAAGGAAAGATGGGAATCAAAATTTATGAAACAGATTCTCCCATGACTATTAGAATTAAAGAATTCATGGCTATGTATGGGATAGTAGATGTGAAGATGCGTATGTTGAAGATTCCCGAATTAAAAAAAATAATGGGTTTCCCTGAAAATTACGTTCTTGTCGGCACTCAGACAGAACAGAAGAAATTCATTGGGAATGCAGTAGAGGTCAATATGGCCCGGGTCCTTTGCGAAGCTCTTTGTCAAAGATTATCAGATTTAAAATCAATCCGAATTGCATAAAAATGAATAAAATACCTATAACTATTTCAGCAGAAAGAGCAGCAAAAATGGCTGATGGCCGAATGAGCTGCAAAGGTTGTCCTTACCTACCTTGTGGAGATACAATGATGAAACATTGTTCCGACGTTTTTAAAAAAGGATTTATTCAGGGAGCTAAGTTCCAGAAACGGAAATATAAAGAAAAGGAGATCAAAAAATGAAAGCAAAACATATCGCAACAGGAAAGATAATAGATGTCTATTTACATAAGGCTGCTGTATTAAAAACAGAAGAAGATTTGTATCGAGAGAAAGGTGTTCCATCTTCTTGTAATCTCTTTTACAAAGAATCAATGTTAGACTTCACAGACACCATTGATTGGGAGCAGAGAAGGTACGAGATTGCAAAAGACATTATAGCAAACAATGCGAACTACTCAGCAGCATTCGTGATTCAGATAGCGGATGAACTAATCAATAAACTAAAGAAAGGGAAAGAATGAAAGAAGATGATCTAAAATATCAAACGCCTGAAAGTATTTGCAGGTACATGGCCGATATGATTCCAGCAGATTCTAAGACCATTCTGGAACCAACACCTGGTATAGGAAATTTGGTACGAGCAATAGAGGATAAAGGAGACTACACTGTTACAGCTCCTGAAAATTACTTCCAACTCGATAAAGAACAACGCTTTGATTGTGTCGTTATGAATCCACCTTTCAGTTCTAAGTACGCTTTTGGTATTCCTGATGGACTTGAAGACAAGGGAATGCGCCTTGGGTATTTCATGTTACAGGAATGTATGGAGAAAAGCAATCATGTTATAGCTCTTATGCCTTGGTTCACAATCTCAGATAGTGATGTTCGGTTAAGAGCACTCGTTGATTACGGATTGAAAAGCATTACAGCACTTCCCAGAAAGACATTCAACTACATACGTGTACAGACAATGGTTCTGGAGCTTGAACGAGGATATAAAGGTAAAACTGAATTTAAAACTATAAGAAAGATATGAAACAAGAAGATTAAGATATGAAAAAGATAAGGATGTATTAAAAACAATAAGCCCCGACCGAAGCCGGGGCTCCCTTTCGGGAATTATCTCTTATATTTAGCATATAGGTAATCAATCAGCCGAACTGTTAAGATTGCCAATACACTGATTAGAACATCGCCCATAAAGGCAAGAAAAGATTCCATCATTGATTAGTTCTTTAGTGTTAGTAAAAAATTATCTAGGATTCTTGGAATTGCTCCTCTAATCTAAAATATTTCAATAATCTATTTGATGGCAAAGTTATAAAAAAGAACTAATATAAAATTATTTTTTAAGAAAAATTTGACAAAGTATGATTTTGAGTTAGGTAATTGGATACGTAATCGTCCTAATATCGGTAACTGAACTTGTACTTTCCCCCTTTATAAAATTAGGTTATGAACTGCTCCATCAAAGCACAAACTTAAAATATCTTCACTCATTCTATGTATCGATCCGTACCTATAACTTTGTTTTTCAAATTCACAATCATTAACATATACACTTTGCTCTTTTGTTTCAAAAGAAGTAAAACGGAACATATAAATATCTCCATTGATATTGTATATATCATGGTTATTTATCTTTTTATCGAGTAAAGCAAATGTACCTAAGCAATTCATTAGTTCAATTGTAATCGGGAGTCCTACAAAAAAGTTTTTTACCAAAGAGATGTCAGCTTTGACAAGTAATAGTATTGAAATAAACTTTGTTAAAGGACCATACGTTTTTATATGAATATTATCCCCCAAATTAGAATCATGTCTAATTGACAGATATCCATTTTTTATCCTCTTCTGGTAATTCTCAAAAATTTTCTCAACATCCCTGACGGACAATTCAGAAAATAGTGCTTGTGAACCTGAAAGACATGCTAAATCAACATAACATTCTTCTCTTATCATAAGATGAAGTTGTGCTCTAGCTATACTGTTTATTGAATAATGAAAGGGTATAGTTGTTAGAAATTTGCAAATATACCCATCGTAATTGGCATCTTTACCATAAAAGTGCTTGAATGTTTTTTGTGCAATAACATTGTCGAATACTGTTATAATATTGTCAAAACCAAATTTATTGTTTAGCTCTGGAAAATCTTCTTTGTTTTCAGATTCTATTGTTCCTAACTGATAGACTCTATCAATGTGCGCAGAGAATATATTCAATATTCTAAAAAAATGAGCAGGGTCAAGGCGGTCTAGGTCCTCCAGTATAAGGACGATTTTTTTGTTATTCTCTTTTGCATACAGATGTATGTTATTGTAGATAAGGTAGGTAATCAAATCCATTTCGTAAGGACTTCCTGCTTCATTTGAAAAATCCTTAACAAAGGATTCTATTATTGCTTGGTCGTCTTTATTGATTATAGCTTTCTTATATTTAGAAAAGGAATTCTTAAAATTTAATGTTGAAACTATACCTTTATATCCATTTATGAATGTGGAGACCATTGTTTCTGGTAATCCCAGTAAGGGAAAACTTTTAATCAAGTTTTCTAACAGAGATTGTGAGTTGTTCATGATATAAAACTGAAGCATTAAAGAATCAGAAATATCAGGGTTTGTTCTTACCATTCCTTTTACTATCATTTGAATCAATATATCTCGTTTGATATATTCAAATATTTCTTTATTGTCGGCTATTTGATAGTTTACAGGGTATAATGTAATGAACTCATACTCTCTTTGGTACGTTTGACGGAATTTATTGAGGAAATAGGATTTTCCATCTCCGAACCTTGCAGAAAAAATAGTTCGTTGGTTCATTTTCAGGTGTTCGTTAAATTCTTCTAAATTCGTTTCTATTGATATAGGCCCCATTATACTTGAAAATTATAACAATTGATATCACATTTTTTACTGGCATATGGTGTCAGTATGTTTCTTATTCGTTTGCCATATATTATGGCTTAAGGATAACTTTAAAGAAAAAGGGAGTGTGCTTGCCCACTCCCTATGGGAAATGCTTATAGATAAGTTATTAGTTTCTCTATAACCTACTCGCCTAAATCTATGGCGTTAAAAACAAAATCCCAACCTACCGTCTATTCAATTTTTAGCATTAACATAGCCGTACGGTAGTAAAGCTATGCAATGCTTTTTTTAATTCTGTACATAATATAAAAAATTAAAAAAATTACCTAATCACACCATTGCGATTAGGTTTGTATTCAAATATATAGAGTTTTTTATTTTTTACAAAATTTTCGCTTTTTTTTGTCTTTAAAATAGTTGTAAGAATCCATTATAATAGACTGGAGTCTCTTTAGGGTTTTAGTACTTCGAGTAGATAATTAGCTGAAATAAATAGTCCGAAGAATCATCTCTATTAACATTTATTGTTGTCTCCCGAAAAATACATAGTTTTCATAGAAATTATCTATTAAAATAAGGTCTGCAACAATATACTATAAAAATTTTTCTACTCTCTCTAAACTTAACATAACTATAAAATAACAATCCTATAACTTTACCGTATGATTAAGGACATAAAATACAGTGGCATAACGACAGCACAGTCTGACTACGAAAGTCCAGATGGTGCTCTTTCAGAATCGTTGAATCTGATTAGTGAGGACCAGCACCTTACGCCTATATTCCAGCCCAAATTAAAAGTTCAGTTACAGGCAGGATGTAATGTTGTCGGCATTCACAGGACGGCACAGTACACCCACTACCTCGTGTACAACGAAACGTCCTATGATTTAAGTTGGATGAACGAAGGTTCACAAACATTAAATGCGATTTCACGTGTCCCATCGTTCAAAGATTTAGAATTTGTGGGTAATACGCTTCTTATCTTATCGCAAGATTCCATTAACTACTTCCTTTGGAAAGAAGATAAGTATATCAAACTCGGAGATCATCTTCCGAATGTTGAAATATCATTTGGTCTAAAAGGTAAACCACGCTTCTTTTCCGTATCGGATGATAGCAAAAAAACATTTACCATAACTTTTGACGGAATTGCAAAGGACAAATTGTTTGAAGTTTGGAGCGAAGCCAACAAGAAAAAGATTACAGAACAAGTAATGGCCAAGGTCAACAGGTTTCTGCGAGAACAGACCATAAACAAAGGTCGTTTCGCCTTACCTTTCATGGTCCGTTATGCCCTACGTATGTATGATGGTTCTCTGGTATGCCATAGCGCCCCTATTCTAATGAACCCTTCTACTTTCGCAGCACCTATCGTATATTGGTTACACGCAGGTGGAAAAGACAGCTATACAGATGCAGAATGTGACATAATGTTAGTTTCCTCAGCACTCGATTACCAGCTTGTTGCAGACAAAGACAATGAGTATCATGATTTGACAAAAAACTGGTCTGATATTATTAAATCTGTTGACGTTTTTGTATCAGCACCTATCTACACTTATGACCAGGATGGCGAATGTTCATCTTTTGCGGATACAGACAATTTTGAAACTAAGTTCATCGGTTCCCTTGACTACAAAGGCTATTCTTATGATATAAAAGAAGATCATGTGGTTCTTCCTATATCTGTTGATGGTCATATTATCAGTATGGACACACAACCGGAGACTTCCCTTCTAAAAGAGAAATATGCCGAATGGAAATATTCTATGCTTTACGACCTTTATAAAAGTAAAGAGCGTAAACATCCATCAATGACCATAAATCTTCCTGAATTTTCTCTTGACAAAGTGAGAGAAAATATTGAAAACGTGAACAATTTCTACCTACTGTACTCAATAGAATTGAAGGAACTTAGTACAACAATACGCAAAGATATTGTAGTCAGTAAAGAATACCTACAAAGCCTAGTCACAAGGGAAACTATGACGGATGATTATCTCTCCCATGACCGTCTAATGGCTCAGTTCGCACACGGATATAACTCACGATTAAATCTCTCAGGAATAAAGCGCGAATTATTTAGAGGTTTCTATACTTCGTCTATGTTTGCATACTGTAACTGCACAAGTCTGTCATGGAAAGTCAGTGTGGACGAAAAAGGTAATGATATGGCAATCTTATCATCACATCCTTTAGGAATATGCGACCTATCTGTAGACGTCTATATTAAGGAGAATGGGAACACACATATTGTACATACCACGGATACCACATTCCTAAGTTATATTTTATCCGACACAATGTATCCGACACAAGAAGATGCCAATACAGGAACAAACGGCTACTTAGACAAACGTTCTTGGGGATGCTATGTATACTATCCGAATCGAAACGCATTTAAGATGGTCATACAAGATTATAAAGGCAAATACATTTATAATCTGAAAGCGCATAACTTTCTTAATGGTGCATTTTGTTTCATAGATTACCAGCTACAAAGAAATGAAAATACGGAAATTCTTCCTACTGTTAACATCAGTAATATCATTGAGGTTGCAAATAAGATTTATACGTCGGAAGTAAATAATCCATTTTTGTTCCTTCCTTCTGGAATAAATTCGGTAGGTACTGGTACGATACTTGGTATATCATCGGCTACAAAAGCATTGTCACAGGGGCAGTTCGGACAGTTTCCTCTATACGCATTCACGGATGAGGGCGTATGGGCTCTCGAAGTATCTCCTACTGGAACTTATAATGCAAAGCAACCTATCACAAGGGACGTGTGCATCAACGCTAAAAGTATCACGCAATTAGATAATGCGGTACTATTTGCTACATCACGGGGAATTATGATCATTTCTGGGTCTCAGACAGCCTGCATCACAGACAGCATAGATTCACCAGCTCCATTCAACGCTTTATCATTACCGGGTATGGCGCAACTTCACACAGCTGCAGGACATGGTGTAGATACATGCTTCCCTACCGTGCCGTTCCTAACCTTCTTGGAAGGTTGCTCCATGATCTATGACTACGTACATCAACATATAGTTGTTTTCAACAAGGCATACACATACGCATACGTCTATTCTTTGAAATCTAAGGAATGGGGAATGATGTATTCCACATTATCGTCAAGCATCAATGCTTATCCTGATGCCCTAGCAATGACGACAGACAACAAACTTGTGTCTTTCTCAGGAACGGATGAAGAAATTTCAACAGGGCTGTTCTTGTCACGTCCTATTAAGCTGGATACACCAGATGTATTGAAAACAATCAACACGTGCATTCAGAGAGGTATGTTTAAGAGAGGTGATGTACAGACAGCTCTATGGGGTTCAAGAGATTTATATAACTGGCATTTGATTGGTTCATCGGTAGACAACTACCTAAGAGGCATCAGAGGTACTCCATATAAGTACTTCCGTATTGCCGGCATAACCGAGTTCAAGCCGGATATGTCACTCTTTGGAGTTACTTTACAGTTCATTCCAAAGTTTACAAATACTCCAAGATAAAAATATCTTGTTCATAATAAAATATTAGTATTAGTTTTAGGTGTTAAATTAAGATTGTGGATAACAAAAAGAGGCGGTGCGCGTGATGCGTACCGCCTCTTGCTTTATTGTGTCATTTAGATTAAAATGGGGTCCTTAAATCCCTTGTGAATGCGCTCGTGCGTAAATGCTTGATAGTATTAATACGTTTCTCTGCTTGTTCACTCTTTTCAAGCCAGTTGTTGGCTGCTTTCGGATTGGTAATACTTAACCAGTCGTGTAAGACCTTGTACACCATGTATTCATGTATAAGTCTCGAAAGCAGAGTTATCGTCGTACGTGACATGGTCTTCGGAACCTCCATGTCTATGACATAAGTATCAGGCGCCTCTAACATGTCATTTACCTCTTCTCCTATAGGCTCTTCCTTCGTGTAAGGATAGAGCAGTTCAACGGCTTCAGCATGTGTCAGACTCAAGATACGAGAAACTCTATCAACATTACCTTCCTCTGCAATATCAACAAGCGTATGCTGGGCGTGTTGGTTTTCCTCCCCCATTACATGACCTTCGATATACGCATAGTTTTGAATGTCGTACAGCAATTCCTTTCGTGAAAAGTTTAACTTAACACCCACCTTCTCGGTATCTGACGACTTGCAGAAATTCATATAACAACAGCTTGTATTCATATCTGTTTTTCTATCATCCACAACAACAGTCCGGCCCATCTCTCAGTATTGCACCGATATAACTTTTTCTCATCTGTTTCAGCTCATCATGCTTAACTGGGGTCCACGGTTTAAAGTCTGCAATGCTCCGTATGCTCCAAGGCCATTCGCCACGAAAGTTAATGGCTCGATCGTCCAGATAAACATCGGCAATCAACTTACAGCCTTTGCAGCCCTCAGGCTGGTTGGGATTTTCGTTAATATAATCGTATGTGATATGGTTATCCTTTAACCACTTCTTTAATGCGTCCGAAGCTGGACGAGTAGTGTAGACTATAATAGTCCAATCGTTTTCCTTCAGTACCTTTGTAGCATTGTCGGCACCCGGTATCATTTCGCCGAACACATCTTCACCCTGGAAGCCTTTACTGTAGTCAGCAAGAACACCGTCAAAATCTATCGCTATCGTGCGTCCTTTTTTCTCTTCCATATAACATAAATTTAAACACCAGCATGTCCGTAATCAGGTCTTACAGGTCTGCTTCTCTTATATAAGGCACGCTTAACGGTTTCTAAACTCACCTCACTGTGTGCAATGTAATCCTTGGCGTCTTCCTTGTTAGTGATAGAGAACCAATCTCCAAGAGCCATATCGACCAAATAGGAATGGATACCATTACCTAAGCTATCAGCCGAAGCATTGTTGTAGTTACTTGGCATATTAAATGTCAATGTAAGTACACCGTCTTGATCGATTTCTTTTGCAATAAGGTTATCACTCGTGCTCTTATCTTCAAACAAGTATTCACCCAAAAGACTTTTCAATGAAGAGAAAGCGTTAGAAAGGGAACGACGTATCTGATAACTGTTTTCGTTATCGTCGCTGGCCTGCATATTTGATGCAGCTTCATAGTTCTTTGCACCTTCTGCTTCACGCGCCTGTCCTGTCAAATACGCTTTGTTCTGAATGTCGTAGATTAACTCCTTTACCTGCTGGGTAACAGTTAATGTCTTCTTCTTTTCTGCCATAATCTAAAAAATTTATAAGGTTACTTATATGTTGGTCTCACAGGTTTTTTTTTGAAAAAAGCCTTACGTTTAATATCTTCAATACATCCTGCGGCTTCAGCTGCATATTCTGTCGTTTCCTTCTTATTAGTAAAATTATACCATTTACTAATGATATTAGTCACAAAGAACGAAAACAAACTACTCTGCATACTTTCCTCCAATTGAGAATCAAAAGAATCTGAAAGGCCTAGAGCAAGCGAAAAAGTCTGTTCTGGAGACATAATTTCTTCGGCTGACAACAGTACTTTTTTTAATGACTCACACACCAGGCTTTTACTTTCATTCCAAAAGCGTTCCAACATTTCTTTATCTTCATCTGTTGTCGAAATGTTTTGATAGGCATCTCTATCCTGCATCTTGGAGCCAGTATATTCTGCTGTTCGTGACACTTCTCTGTACACATTCTCCTTCCCAATTATCAATGTTATTTCTTTCATACTATATGATTTAAAATGAGAACAATCTATAACTTATGCCTATTCCCAAATAAGGGTAAATTTTTGGAGTCTGCTGCAGGCTGACTCCATAACCAGCTTGCAAACCTATACTCCAACGCTTAGGCTTCGTCTTTTTATTTATAATAACGGTGTTCACTTTTGGATGAAAGATAAGACTATCAAGACTTGGACGGAAACCGCTAACGTATGCCGTATAGCAACTGTCTTGGTACACTTTCTGTTCTACGGGAATAACAACATTGGCTGTATCTGGCTTTCCAGGCAGCGAATCTGCAGCAGCAGGTGTCGAAGGTTTGTCGTTCCTATTGTCTGCTACAGGCAGCTTCACAATCTTATATTTGATAACAACACTATCTTTCGGTACAGGCACATAGAATGGTATGGTATCACTATAAGTGCTCCTTACCTCTGAAAAAGAAGCAGCATAACGCTCCCCTTTCTTATAGCCAAGGTAATATCCCAGGAATACAAATACAGACAGTACTATTGTAGTTTTGAAAATTCTCATTATTCCAAGGTCTTAATGTAACTAATAATTCCATCCACGTGAAGATTCATTATTGCTTCTTTGCCTTCTGCGCTGAGCAGGAAATTGACATCTTCCATATTATCTTGAAAAAGATTCTCAGTCAACACAGCAGTACATAGGGTATCTCTGCAAATAGCCAAATTCTGCACCCAGTATCTTTCAGCCGGTACGCATCTATTTCCTTGAAGGCCTCTCTTTTCTGCTTCTGTATAAATGGCCTGAGCTAGCCTTTTAGACTTCTTGGATGCGTTCATTGATACACGAACTGAAAAACCACGTGCATGACACCATTCTGTTCCATTTCCACTAGCATCATTATGAATTGAGACAAGCAAGACATTAGATTTTCCCAATTCCCTACATACCTCATTAACACGTAGTACACGTTCGTTTAAGGGAACGTCTATGTTTTCACGAACAATACGTTCAGCATCATAACCACGTTTTTTTAGTTCAAGACATACCAAATTGGCAATTTCACGTGCGTAAGCATATTCACGAAGCCTACCATCAGGACTTCGTTTTCCAGGTGTATTCTCACCGTGACCGTTATCTATCAAAATCTTCATGGTTTTAATTATTTAATCTATGATAAAAATCCAACTTAATTTTATCATATACCATCTTTACATTGGTATATGCTCTACCATTATCTTCACCATTTTCATTGTAGATTTCACTTTCTACAACCTTAGCGACAAGTTCTATCCATTCATCGTTACAATAAGTAGATAAACTTTTTCCATGATATAAGAACGGATCAAAACGACTCTTTCTGTCCTCATAAATATTACCAAGAAGGGAACGTATTTTTATCGCTGTAGCTTCATGGTCTACTATGTGATTTTCTTTTCTTACTTTCTTAATGATACGGCAAACCTGTTCTACACCAAGGTCGAAAGCAAATCCTGTCAAATTACGAATACGAAGTTGGGTTTCAGTACGTAAGCCATCACTTAAGTCATACAGTAGTTCATTTTGTTTTCTGGTCTCATCCAGCAAGTTCTGCATTCCGTTTTTATTATCTTCAATAATTTGGTTGATGATTGTTTTAAACCATTTGAAAATGGCGACCATTACGGAAGCACTAAGAATGATGAACACTGCCCCTATTATCGCTAAAGCACCAAAATCTGTAATGCCTTTGGCCAATATTGTAACTTGTTCTACATCCTGCATAAAGCCACGCGTATCAAATATCCTACCACGACCCCGACTAATGTCGAACCGAAATCAACCCAACCGAAACTTCCTACCCACTGAATGTTTTTAGCCTGCATTCCACCTGCTGTACAGGTTCCGGCAATAAATGCACAATATGCATCATCTGATACAATACCAATGATTAATCCAAGTAACAGATACTCCCATCTTTTCCTAAGCTGTTCAATAAACTTCTTTACCATATCAATACTATTTAATTAAAGGCAAAAATAAAACAGACAAATATTTAAAACCGTTTATCTTTTGGTTGGGAAACAACTTTTTTCAAGACTCTTCAAACCATAAATCACAGTACTTACTATTCCTTTTTGAATCCTACTTTTTTAGAGCATTACTTTAAAAATTGGTTAGGTTATTTTTTTTTAAAAAAAATGTAAATATGGAAATATCTATGATTATTGACTTTGTAGATGTCCTTCTGACTTCAATGTCAATCTTTATTTCTGTTTATCAGATGAAAAGAGAGAAAAAGTGACAAATTGAAAAAGGGATGGCATTACGCCATCCCTTTATCTTTATATATTACAAGTAATGTTGTAAGAAACTCGCTTGTTTATTTTAATTTTTTATTGAAAATATAACAAAGAATTGAATATATTTCGTCGGCGAACTGCATATATCCCGAATTTTGTGGGTGTATAGAATCCGACGGGTATAATTCGTAAACGTCTGTTGTTTCGATGTACGGATTAACCTTTGTCTTTACTAAACCGAAATTGTATGCGCTGTCGTGTGTAAATCCTACCGGACAAAGATATACGTTCGGATAATTCCGCAACATCTTTTCCAATGCCTTTGCCAAAAGTAATACTTTCATATCCGCGTGAAATTTATTCTCTGTTGCAGACTTGTAGCCATCCGTATTACCTTGTCTACCAATTCCATTTTGATTGCTGCGAAATATAGTATTAACAACGACAATCGGAATATCGGGCATTTCCTTTCTTATTTTATCGATTATATCTTTTATACCTAATGCTCCATTAGGGTTAGTTTCCGGAGTAAAATTAATTCCATTTGTACCCAAAAATAACAGAATGAAATCAAAGTTAAGATTATTACGAACCTTATATGCCGATATTGACCAACTTTTAGTTTTATAGTCGTAAAACGGGTTTGTCTGCGACAAATTAAAAACATCCGTATCGTTCCACGCCCCAGTATGGCTATTAATAAAAACATAAGTTACCAAATCTTTTTTCACGTAATTTCCGACCGAATAACTTTTGGACGCATCAAATGGTTCTGCATTATATCCCACACCCGTATAATTATTATCGAATGTATATTTTGCCGTTCCCGTTTTATCGTTATAATAAGACGCCGCGACACCGCTACGTCCCTCGTGTTTGTTACCCCTTGTTCCTACGAATTGAATAAGGTTTCCGGAATTGTTGGTTACTTGCTGCAACCACGGCTTTTCATTAACCAAGCTATCGCCTACGGGTACCCCCTTTAATTCAACGCCTGCATATTTTGGTACAATATGTATTGTAGATACTCCCTTGTATAATTGCACATTATTATCATCATAAACAGTTATAGTTAATGTGTAATCACCTATAATACTAGAATTTCCCTTTATTTGAAATTTTCTTTTTAACGGTATTCCTATCTTACAAAATGCCGAAATATTATATCTTTCAGCATTAAGCATTATTTGATTATAATATAATTCTATTGTAGAATCTTCAGCTACATATATATCCTTTGGCAAAAAGAATATATCTTCATTTATCGCTCTTTCTTCATTAGGTAACACGTCTTTATTTATAACTCTCCGATACGGATAATAAGGCTTTAACGGAGCCTCAGTAAATTGTACTTTTTCGGCATCCCAGTCATCGGCATAAAAGGTAATTCTAGCATATTTACTTCCGGTTAGACTTTCTATTTCTTTTACATTTTCAAAAAGTCCACTATTTAACGGTTGCTTATCTTTGTCATAAAATAAAACAAATCTTGCAGGCTTAGTCGTAAAGGATGTATTACCAATTACATAATTTGCATTTTCTTTTATTTCGATATATCCCGTTGTATTATATATAACATTATCATTTAACTGCCCAAATTTACCAAGGTATTTCCCGATTGCTATTTCTGCATCAGTAAGGTTAACTAGATTAATGGAACTTGCAAACGCAACATTATCTAACGTAACAGTATCATTCGCAATTTTGTTTCCCGTTACGGAATTATCTTTAATCTTACTTTCTGTTACCGCTTCATTTTGTATTTTTTCAGTTGATACGGAATTATTTAGAAGCTCATTATAGAACCTTACAGACGTATGGAAATCTAATAATTTAACAAGCTCTATATTTTCAATGTTGTCTGCGACACCGTTAATGCCGTTTATTGTAAATTTAAACCAAACCGCTTTAGGGTAAGATTGTATAACGTCAGCCATATTATTACCATATCGGTATAGTTCTTCAAGGTTTTCATCATACGCAACAATGAAAACTTGTACCCTCTGCACGGACTCATTAGGCTTTATTGTAACTCTTCCCGTTTTAAAGGTTTCATCAACTTGCATAAAATATCTACTAGTCAATCTTTTTTCGGAACCTCCTAAATAACCTTTTTCCCAATAGAACGGGTTACTCAACGTATTAACAAGTGCAGAACGACTTGACAATTTAATATCTGCTACCGCTTCATTTTGTATTTTTTCAGTTGATACGGAACTATCTGCTAATTTTTCTTTTGTAATATCCCCCGGTCTAATATTGGCAATATACCCAAATATAGGGCTATATTGTTCATATTCTTCCCCGTCTGCTTCTTTTGCAAGCATCACTTTTAACGGATGAGTACCGTATAGTACTGTAAATCTACAATACTTTGTATTTGCCGTTGTTTCAAAAATCTTTTGGTTTGCAGGAAATGCTTTAATAAAATTATATTGCGAATCATATAATGCGATATATGTTGTAGAGGAACTTACCGGAACACGGTTTCCTTCTCTATCATCTTTTGTTAAAATATATTTCTCGCTTGCCGAAACCTTTATATAGTTACGATATGAACTATAATTATCGTTTCCATCGTTTACTATCCCATAAGAATTAACATATAGTCCCCTTATTAATAGGCTTTCGTCAAAAATATTTCTACCTAAATTTTCATTAACTTTATTGTTGGATAAACTGGCGAGTTTCTCATCAGTCTGCTGTTTATTTGTAGAAACTGTTGTAGAAAGATTTGTCACTTCTGTCTGATCAGCTTTTTTATTCTCCATTGTGTGGAGTTCTGATGTAACAGCTGCTTGAGACATCGGTAAGTTCTCGTCATTACCTGTAGTTCTATGCAGTTCATGTTTGGCCACATAAGGCGTAAGATCAATCTTCGGGTCACCTGACTTTTCTCCAGTCTTAAACCAATGGAAACCTTCTACTAAATACAAATCTGCAGGTAATTTCGTTCCTACTAATGCACGCCAACCATTCCTTGGAAAAGGAATCATAGATTTTAGGGTCCGTTCGTCTTTAAACATACCCTTGTCTGGTCCCTTTATATTTCGAGCATCAAGCCAACCTTCGACTACAAGATTATGCCCAACCATAACGTTTCCTGCTACAGATGCATCACCTCCCGTATGCATATTTCCTCCAACAGTCAACTCATCAACATGTGTTCCTTTTGCTGCCATTATCTTAAAAATTGTTTGGATTTATTAGAGAGAACGAGAGATCTTTCATTTTCTCCAAAGGTTAATAAAGTCAAAGATGCAATGCTGTAAACAACTGAGGTATAGCAACGTTCACTTATATCTATTCCACCATCATTATCTATCACAGGATATGGAATGTATACAGCGCGTTTAACATATGCCTCAGTGTTTTTGCAGCTATAAAATTCTAAAGTTCTACCCTCTGGTCTTAATGCTATAGCACAAACCGGGTGCTGTGAAGTTCCTCGAATGCCCTTGAATCGGCTACGCTGCTTTTCATACTCTGGATCATCTGTACTAATTGCTGTGTAAACAGCCTGTTCCCAATCGCTCATTTCAAAGACTACTAAACGAAGAAAATCTTTAGGTAGTAACACCCAACCACTTTCCATATCACCCCAATACACTGCATCTCCGAAATTGTGACCATTTTCTAAGAGATAATTAGGGGCTTCATTATGTACCAATCGAACGCCTTCTAAAATTTTAGAACGAATAATATCATCAAGAGCAAGCGTATCCGCGTTACCTTCTAGTAACAGACTGTCGCTTACCATGTTCTCATCTATGGCTATACGAACATCTGTACATATTTTATCTATCTGGTATATCATAGGGCATTACATTTTTTAAAGTCCTACAAACACGATTCCGTGTTCTGCGGCTGCACGTTCAACGGCTGCTTTGCTGCGCAATTTGCTTGAAGTGTAACCTTCATAATTGTTCTTCAAATATTCAACTGCATCTTCCATGCAGGTAACCTGAACTTCTTTTGTCTGTTCGTTGTTTGCAGGAGCTGGATTCTCCACTTCTGCTTCTGTAGATCCGTCAGCAGTTGCTTCTTCTGCAGCTGTGTCTTCCTCTGCTACGGCTGGTTCCTCTGCTACGGGAGCCGTTTTTACTTCTTTCGCATTAGAGACATGATTCTCATTGACGGTTTGTGCCTTTCTTGCAGCTTCTTCAGCCTTATTTTTTTCTTCGGCTTGTTTTGCAAGTGCTTCAGCTTCGGCTCTTTCTCTTGCCTCCTTCATCTTCTGTGCGTTAATCATATCTCTTTCTTCTGGAACGGAAGAGAGCTTTTGGATAATACCACATTGGTATTCAGATGAAGATTCGATACCCTTTTGAATAATAGGGCTATTTGTCTTGTATGTTGCAGGGACGACACCACGAGAGCTGACGTTACCGCCTTCAAAATTAACAGGGATTGATTTTACCCCAACGATAAGGGATATTACTAATTCAACCTTACCATAGACTCCATAAGTTGTAATCATTTCTTTTCGTTTTAATGTTTAAAAAGGCAAGCAGTCACTCTGCCTGCCTTAATACTGATGTCTGACTTAAATCCAAATTATTCAGAAGGGAGTTGTTCAAACTTAATCTGAACCCACTTCTTACCATCCCACTGCCAGTATTCACCCTGTTTGGCAGTATTCTTTCCATCAAGAGTACAAGTTGACTGCATGATGATATATACACGGTCTTTTACAAGGTCTTCTGCTGTAGGAGCTGTAGCAGAGTTCCAGTAAACGAAGTCAATAGCATTTGAATTACCTTTAGTGCCTTCACCGTTTACGAAGATATGACAAGCACCCTTCAAGCCCATTGCATCCCAAACGATTACACTTTCACGGTCTGCTTCGTGTCCTTCTACACGTTCACTTTCCTTGTGTTCGCTTGTACGCTGGTAATGAACAAGACGGTTGATACCGAAGATACCGCATGAGTTAGCGTAACCAATCTTATCAAGAGTTGGTTCGTAAGTGAACTCGAAGTCACCAAATGCAGTGTGAATGAAGTGTACATCCCAACCGAGTGCACCATGTTTGATACCAATCTTGATTTCTGGATGTTCTGAAAAGTCAATGCACTGAATGTTTTCCAGGAAGTTTTTACCACACAAACAGAATGCTCCTTCCGGAGTATCGTCTCCACAGTAGAACATCTTAGCCAATGCGATGAACTCACGATATGTCCAGTTACCACTAGTATGGATAAGTTCACGAACGAACTGCCAACGAACGCCTTCTGTTGTTCTTACAGTCTGGAATCCTGTTTTGGGGTCCTTAACATTAAATTTAGCCTGACGAGAAATCCACAAAGTACGGTTACCTTCCTTCTTCCATTCGTCCAAAGCAGCTTCAGCAATGGTTGAGCGAGAGAAGTCGATGATTCTCTTCTGACTATCATAGTAATCAGACCAGATAAGATTAATAGCTCTCTTCTGCAAGTACAATGTTCTTGAAACTGGTTGACAAGCACTTGGTTCTACTTCACGCTGAGTCTCATGCAATGCTGTAGAAAGAATGTCGATTACAGTACCGTTTGGAATTGCTGGTACTTGACAGAAATCGTCTGTCGAGTTGGCACGCTGACCATTAATTGCACGGACAATTGGATAGCCAGTATCCGTGTTACGGCCAATGATGTAAAGCATCAAAGGCATACCCGGAGTTTTATTCTTTCCTGTTTCATCGTAGCCATCGACATTACGACACAAGAGTGTCTTGTACATAAGACACAAAGGAGCGTCTGCTGGTCCCAAAGGTAGTGGAAACTGTTGAAGACCTGCGTTATAACTTACCGCTTCGATAGTTGTCACAGTGCTACGAGCTTCGTCAATCATGAAGTGTGCAACTTCTGCTGAATTAACAGGAACGTTCTTACTCTTCATCATCAGTGTCATCAACGGAGTGACGTTACTTTTAAATCTGACGATACCATCGTCAATGTCTACTTGGGACAAATGGTCAAGGTCATCACCAATACCTCCACCAATACCGTCTACGGTAGTGGCCTGTCCCGGAAGCTGGGTCTGCTGACCTGATGTCCCGGGCTGAGCTACAGGAGCCGTACCCGGTGTTACTACTACTTGTTCTGCTGCCATATTCTAAAAATTAAATGGTTATTTATTATGTTTTGTTTTATCTACTGCTACTTGAGCTAAATTCTTTCCACGACCACCTATATTGAGTCCAATTGCGTCTGCTGTAATACATCCACCAGGTAGCTGTGTCATTAGCCCTGCGCTTCCACTAACCACTGTTGGTTGTGGTCCTGCCATAATTACTTTAATATCATCTGCCATTATTACTTTAGGCCTCCTGTGCCCAGTCAAATATTGATTTTCGACGTTTCTGTTGCTTTGAAGGTGCATTGTTTGAGCCTTGTAAATTTGGAGTACCATCACCCTTATTAGGTTTACGTAGTTTCTCTTCAATCTTTGTATTTTTCCCAGCAATTAACCCTTCACTTGTAGCATTCTGAACGTCTGAATCATGATTAATCGCTTTTAAAGCCATATCGACAGTCTGCTCACTCAACTTGCCAAGAACAGCGTCATTGGCTATTTGATTGATAAGGTCGTATGCAGCATCAATTTGATCATCTGTCAATCCCCTTTCCTGCTGAATCTTTTCCAGCAATTCAAGGCTCGACTGTAAATTTGTCTTGTATTCCTCTTCAAGTTCCTTCTCACGTGCCAAAGTTTCAACGTATTGCTTGTTAGCCTCAGCATACACGTCCTGTTTGCTTGGATCATTAAGAAGGTCGGTAATACCATCAATACCCAGACGCTTAATGACGTTAATCCAAGGGTCTTCACCACGAGCCATATCGGTAATAAACTGTGCACTGCGAGAATCCTTGTTGAACATATCTACAAGTTTACTCTCACGGTCCTTATATCCGTCGTAGTCCTCATAGTCGTCATTAATCTGACTGAACAACGCCTCGTCGTCAGGGTACTCACGGTCCGGGTACTTCTTTTTCAGACGTTCAATCACGCTATCACGTCTGCTCTTTGGTTTAGTTTCCTCAGCCATATTAAAATTGATTTTATATTTTCTATATCCGCAAATTTACCCCCACATTTATATACAAACATTTTAAGTTTTGTGTGACGTGTCATTTTTATTGTTTATCTTTGTAAACACATATATCATTGAGTCTTACCTATGAAATATTTCGGATGCATACTTGAATTTACAGACCAGAGAAACTCTGAATTAATGCGAGCTTATCGTGAGGCAATCTCTAAGAGTGACATAATTTCGATACCTGAAATATCCGAAATGATTGTCAACATGCCGTGTGCTCGTTTTTGGGTAAGCGAAGAAAGGGCAACAGTGGTCTGTGCAGCCATCATGCAGGGTAAGCCTATTCTTGAAACAATGAGGCCGATGAAACGTGAAATGTTTCAAGAAATTTATAATCGCGTAATGGAGTTAAAGAAAGTCCGCAAGGACGCTAAACTTTCTGATCTGGTACTATCTGTAGTCAATTCCGAAGCCCCAAAGTTCTATATGCAACCTCGTTGTGCTATGGAGACCATCTATAAGATTAAGAAAGGGTATTATGATAGATGAGAACAATGCCATACAGGATATTCTAATTGAGAACCAGCGTCGCAATGATGAAATGTTTGCCTACTTCAATCCAGTAACTGGAGAAGGAAGTGTAGGTGAACGTTTTCGTTTTTATATCCCAGATTTCCCGATACCTGTGCAATATCTGCCAGTATCCATGAAAAAGAATAGGCTTGTAAAGGCACTTTCTAAAGCAGGTTCACTTGACAAATATCTTGTATCGCTGGGTGAACAGCCCAACGATGAAACACGTGATACGGTTGTAGATATATTTTCAAGAGTACGTGACAAGCATGATTTCCCCTATTGGGCTGCAACAAAGGCATACATCAAGGATAAGGACCCCGGTAAACCAGATTGCCTGTTCAGACTGAATTTTCCTCAACGTAAATATTGTGGTGCTCTTGAAAAGGACCGACTTGCGAATCTTCCTATACGCATCTGCATGTGTAAGGCTCGCCAGTGGGGAGGTTCAACGGAAACGGACTTATATATGGCATGGCTCCAACTCGTGCATCGAGTATCACTCAATGGTATCATTATTGCCCATGTTAGTGCTGCCTCTGAAAAGATTAAGGGAATGTACACCAAAATGCTTGATTCATATCCTATTGAATTGCTGCATGAACTTGGTGAATCATTCGATGTGAACGAAAAGAAACTTGTTTGGGAAGGCAAGTCAGGAACAACACAACGTATTCCACAGCGTAACTGTACAATATCTGTGGGTAGTTCAGAATCTCCTAACTCAAGCCGCTCTGGAGACTACTCATTGGCGCATTTTTCTGAAATCGGTTTGTTTCAGGACACGGAAAAGATACACCCGGAAGATTTGATACGTTCAGCAACATCTGGTATCCTGTACCGTCCGTACACAATGATTGTGTATGAATCAACGGCCGATGGTGTGGGTACATTCTTCCATAAGGAATACAAAGCAGCAGAGGATGGCAAATCACAGTTCAAAGCATTCTTTGTCGCTTGGTATGAGATTGAAAACTATCGACTGGAGTTTGACAGCGAAGAAGATAAGGTAAGATTTGCCGAATGGCTGTATAAAAACAGAGACAAAGCGACTACACAGTCGGAACGAGAGGAAAGCGGGAAATACCTGTGGTGGCTATGGGAAAAGGGTGCATCGCTTGAAGCTATCAACTGGTACATCATGGAACGTACCAAGTACACAGAGCATGGGAAAATGGCAGCAGAGTTTCCTTCTGATGCAATCGAAGCCTTTGTCAATGCCAATGCAAACGTGTTTGATAAATACCTTGTTGAGAAATTCCGTCCTGCTTGTCATAAGCCTGCATTCGTAGGTGACATATTTGGATATGCAGACGAAGGAGAAGATGCTTTGCGAGGACTAAGATTTAGTGAAGATAGCCAAGGCTTGTTATGGATATGGTCAAAGCCTGACTATGATCCAGACGAAGAAATCACAGACCGTTATCTCACGGTAGTTGATATTGGTGGTCGTTCCAATAAAGCCGACTGGTCCGTCATTGTAGTCTTTGACAGATTCAGTATGATGGACGGTGGCAAGCCTGTTGTCGTGGCCCAGTGGTACGGACACATAGATATGGACCTTCTCGCATGGAAAGCCGCACAGATTGCCGCATACTATAACGAGTCACTATTAGTAATCGAAAGCAATACGCTGGAGACACACGATAAGAACAGGCAGGTGGACGGAGACCAGTCACAGTACATCCTCAATCAAATCGTGGGTGTATATCCCAATCTCTACGCACGTAAACAGTCTGAGGATGAGATTAGGCAAGGTGCGCCACGCAAGTACGGATACCATACCAACGTATCAACCAAACCTATGGTAATATCCACTCTTACCAAAGTTGTCAGAACAAGTGCGTATATAGAACGTGACGAAAGAGCCCTAAATGAAATGCTTGTCTTTGAACGAAAGCCTAATGGTTCTACAGGAGCTGTAGTCGGAGAGCATGACGACTTGTTAATGACAAGAGCAATCGGTCTGCACATCTGTTTCAGGGAAATGGAACTGCCTAAAATTGTAGACAAACATAGATACGAGAATATGTATGCGTCACAGAGGTTTGTGTCTGCTGCTACAATAGGATAAACGAATGGCCGTGTGGAAACTATTCCGCACGGCCATTTTGTTATGCAGCAGTTCTCATTGCTTGATGAAGCATATTTACTCCATCCATGTTTACACCCTTCTGTGATTGTAATATCTGCTGTTGTAACTGAGGTGACAATCCTTCTGGTGTTTTTCCTTGTTCCAAGAGTTCCTTCTGACCCTGAATACTCTGTAAAAGTTGGTCAGCAAACGGGAAGTCTCCATTCTGTAACAACTGTTCAAGACTGATTTGTCCGCTATTCCAAATCTGCATAAGGAAGTCATTAGACATTGCTCGATAGGCAGGAGTGGCCGTACTTGGTACTACGCTAAGGTCAAACTCAACATCTCTAATCTTATTTGGATCGTATTCTACCTGCATACCCAAACGTCCAGCTATGTTGAATGTTCTCTTATGGTCGTAATACTGCTGGATATTTTTCACGTCCTTATATGCCGCATCCTTAACAAATTCTTGGAAACTTTCAAGAAGGTCAAGAATACTTGTAGTAGCATTCTGAGTCTGCTGGTTATAAAGAGCAGCACTCATGCCAGCATAACCTGGTTTACCCTGCAGCGCTCCATGAACGCCACTGATATCTTCGAAGAACTTAATTTGCAACTGCAACAATTCATTGATACCAATGTTCGTTGAATTACTGCTTACCTGCTGTGGAGCAGGGACACCCGGCTTAGCCTTATATACGACAACACCGTTGAACCTCATCCACTGGTCTGCAAAGACTTCTGGAGGCATGTCTTTCGGAATACAGTCGTCTGGGATAAGAAGTACACCTTTTGCAGATGCTCGCATGATCCAGTCGTAAAGTGTAATCAGTCGGTTAGTATATCGCTGCTGGTCTATAACATCCGATACGAAGGAATGTATTTCTCCATCAATAAACGGATAGGCTTTTATGACATAAGGATGCTCCTTGTGTGCGTATGGCGTTTCTCCTTCGGCCAGAATATCACCAAACGGACTGAGGAAATAATAATACCAATAAGAATCCACGAACCATTTAGCTTTGATTAGCGGCACATCGTTTTCAGGAATACCATGTGCTCCTGCCTGTTGGAGTCTCTGCTGATTCATTTGAACGACCATGACATCATAATCTTCCACGTCAATCTTATAGACCTCTCCTGTATTGTAATCATGACACCGGTAACGAGGCTTGCTCTCTTTTCTCCATACCTCAATCACACGACAGAGTGTTTCATCCCTCGGTACAAGGAAGTCCGAATTAAAGTAATCTCTACTATAACCGAATTGTTCCCATATCTGTCTGATTGAATTATTTCTTGCTTGCGAATAGATATTGGACAAAGTCATGTAATCTTCAGGAGTATCAGCGAACTTCTGGCACAACTCTTCAAAAGGAATGTCATGAAGCTCTCCGATAAGAGAACAATCCCATGCACGGAAGTCACGCATATTGTTATCTACGAAGAAATTATTAGGCTGCACATAATCTGTCCAACACTCCATCTTATCTTTCCTCCAACCGTACCACTTCTTGTGAACAATAAGACCTGATATCAGATATTCCTCCATAGTACGTGCATACATCTCGTTCATGCGATTGAGCTGCATGTTGTATTGTAAGACAGTACTCATGGTTTCAGCAAGTTTCTGCTCGTCTCTATCACGAGCTGTACAGGTCGGTTCAGTACTCTGACTTCGATATACACTGACCACGTCACGAACTAATGGACGGATAAGATTATTCTTCAATGGTTCACTACCCTGACTTCGTATATATTCTTCCTCCGTCATTCGCTTGCCATTGACACAAACGACGTCACCCCACTGGTCCCCATAGTTATAACGCTTGTTTCGCTCTCTCTCCTTACGGAAACGGTACATCGCGCTGTAAAACGTCTGTGCCTGAAGCAATACATCCATAGCACGTCTTCTGTCGTTCCCGAGCAGCTTGCTGCGCTTCACGGTGTCTGCCTCGTCATTGTTGAACTTGGGCTTCACACGGCTTAGTCTATGAATTTTTTCTTCCATTTTTATTTGATTTTTAGTAAGGGCAAAGATAAATCCCCACCCTTACTAATTCATTTTATCTATTGTCTTTCTAACTAATCAATACGTTCCAATTTTTGGTCGAGTTCGCGCTGTAAAGAACTTATCTTACTGTCAAGTATCTTCTGATTCTCTTTATTGACAAATTCTTTTGCGCCTCTCATACCGTCAATTTGGTTGATGTATGATTTTAGGATTCCGTAGCGTTTGGCATTCTGTCTGTAGAAATCTTGCAGATAAGACTCATATTTCTTATATTCTGCTTCATCCTTCTTTCCATAAGCCATCTTCATTTCCTTCTGGTAGCCGCTTATCTTATGCTGTAACTCCTGCAATTCCTCTTTATGTGAGAAGTAGGTGTTATTGGCAGTACTACCTGCGAATCTTGGGTCCGCATCCTGTACAAACGAACCGACTACCGGTACATTACGCATCATTCTTGAATCTTCATCCCATGCCATAGAGACAAAGTTTGCAGTCTTATTGATAAACTTACCCATACCACCAAGATAGCCTTCGAAGAGGTGCTCTATCTTAGCTGGATTGACATCGGTCATCCAATAGCCTTTATCCACGTTGTTTCCTCCGCCAATGCTATTGAGGACCTTCATACCGTTTATCAGATAAGGATTCGTTCCTGCATAAGCTCTTTGCCATTCTGGTTTGAGCTGGTTGAAAGGACTGTCCTTGAAAATCGGTTTTCCAAAGAAGTCTTTGTTACCTATAATCTCTGCCAGAGGAAGTACAGCGGTAGGGGTTAGATTAAGCAACTGGTTACCGTCATGCCCTGTAAGGTCAAGCGGAAGCATTGAAGAGAACGACATAATCGAACTTCTAAGAGCATCCTCCGGCTCATCCTTACCCATCAGCGTACAGAGCGCATTTTCACCTATTGCATAGAACGGTCTTAATTCATGAGGCAAAGGTATCGTAATGAACTTTTTATCACTGAATGGTATATAGAAAACCATATTGTTTTCCCTTACCCACTTAGGAAGGTCAAAGTATGCATCCTTATCTTCATCATCGTCACCCATGAGCATTGAAGCAAGAATAGAATAAGCAGGGAATAGCATACCAAAAGTTACAAACTTGCCAGCCGTCTTACCAATCTTACCAGGATTGTTGTATGCCAGTTTTGCAAAGTTGGAAATGCTCTGGATAGCCGCATTGAAAAAGACGTATGCAAAATTGAAATAACGTGCTCCAAATTCGCCACTACCTTTTTTATTGAAATTCACTGTAACTTCCTTTGCATCCCAGATACTTCTTTCAATACTTCTGCCTTGCTGTCTCGATGTCATATAGGTGGCAAATCGAGAAACATCTTCAACTGTTCGGTTAATAAATTCTACAGAATCCCAGAACTTTCTCCAAGCCTGCTTAGGAATAGCTACACCTTTCTGTGCCTGTTCTACATAACGGTTGATGTCCCGCTTGTAATCTTCAACAGTGTTGATTGCGGTAAAGCCAGTTTCACCACCGTTCATCAAGAACTCATTGAAGTATTTTTCAAACTCGTTACTATCATCCAGTGTGCCGTTCTCGAACTTCTTTAACAGAGGCATCGTCTTCCAAGAAAGAAGAATCTTCTTAAGGTTCTTTCTGAACTGCTGTCTGTAGGTTTTATCCTCTTTGATGTTCACAGCGTTATCTGCCCAGATAACGTCTATTGTAAGGTTACGGAACACGAAAGCAGGGTTCTGTGATGTAAAGTTCCTAGCCATGAAATGTTTTACAGCCTGTGCCCATCTATGAACAATGGTGTCCGAAACATTATCAGGGTTAAAAATACCGTTCACTGCCTGTGCTGCACGTGGATTACCATTTATGTAAACATTCATCGGCTGACCGTTGCGCATTACTTTCACTGTATGCTCAGGCTGTTCTGAACGCTTGATATGCATACCAGTAGAAAGATTAATCTTTCCCTGCTTAGCCAGTCCCTTATCCTTAAGGTCAAGCATTTTCTCGTTAAAGCTATTCACTATCGCATTTGTCTGCTCTGGTGTTGCATCGTCCGGGAATGACGGATAACGCTCTTCCCATTCACCTGTGGCATTATCTAGGACGTACCACTGCTTGCTTGCACGAGCTAAGTCCGTAGGATGATTGACAACAAGATTAAGAAGGTGCTGCTTCATCTTGTTTCTATTTCCTTGGATAATGGAACTTTCACCACTGAAACCGATAAAGGCAAGGACATTATCTGCCTTAGACTTACGTCCTCTCATCTTTATGACTGCAGGAGAAAGGTGCATTCGATTGTTAGTAAGATAGTCATACTCTTTACCAGCCTCGTTATTATCCCAACCACGAAGAGGAACATAGTAGTCAAACATGTTCTTTATATATTCGTAATTTTCCAAGCTCAGCATTCCGCTTTTGTATGACTTCTTCAAACTTTCATTAGTAGCCGCATTGATTGTATCCCACAATTCTGACACATCGTGTTCACCTTCGAAATCAGCTACCATTTTTTCTGCTCTTTCTGTAAATTCCTCATTAACCTCTTCATCCTCCAACTGGGTAAGCTCGGTCAGACCTGAGTAGTCAACGTCCTGTAAGGAGTCCATAACCTCATCGTAAATAGCCTCTTTGCCAGCATCAGCTATTTGTTGCGCCTCGTCTTCATCCTTGCCGTTTGCCATTTCAGCCTTAATAGTATCATTAGCCCATTTATCGGCAGCCTCACGAGCAGCCTTTTCACGGAAATACTCATTACGTTCAAGACCGTGTTTAGCCATAAGATAGTTGTTAATGTCGTCAAGCGTACTCTTGCCATCAGATAAGAGTTTACTTACAGCATCAAATACAGGGTGCATATAATCTCTCATGTATACTTCCTTCTCTGTATTGTTGATAGAAGACATACGATTCTCAGCCATATACGCATTCTCAAAATCATTAACCTTCTTACCTGTCTCATGGGCAATTGCATCTTGAAGTTTCTTCAACGCAAGCATACTGTCCTGATAGGCCTCTCTCAAACGATAACCTATGTTATGATTACCTTTTACAGTACCACCCTTGTTAGGAGTACGGACTGCCTTGTTGTATTCTCTTGCAGCATCACCGCTTGGCTTTTCATTCGTGCGGAAGCGGATGTCTGGGTCGGTTGGATCAAAGTTGCCGTTGTTCTCACTTGCAGACTTGATTTGTGAAGGGTCAAATACTACATACTGAGGCGTCACGTATCTTGACTCGTCCACCTCCTTAAAGAATACACCGTCATTACCTTCTTCACGAGCAGTCTTAATACTTTGTGTCATGAATCCTCTGTCTGCATTACCGTCTGTTTTTTCTGGAATCATCTTAGGATTCCTAATGTTCAGGAACACGTCTGTGACCTCACCTAGATTAATACCAAGTTCAGTAATAGCATGAGTATCGTAATCATAAGCGTCAGATATTGCATTGTCAATATAGGTCGCTAAATATTCACGCTTTGCATCCATAACTTGTGAAGGTTTGAAATCTTCTTCAAGATACATTTCTCCTACTAGATACTCTTCCACAGAACCTCCGTAGTCATATTCCTCACGTATGTGTTTATCAGCAACCTTATCTACCAGCTCATCAGAAACAGTACTAAGCATAGGCAGTATGTTTCCGTTTCTGAGTTCTTTTACAAATGAATCTCTAGCATACGCACCTGCCATTTCCTTCAAGTCGGTAAAGAAGAAGCCTTCCTTCGCACTGTCCGCACCTGTATTGTAACCAAGTTTGGAAAGGTCGAACTGGCCTATATTAACAGGTGAACCATGATAGAGTACCTTCGGCTCACCATTCTCATCTAGCACTTTTGAAGCCTCATTAGGATTATTTTCCCAATCTCCGAACCACTGTTTGAACGCTTTAGTACGTACCTGTGCCCACTGACGTTCGTTCAAATGCGAAGGTTTACCATTAGGGGCTTTCATGTAAGTACCATTTTTCTTGGCCTCTTCAACAATAGACTTGGTTTCATTAACAGCAGAGCTGTTAGAAGGGGCATAATTGCCCACTTCCAACTCGCTTTGCATAGCAATATCCTCTGCTATTGTGAATATACCACCTTTAGGACCGCCCTTTGGACCATTCTTAAGGTTTTCATAGCTTCTCCAAAGGATATAGCGCAATTCATTGTCTGTCAATGTTGGTAGTTTAACTCCAGCCTTGGCAAGCATTTCAATGAAGAAGTCCTTTACTTTCTTCCACCATCCCTGCTTCTTGGCTTCCTCGAAGTTGGTTCGTTCAGCCAGTGAAGCAAGATATTCGTCAGTAGCCTGATACATGTTCCATCCGTTCTTTGCCATTAGAGCATTGATGCGGCTGCGTACTCCCTTAGAAGCATTATTGTAAACATTCTCCAAGAATGTATTAAAGTGCTCACCGAAGAGTTTACGCAATCCCTTATGGGCTACGGCCTCATGTAGGACGGTCTGTACTGCATCGTCCACAGATTCAGCATTAGGAGCAAAAACAACAATCTCACCAGTCTTAGGATTGAACCATCCCTTAGCTTTACGCTTCATTGAATCGTTACCCGGTATGTTGTTTTCGTCATATTCTACACGAATAGGAGTATGAAGGATTTCAGACAGACGATTGACCTCATTAACAACAGCTTCTCCGTTGTGTGCTTGGTTAAGAGCCTTAACCTGTTCATCGGTAATCGCACCTTCTTCTCTTACACGGAACAATACACCTTGACTGTTATCTTCAAGTGCCTTTACCTCAATACTCATTCCAAACTTATCAGAAAGCAGCTTTAATGTTTTCTTCAAGCTCTTCATTGGAATACCTGCTTCCATCTTGTTACCCTTTTGGAAGAAGTCTCCATTTGAGGATAGTCTACGAAGTTCCTTATCCAAGAAAAACTTTCCACCTTTTGTCTTAGACATAGGAACACGTAAATAGAAATGCTCGTCCCATCTGCTCTTACGCTCCAGCTCTATGGTGTTTGTAGCGTCAGATACTTTCACACAATCTTCTATATCTTGCTGTGCTTCTGTAATTGGGACACGTTTCTTTGCATCACCCGGCTTAAATGAATCAGGTAACAAAATACCCTGCTGCATTGTTCCGTCAATGGTAGAATATGAAACAAGCTGTCCACTTACCGTTGCCATAGCCTGTAGGATATTACCAGTTACGATATATGCTTTCTTTCTCTTGGTATCTGGAATCTGTTCATCCCAGTTGTCAAGATTCACTTTATTTACTTCTTCAAGATTCATTTGTGTCTGAGCTACAATACTTGTGAGCATTTCACTCTTACTCAATGGAATCTCTACCTTACGTCTGCCATCAAGTGTTGCATAGATAGCAGTAGTAGTAGAAGGAGTCATTTTGTCGTTAATCTTGAATCCAAGCAGCACACCAATACCAAAGGAAATGTTTCCATCTTTTCCTTGACTTGGCACCATGATAGTACGTCCTACTGGTACTGAGCCAAACACCTGTTTCAACAGATTGGTCTTATAAGCTAGGCGGTTGCGTTTGCTTAGATAAACGCTCTGCGCTTTTTCCTTTGCAGTTTCAACAGCTTTTTCGATGAACTGTGCTTTCTCTTCCTCGGTTGATTTGGTAGCCTTAGCAGCCTTTTTAGCAGCTGTTTCTCTTGCTTTTTCCATTTTCTCAGGAAGTTCCTGATTAAACTTATCACGCAGTTTAGCTTCTTCTCTTTCCTTGTAATCTTCAACCTTCGAGATACATTCATCCCTATACTCTTTAGGTGTCTTACCTTTAGTAAAGCCTTCAATAGTATTCCTAACTTCTTCTGCCTTCATAGGTTTCTTAAGAATATCTATCTCAACTTCTTCAAGATATGAATCCTGTGCAAATGAATTGCTGCTGTCTGGGTCTTTACCCGGTACAATCACTCTCTTAGATTTGGTTTCTGCACGTAATGGCATTGTTGTAATTTCCAAGTCATTGCTACCTGTTTCATTAAGATAGTTGATAAGAGTGTTATATCGTTCGGCAATTTCCTTATAGAAAGCCTCTTGACCTTCTACGTTAAGGAGGGCTACACGGCCTGCAACCTTTGATGCGTCACCTTCGGATGCTGTAATCTTATCTATTTCCTCATCTTCCAAACCTTCAAAGTGTAGAGGATCTAGAAGTTTATCAGCAAGTTCTCTGTTTTCCTTCAGATATTCTACAACTACTTGGTCTCCATACTTGTTAAGGAAGTCTACGATTTCCATTTCGTTTACCTTCGACTTCTGAGAAGATGTAGTGTTAGCGTCAAGAGATTTCAGTTTAGACTTAAACATCATCATCAAACGGCCTTCGGCAGGGATAGGAGAAACCACATATAGGTACTTACTGCGGTGTACCTGTCCTGTTCTGTCGCTTCGGCCTCGCATCTGTATTTCAGTATTAACGTCCAACTGGTTCTGTGCGAATATCATAATACGCTGACGCTGGTCTTTGAAACGAGTTGAGGCATGGAGTGAAATACCTGTTGATGCACTTTGATTAAGGATAAGCATATCAAGTTCACCGTTGTTGAATTGGCGCATCTGCTTTTTCTTGTCGGTATCCTGTCTCTTAACCTTTCTTACCGTGCCATCATCATTGTACTGCAACTCATAGGTACGTCCTGTAAGTTCGCCTACTGAGTATCCAGCTCTTCTGATTCGGTCCTTAATGACATCAATAGGGCTGACGGACAAACCGACACTTGCGGCTCTCATCTTTTCTTTCAGTCTGGCATACTCTTTCTGTCCTTCCTCTGAGAGGTCAGATAATGGAATAGAAGAATGTTCCTCATTGCCCTTTGCGTCCTTGGTTGTAATCTTCATAACACTTTCAAGACCCTGCTCAAACACAATACTGAAATCAGGAGCCTCTGTGTCTGTGCCCTCTGGCATGACTTCATTCATGAAACCTTCCATTGTGTTAGCCACGGCAATAAGAGGTTTCAATCCTTCCTTCATGCTTTCGATTGCTTTATCTGCTACATACTCGGCTTTCAGAGAGAATAGAAGCTGACGAACAAGGTTAAAGGTTTTGCTTGCAAATGGGACATTGCTAATACCTAAATCCTTTGTTCCTTTCTTCTTACCCATTTCCTGCTGTAGTTCAGCAAGCTCTTCATTTCTCTCGTCAATGATGGTATCAATGTACTTACGCTGGAAATGAATAATGTCATTGAACAGTTCAATAGTATTATTGAATGCAGTTTTCTGTCTTTCTACATCACCTTCCATTGGAAGCCAGTCGATGTTTACACCAGTGTAATCTCGCTCACGTCTAATCATCTGTCCGCTTTCCACAAGATTACGTGACATGATTTCCTGTAAAGGAACTCCACCAGAAAGAATAGCCTCAATAAGTTCATCAGTAGTCATGTTAGCATCGCTCATGTTGGTCTTCAATGCGTAAATAGGCATGTTGTCAGCACGCTTCGCAAAAGTACCAGAGAGGAATGTAACGCCTTTGGTTGTAGGTACTACATCTTGTAGGAACTTACCAGTATTTCCTTCTCCACCTGCATTATGGCTTTCATCCATGACAAGGATGTTACCTTCCACAAGTTCTTTGAAGAATTTCTTCTTTGGGTTGAACTTCTTTTGGTCATTAGTGTTGAGCTGAGAATAAGTTATCACAGCAAAATCGCAATCTTCCGGTAGTACACCAGATTCAAAGACTTTCTTCTTTTCGGCAGGAGACTGAACTTTGTAGACTACATTACCCTTTTCATCGGTGATGGTTGGGTCATTATTACCATTCTTATCATTAAAGATGAACGGTCTATACTCCGGACTACCTATATCACGAAGGTCTCTGTAAATATCACTGAACAAGTTGGCCTTCTCAGTCATGAATACAGGTTTCATGCCCTGCTTGATAGCATAACGAATAAGGGCAGCAGCCTGTCGGCCTTTACCTACTCCAGTCATGTCACCAATAATGAATCCATGACCGTCTTCCATCTGCTTAATCGCTAGAGCAACTGAGTCAATCTGTTCTGCTGATAGAGCTTTAAAGAGTTCGTCCTTGCTTCCATAACCTAGTTTATCCATAACATAAGCATCAATATCATCGAACTGATCTAACACTTCGTCTATTGCTATGGCTGTGTTTGTAGGAACAACCGAACCAATTTCCCCAGACTGACTGCGTTTAGGGTAAGGAGTCTTTTCCTTTGTTACGTCTACCTTTAACGGCTCTCTATCCAGCTTAGAAGGTTGTTCAGATACACGTCCATCGTTATTTCCTCGTCGTCCAGTATCTGCTGCAGTTCCTGCTGTTCCATTTCCTTCATTGGCTGGTTTCTCACCTGTTCCATCAGCATTTGAAGTTCGTACGTTTCCATTATTCCGTGGACTAGGAGATGCAGGTTTCGCTCCTTGTTCATTTCCTCCTTGTCCCTTTCCGGGCTGATGTGCTGGTTTGCTTCCGACAGTTTGTCCAGAGCGTCCAGATAAGGGTTTTCCCCCATTGCTAGGCTTGTTCTCGCTGCTTGAAGCAGTATTTCCTCCATTATCCAATTCTGCATCGTTGGATTTTCCTCCGTTGTCATTGTTAGGAGTGGATATTCCTGAATGTGGTAATACTTCATTGTTTACTCTATTAAAAAGTTCATCGAATGTGTTAATAACCTCTGCACGTGCTTTGCTCTGTACAGGTGCTAGAGTTTCATCGGCTGCCTTCTTACCATCAATAAGAATCAGTCGTACAGGGAATTTAGTTCCTTGCTTACTATACAGGTCTCCGTTTACATTGATAATATCAACCACATTGAAGTGACTGTACAAGTAATTCAAGAACGGACGTTCGCTACCTTCTGCGGCACCATATTTGCTGTATTTTGTATGGCCACCAATAATGATAGATGCTCTACCGTTATCATTCATTGAATCCAGAGCATTGACAACCATCTGTTCATCAAGTCCGCTGATTCTGTAACCGTCCACACTAATTGCAGGTTTAGACCCAAATGGCGGATTAGTTACAATACCATCGTATTTCTTATCGAACTTAAGAGTTGCGTCCTGATTAGTTACGTTGGCGAAACCTTGTTTGCGAAGATTAGCTAATCTGTCGTTGTCGATTTCGTTTGCAGTCACAATGGCTGAATTAAGACCAAATACCATCATTCCGTTACCTGCAGAAGGTTCGAGAACCGACTTAGGCTTACCAGCATTCACAAACATATCTGCGGCATACGCTAAAGGAATAGGTGTAGAATATTGTTGTTTCTCCACTCTGCCACTGCTTCTCATACTGATTGTAGGCTGAGCATTGTAAATATCTACTACAGACTCGAATATTTCAGCTTCAGGAGTATTCTTTTCACGGAGTTTCTGTACTTCTTCTCGTGCCATATCAACAATGGCAAGTTCTGTCAGTTCCTGAATTTGAATATCATTAAGGTCTAATCCCATATCAGAAGCCATAGAACGTAGTCTTACAATGCCTATCTTATCCTCGCTTCGGCTAATTGCTTCTTTAACGGTCTTAACAAAGTTATCTTTTTTGTCGGTGGTTTCCAAAGTTTTATCCGCTTTTGTTCCTTCTCTGTCGAAATCATCAAAGAACTCTGCATCAATGCCTCTGAGAGCGTCACCGAGCTTCTGCTTATCCCAATAAAAGTCAAGTTCTATACCACGTGTTTCAGTAAGCTGCTCACGTCCTATTGTACCAAATTCTGACATTTCAGAGTCTCCGTTCAATACAGTATAGGTGTAGAACTCATCATATTCAGGGTCGTATTCAAGCACGAAAACATCTGTGTTAGCAGTACCAAAGTAATGGGCATATACAGTGTGGTCCTCATTTTCACGATAACCGGGGATAGAAGAAAGTTCTTTCCATTACCGGTTCGTGTTCAATCATAGACAACTGTACAACCTTCTGCTGGTCTTCTGGCATCATTTTGCTTACGACTTCAAAGTCTGACAGTGACTTATGCTTGGCAATTTCTTCTTTTCCCTTTTTCACTTCTTTCTTAACTTCTTCTTCACGTGCAATTGTAGCTGCCGTTTCAAAGACGTCTGTATGAGGTTTGTCGAAGTTAGCCACGTCAAATGCACTCACCTCTTCATAAGGAGTCATTTGTTCTGGCAAATCACCGATATTAGGATAGTCTCTTACAGCATTATAGAATGACTTTAAGTAAGGACGGATAACATCACCAAGGTCTGCAATCATAGCTCTAGCATACGCATCAAACTTTCTTGCACCCTTCTCGATATGGTAAATTGCCATTTCTGTACCGATACTAAGGATTTCCGGGTCAATACCAATATTCATCTGTCCTTTGAGCTTATTAAGCATTTTTCTTCTCAGCTCTTCATAACGCTCATCGGTTACAAGGCGATTTGGCTTAGGAAGCACCTTTGCATTGTCTTTAAGACCTGCCCATTCTCCGTTACGCAAATACTTCTGTACCTGCTTAACCTCATATCCCATACCCATCATGGTATCAAGATTGTCAAAGGTCGCATATCCTTTATCTACTTCTGTACACTTTAGGCGCATTCCATTAGTAAAGAAGGTACGTCCAACCCAAGTTTCAGGCTTATCTATGATGATTGCATCATCTGGAATAGTAGTTTTCTCTTTCCATTTATCCACCTCATAGTCAAGTCTAGGCAGCTTATCCAGAATTTCATTCATTCC
Organism: Parabacteroides sp.; assembly: GCA_020026285.1. Next base: position 9,127 of record JAHHQS010000010.1, on the reverse strand, counting down.
ATTGCTGATGAGTATAGTTTTCATTTCAGCAGGATTGTTGGCTCTGATTTTCCAATGTCCGTCACCGATAGGAACACCATTAGGCATAACTGCGCTACGAGTAACAACAGTAGTACCATCATCGTGTACAGACAACTCATACATAAAGTCAAGCTCTTGCTGAGGCTTTTCCTGCTTCGGCTGTTGCTTCTCTGCTTCTTTCATTTTAGCTTTTACCTCATCACGGAATTTCTGCAAAGCTCTTCTTTCACCTTTCAGTTTGGCTACAGCGTCAAATGCTTTCTGTACATTTACCGGGTTGCTTTCAGTTGCCACACCTTTATCAAGATTGTTGATACGTTTGGTTAGCATACCGAGTCTGCCAGTAATAGTATTCAGGTTAGGTATGCCACCTGCCTTAACACTTTCCCTCAATTCAGTTAAGAATGATTCATAAGAGTCATTTTCTATTTCATCGTGATACTGTGGAACAGTGGTAGTAGCTTCCGTTTCTGTATTTTCAGCAGCCTTTTCAACAGGTTTAGCACTACGAAGCATTTTAGCAATAATATCAATAGGACCTGTATATTTTTCATCGTCCACCATTAATGTTGCCTTATTGTTCACTGGATCAAGTTCAACAACACGAAGAATGCGACCAGAAGAATTGAAGTCTTTACCGAATGAATCTTTAACCAATTTGAAGTCTTCTGACTCGTATGGTTCATTCCCTTTCTCCTGCACCTTCTTCCAAGTTGCCTGAAGAGCACGAATAACACCTCTCTGTGCTTTAGCCTCACCTTCACGACCAGCCTTTTCTGCCTCTTTCAACTGTTTTTCATGATTTGCAATGCTGTCTTCAAAATCATAATTCGACATGTCACTAGATGCGTATAGCTGCATTGATTTCTTGTATGAGTCCTCTTCTTCGTTTGGATTGTTCTTTCTGTCTCTCTCCAGTTTCTCATCTGAAAGGACTTGGAGCAAAGTAGCCATATTACGTTTTTCCACGTTACTTCTACCTTGATGAGTCTTACCGTAGTTATAAAGGTCTACAAGGTCCTGATATGCCATCTTAGGAGCGAGTGCTTTAAGTTCGGCATGAGCCTTATCATAATCCTTGTCACTTCTGTATGAGTCGATAACATTCTTTACCTGTTCCTTCAAATCAGACTTCTTAAATTCTCCCATCTTCAAAGCATTGATGAACTGCAGGTATGGAACTTCTACAGTTTGACTACCATTGTTCAGCGTTACTACATGATTATCTGTATCTACGCTTTCAATAGAGAATTGTCCGTGGTCAGCAACAAAGGTATCACCAGCATGTAGTTTGTCTGCCTCCATCACAATGCTGTTCGTAACGTCCAGAATATCACTACCGAGATTATCCAAGAGTTCAATTACAGGCAATTCCGCTTCAAATGGCTGCTTAGTAAGGTCGTTCATGTCGAATACAAGGCCTTCAACCATATCACCATTAACACCGACTACCTTAAATACAGTGTCATTACCTTCTGCATAGTAGTAATTACCTTTGACAATGTTATGCTCCTGCTTATTACTTTCTTTCTTAGCGATATTGTACTCCGCAAAAGGTTTAGTCTTACGATGAGAAGAATTAATCCATTTCTTGAAGTCTTCTTTGGATACACGAGTAACGGTACCGAGACCTTTCCATCCCGGTGAATAATTTGCAAGGTAGGCACGTTTGGCGGCAAGATGACTCTTAAAACCATACATAACCTTGTGTTCGTCAAATGTACCATCTTCTTTCAACTGGTCCACAATATACACATCGCCTTCTTCCGGATGATCCGAGAGGAATACGTCAATATGGTCTCCATCTACACCTTCTGTGCCACGAATGTAGCCATAAGTGTTATTCATGGTAACAGACCATTCAACATTGCCGTTAGCGTCCTTTTTAGACCGAACACTACCTTTAGGGTTTTCAATGGTGATGTCGTAACCATCAATCTTAACATGGCCCATTTTGTAATTACCAGCAGCCTTCTGTGGTTCAGTAGGGTTGGTATTTACTTCTGATTCTGCGGCCTCTACTCTTTGCTGTTCGCTTTGTTCTGAGCTTCCTGTCTCCAGATTTTGCGAAGTTCCATTTCCGCTTTGAGCTTGTTTCTGTGATACTTGATTTCCTCTGGAGTCATCTGAATTGGTTCTCTTTTCTTCTTTGCCATATTGATTATTAATTAAATCTATAAACTTTTCAAACGCATCATTTGCACTGTTAAATTCACATTTATTATCTAGGAAGTCACGTTCATTATGTTCTATATAATGAGTGATAAAGTGAGCAACAACTTCTTCCTCGAACTCTTCTTGTGAACTTACGTCCTGTTTTAAATCTTCCAAGAAAGCAGGTGCCATATCAGACTTTACTTCCTCATACATGGTATGGACATCTTCCTGAGTTATATCACCTCGATTTACATACCAGTGGAAAATTTCATGAATGAGTGTTCCCTTCAAACCTACACCTTGTCTCAATTCTTCATTTGTGCTGAATAAATAGATTTCCTTGGTTAGCAGGTTATATTCCGCACAAGTGTTCTCGTCCTCAAAATTTCTTTTGAGAGAGTTAAATATCTCATCAGAGACACCGAAGTCCTTCAACATTTCAAGGTCTTTAACTGAGCGTACTACAAAGATATTAGGATGCTTGATACCACCAAGAGTTTTCTGAACTTTATCTTCAAGTCTTGTACCATTTCTTTTGTGTAACTTATAAGAATCAAGTTCCTCTTGATTAGCAAAGCGATGTCCGTCAAAGTCTACAGTTCCTGTTTGCTTAGTAGTTTCAGATTCATTCTTAGTAGAAATTACTTGTTCTGCTTCACTGCTTGTGCCAGCATTGCCAGTTTCATCAGCGGGCTGTTCTGTTGCAAAGGCTTCTTCTTCTGGATGTTCCACTTCTGCCTGCTGGGGTTCTGTGGTTTGTTCTTTTGTTCCATAATTCAATAATTCTAAGACTTCGTTAATAATATCTCTTTTACCTTTCAGTTTACCTGAGAAGATGTCAAGCTGTCCGTTTGCACTGTCTGTTGCCATCTTGTTATAAGTAGCAATGACTTTCTTCAACTGACTTACACGTTTATCGTTCAGCACGTCTGCGAGCATCATCACAACAGCGTTCTGATAATCTGCCACGGTCTGTGCTTCATCAGGGGATGCAAACAAGTTACCTTGTCTTGCGAATGCACTAACAGCATCACCAAAAGGAATCTTACCTTGCACTCTCGCATCGTAACACAACTTGATAGCTTCAGTAAGTTCATTTTTCAAGGTGAAATTGTCTCCAAGAGAGAGGTTGTTGCTATTTTCCGACAATGCAAAGATAACGCTCTGTCTCATGGATGGAACTTCGCTCAACATTCTCACAGCATTTGGAGCACCTTCAAATGACTTTCCGATAAGAACATTCTCCAGAGTTTCACGGCCTACAGCACTCAGTTTGTCTCCATCTGTCATTTCGGCCAACTGTGCCTGTGGAATAACTCCTGCACTAACCAGTTCCTTAACTGCCGATGTTCCTGCAACTGTGTCGTTGTAGAAATCTCCAAGTGTCTCAAAGTGGTTAATACGCTTTAGGATTCTTCCAAACGTATCATCAGGAACAGTCTTACCTAGTTTAACAGCATGTTCAGTCTTATTCTGAGACTTCATTTCCTGCTGATTGAACTTAGCAAAGGTTTCGGCTGTATAAGGCATAGCTTCGTCTGGGACAAAGGCTACACGTGGGTGCTGCATCTGTCCTACCTGTTCAGGAGTAAAGCCATACTTAGCGGCAAACTGCTTCAAATAATCGTTATAAGCGGTATCTGTACCACTTTGTGCGGCAATCTCTCCAGCCATTGTACGTCCGTTACCACTCAATACAACTCCATCCTTACTAACGACAATTGGAGTTTGCAGAGCACGCTGGTCATAATTGCCTGCGATGTCACGAGTAACTCTCTGTGCTTCGGTATCACCTTCGTAGTCACGATCATTGACTGTGTTACCTGCCTCGTCCAGTGGGAAACCTTCTGTTTTCTGGAAACCGTTGCCAGACTGGTGACTTGGAGAAGATGCACCAGCTTCATGAAGTACGTAGTGTCCTTTGATACGTTCACCATTTGGAAGTACAATTTCATCGTGTGTTCCATCCAACTTATTAGCCTTGTTCCATTTTTCAGAAATAGCAGGCATAGGATTCTCATTACCAACTGCGGCACGTTCGGCCTCTGCAACTTTACGTGCTTCTCTTTCAGCCTCGACTTGTTTAACAGCCTCTTCATGGAGTGCTTTCTGTCTTTCAGCTTCTTTAGCTTTTCGTCTCTGCTTACCAGTTTCCGCAATCTTCTTCCATGCTTCGACTGTTTTTCGAGCCTGCTCAATGGCAGACACACGTTCCTGTTCGGAAGCAATCTTCTCAGCGATTGTAGTTCCGCCTTTAGACTTAACCTTTTCCAGCTTATTCAACTCTGCCTCTTTATCAGCAAGCATACTTTGTGCAACAGTAGTAGCGATAGCCTCGTTATTGTTCGTCTGTTCCAAGATTGCATCCCAAGCAGTCTCATTATCCGTTTCCTCATAGACAGGGTTGCCCTTTTCGTCTTTAGGAACACGCTGTAAGGCTGAATTATTGTCTACAGCAGCATTGTTTTCAACAACATTCGTACTGGCAGAAGGGGTTTCCTTAGTCCTTTCAACAGTAAGAGAAGCAACGGGAGCAACTGGGCTGTATGATACCACTTTACCATTCAGCTCGTCTATATAGCTGTGACGTACATCATCCTCGCCATCTACGGAATATTCCACGATGTTTCCGTTATCATCAGGAACTAGGCCGTTCTTAGGGTCATATTTCTTACGTCCCTTAATCGTGGCCTTCTTCTCGTTCTTATCATCATCGAGGAATACAAATTCATCGTCTGACTTATAATTCTGTTCGGACTTATCGCCACTTACATTCTGAGCCTTTTTCTTTCGCTCATTTTCTTGTTCTGCTGCACGCTTCTTGTTTGTATTGTCAAACATCTGCTGCAACTCGTCCTTCGACATCTGTTCTAGGTCCTTTCCACCTTCTCTAACGATATTGACCGTACCGTCTGGATTCTCTACAAAACCATTTTCATCTGGGGTAAGAGTAACTACGGTCTGATTTCCGTCATTATCGGTAAGAGTATAAGGGTCTCCAGCATTGAACTGGGTAATTCTACCATTGACATCATCATCAAACTTCTGCTGATACTCATTGCGGATGCGCTGTTCCTCTGTAATCTTCTGTAATGACGCATCAATAGGCTGAGATACATTTAGCACGTCATTAGGTGAAGCAAACTTTACTTCTCCTGTATTCTTATCCTTTACAAGGATAGTCTCGTCACTGGAGTGTACATCAACCATTGTGCCATCGTCAGTCATGTTTATATGGCCATCAACGATAAACACTTCACGGTCGTCAGACTTCATGACTGCAGGGTGGACCATTCCATCCGTCTTGCTTGTACGGCTGTCTATGTCGGAATTACTTGCAGTGACTTGGCTTTCAACATCATCACTGGCCTTCTGCTGCATACCATCATAGGTATACTTAGCATTTGTATAGTCGATAATAGGCTGCAATTCATCAACAGACTTGCCCAATTTACGCTGTTCCTGAATGAAGGAAAGAGGGTCACCAATTTCATCATCGAGTGATTCAGCTTCAACGCCCATCAGTTCTGCAAGTTCTGCTTTCTTGCTCTCGTAGGTGTTCTTTACATCCTGCATATCTGGAGCATTAGACACATTGTAACCTTCGTCCCATGCTTCATCTGCCTCAATCTCGATTCGTCCGTTCTCGAACTCATCAAAAGTATAGTGATGTGCCTGTACAACTTGGTCAAGGGTAACAGTCTCTACCTTGCCATTCCTCATTGCATAGAAGTTACCGTTTACGTCCTTACCAAGGATTTCAGCGATGTCAGTATCTTTATCTGAGAACTGCACCTCAGCTACGTCTACGAAGCCCTGTTCCTTACGTCTCTGTCTGTTCTGGTAGTATTCAGCACTTTTGGATGCACCACCAAGCACAGCACCCATGAAAAGACCACCTTTCGCACCTTCCCATCCGTTCTGTAGTATTTCAGTGATAGTTGGGTATTCTTCTGGAGTCTGATAAATCATAGAAGTAATAGTCTGCAATGCTTCTGCAGCAAATTCAGAAGCACCTTCGGCAGCGATGTCTGTAAGGTATTTCTTCGCATTCTCCTTACTAAAGAGTTTACCACCCAGTTTATCATTAGCCTTATGCAAAAGAGTCTCTAGCTCATTCTTTGCAGGGGATGAAGCATCAGTAACGGCCTCAGCCATTTCTTTTGCGACCTTCTTCTTCGTACCGTTGAACAAACGAGAAGTATATCTGTCAAACGGAATCATTTCCGTAGCATATTCGATAACGCCATCAGCGATACCCACAGCCCATGTCTGACCATTGGTAGCACCTGCATCTCTCGCTTCCTTCATGGACTGGCCTGCGGTAGCTGCTGTCATACCACCCATTCCCAGTCCGCCTACCATTTTGGCATACTTAGGATTCTTGGTTAGAAAACTTAATGCAATAGCAGATGCAGAAGGAACCATCTGTGGAACAAGATTACCTACCCATGCGCCAAAGCCCTTAGTAGGTTTAACCTTGTTCATTTCTGCACTGGCATTCTGCATAACCTTATCACCCCATGACTTGTCTGCGGCTCTCTCGGTCAATAGTTGTTTGGCCTTATCCCAGTCACCACCGCTTTCTTCAAGCACGTCACGGATATAGCTGTGAATGTTGTCACGTCTGATTGCTTCCTGAGAGTTGAACCTTTGTTCATCGCTTACATCTTTGTTACCAGCGTTTACATCATCGTTAAGAAGTTCATAGTACCTCTTTTCGATTTCGTCTAAAGGTTTTACACCTTCATTGAGATCAAGTCCTTCCTTCTCCATTCGACTTATTTCGTCTAAAGCCTGTGCATCATCGAGACTACTACCAGTGAACACGTTTGCTGTCTCACCTGCTAGATACTTAGCACCTTCAACGAGTGAGTTCCATCCCTGCTTGATACCGGGAATGAAGCCTTCTACATAGCCCTGCTCGTTTTTCTGTCTCTCTGCATCGCCCATTATCTGTCTGTACTGCAAACTTTCATTGTCCGCATCAAATTTACTGGTGTATCTGTTGCCAGCAGGAGTGAGATATGTGTCTTCGAACTTCCCAGTAAGACTGTTATACTGTTTCTGCCCCTTCTTAGTGTTACCACCAAGTCCAAAACCGTACTCCTGTATATTGTCAATACGCTGATTGAAGTCCTCTACCTGCTGTTGGTTCTGCGCCAGCATGGAATCCGCCTTTTTCAAGAGTTGTTCCTTGGTTGGATAGTCTGACGAAATACGTTCCTCATACGAGTCAAAATCCCCTATTTGGAAGTCGCCTCGATTAGACACCCAGTCATAGAAGGATTTACGCATCTGAGGGTCTTTCATTCCTTCTCTGAAATCTTTCTCAGAGCCTCCAAGTTCCTCATCGGTGTAATTCTTCTTTCTAAGTGCATTGTATAATTTCGTTACATTATCTTCCATTACCATTCTGCTTTAGATTGTTCATTTTTCTCTTTTCCTTTCTTCATTAAAGGCGATTGGCCGACAGGTTTCTTACTATAACCACCTTCAGAAGTAGTAGTTTCAGTTGTTTCAGGAGAGCCGAATCTAGTAGTAGTAGATTTGGTTGTCTTCTCACCTTCAACCCACGTACCTTCTCTACGTGAAAAGGCTTCCCATGCTTTAGCGTCTCGAAACCTGTGTTCTGTACCATCCTTAGCATAGCCTACAAATTCAGCAGGTTTACCACCTGAACCACCTCTGTCGTAATAGTTAGCTCTTGCATTAGAAGCACCAGCAGAGGCATTCTCACGATTAATACGAGCTTGTGCTTCTCTTGCGGCATACTGCGCATCAATCTGTGACTTGACTGCAGCTGCTTTTGCCGCATCAATCTTATGTTGCGCTAGGTCCATGTTAAGTTGGTACATTGCATTGTCCCTTTTTGCCTTTGCATCGGCAAGAGCATTGTCGTGTGCTCTCTGAGCCTGTGCGTCCTTGTACTGTTGTAACTGGAATCTCCATCCACGATCAGCGTCCTTAGCCCTACCAAGCGTCATAGCATAGTTGAGATAGTTGTTGAGACGTTTGTCTCTCTCTGCCTGAGCCTTATCCTTTCTGCGCTGAGTCGCTTCGGTCATGCTGTTGGCATGGTTGTACATGTTCGGTGCACCTTTTGTAGTGAATATGAGATTGCTCACGGCATTTGCCGCATCACTGATACCACCAATAATACCTTCCCACTTCTCTCTTTTTTCACGTCTCTTGCGCTGTTCCGGTGTTTCAAGCGGATTCTCGGCAAGCTGACGTTCCAGCACATTAATAAGCTCCTGATTATTGCTAACAGGCTGCTCCTGCACTGTTGGTGGTGGCGGAGTAGGTCCGCCACTCTGCCCGGTAGGAATGACCTTCTGTTGGTCTTCCTCATCCGGCCTCTGCGAATAATTGTTACTTCCCGGCATACTTAATGATTTTTAAAATAATCCTGCAAGTCCTCCACCTGCGTTAGCAACACCCAGCACTGCCTGTGAAATGGCATTTGCTTTCTTTTGTTCGAGATCATTCAACTGACTGTTGAGATTGGCCTTGGTGTTCAGGTACTGCTGCTCGATGTTGTCCTTGCGTGCTTCTCCAGCAACAGCAATCTGACTTGTAGCGTCAGCCATAGCTGCGTTGTTGGCTGCACGTTCAGCCGCAAGTGCCTCATCAGTACCACCCATGACAGCCTGAGAACCTGCTGCGGCCTGATTTCTCTTACGAATACTATCCTGCGTCATGGTGAGGATTCTCTGTGCGTCTGCACGTTGTGTGGAATCTTCATTGTATCTTCGATCATACCAATTCTGATTTTCCTTCATCTGGTTGTTAAGGTTGGCCTTCACCTTCTTCATGGCTTTTGAAGCCTTGATTCCACCGAATATGCCACCTCCTATTTTCATAGCACCACCGATTAAACTACCTATCATACTATCAAAATTTATTAGTGAAACATAACTTATTATATGGCTGTAAAGTTATATAC
>JAHHQS010000001.1 GCA_020026285.1 Parabacteroides sp. | reverse complement strand
CATATAAATAAAGAAATTCTCATACTATATGACTAATAACATTCATCAGAAATATTCTAAATCTAAATAATCCAATAACAAATGAATCGAGACCTCACCTATCTTCATCTATGAATTTTCAGACCACTTGTTGTTTATGTATTATTATCTTTCTTTTTTTATGTACATTTGTCAACGTATACAATAAATCAAATCATTATGTTTTCAGGAATTATTGAAGAAGCTGCGAAAGTAGTGGCCGTTGAGCATGATAAGGGGAACATTCATTTGACAATGGAATGTTCATTTGTAAATGAACTAAAGATCGATCAGAGTGTGGCTCATAATGGTGTTTGTCTGACTGTCGTCAGGAAGACAGACAAGACTTATACAGTGACTGCCATTCAGGAAACTCTGGATCGTTCAAATTTAGGACATCTTGTTCCGGGTAGTCTGGTTAATCTGGAACGTAGTATGATTATGAACGGTCGTTTAGACGGACACATCGTTCAAGGTCATGTGGATCAGACTGCTGTTTGTACTAATGTAGAAGAAGCTGATGGTAGCTGGTATTATACTTTTGAATATGAATTCAACAAAGAAATGGCTCAGCAAGGTTACCTGACTGTTGAAAAGGGTTCTGTTTGTGTAAACGGTGTCAGTCTGACTGTCTGCAATTCACAGAAAAACAGTTTCCAGGTAGCTATCATCCCTTATACTCACGATCATACCAATTTCTGCCAGATAGAAAAGGGAACTGTGGTGAATCTGGAATTCGACATCGTTGGCAAATACATCAGTAAGATGATGTTATTCAAATAAAGTAAAAGGATTCAGATGGAAGACTTCTTTAAACTGGTTGCCCAACGACAGAGCGATCGTTCTTTCGACCCTGAACATCCGGTGGAGAAAGAGAAAATCATGCATATTCTGGAAGCAGTTCGTCTCGCTCCTTCAGCTTGCAACTCACAACCCTGGCATTTCATCGTTGTGGATGATGAGAAAACTAAAAATGACCTGGCCGATGCCGTAGCCAGCAAGATTTTAGGAATTAATCATTTCACCAAACAGGCTCCAGTCCACATAGTGGTAGTGGAAGAAAAGCCAAATCTGACTGCCAGTTTTGGATCGTGGGTAAAAGATAAGAACTTTGCTCATATTGATGTGGGAATTGCTGCTGCACATATTGTTCTGGCAGCCGAAGAACAAGGTCTTGGCAGTTGTATCATGGGATGGTTCAACGAAGAGAAGGTTCGAAAAGTATTGAATATTCCTTCTAATAAAAGAGTGTTGCTTGATATCGTTATTGGTTATTCCAAACAAGCCGACAGAAAGAAAGTCCGTAAGGATTTAAATGAGATTGTCAGCTGGAACAGTTACAAATAAAAAAGGAACTCCGGTCATATTCGACAAATGATACGACCGGAGTTTTTATATCTGAACCAATCTGTTTTTAGAATCCGGATTGAAGAGCCTGAGCTGAAGCATCTGCTCCGGAAGTTAACGGAGATATTTCGAAACTATACTTCCATGCCTTAGGAGTAATAGTATATTCCGGATGAACCTGAGCGCCCCAGGTATTATCACCGCCAACACCCATCTGAAGATGATCGATATTTAACCAGACCATATCCTTCTTTACAATACTTCCTCCATGATGTCGTTCTACATTAAACGGACGATAGGCAATGTCTTCCAATGGAAAGTTCCATGCACTGACATTTAATGGTTCTTCTCCACAGAATAACAAGCCTTCGCCTTGAGCATTCCGTAAAGCGACCCAGCGAACATCACATTTATTGGCTGTTTCCTGAGCACGAACATAAGGATGGAACTGTTCCCACACATTGGTCTGATACAGGCCTAGCATATATCCGGATTTTCTGTCGGCATAATTTTCCTGAGGACCACGACCTAACCAGGTCATCTGGTCGTATTCCGGATTTAATATCAGACGCATTCCTAATCTTGGCATTTCAGGAAGCGGTTTATCTCCCGGCTGAAACTGCATACTTACCTTGATTCTTCCATCCGGACGAATCTGATAAATCAAGGTCAGATCAGATTCCTGTTCTTCCATCCTATAATGGGCCGTAACAGTCACTTCTTTCTGATCAGCACTCAATTGAGAATTCAGCTGAACCAAGCGGGCATTCTTCCCGGCATTCGCCCAGGTACCACAACGCTTAGGAGTTCCATTTGCGACATCATTATCTGTCAGTCCACGCCAGAAGTTTGCCTGGAATCCTTTCTGAATCATATTCTTTCCCTGATAAAGCAATTGAGTCAGTTCTCCTGTTTTTGAAGAAAAATCCGCTTTAAATTGATTTTCTCCCTGAATATGAATACCTTCACCATCTTTCTGTATTTGAAGAATTCCCTTTACAGCCACTTTATTCTTTGGCAGCTGCTGGACTGGGAGCTGCCATTGTTCGATAGCCACTACATGTCCTGCCGGAACTAATGCGGATTCAGATAGTTTCACCGCTTCCAGACGAAGGAAATATTCCCTGACATCTGATTTTGGTAACTGAATCGGAAGTTTAACAACGCCTTTATGTCGGGCAGCTATTGACGGAAAGTCCATTTCTCCTTTCTGCTCAACAACTCCATTTGCCTCAACATACCACTTCAACCGGAAATCTGATAAATCGATAAAGTCATGCCAGTTAGTCACTTCAATCTGATTACAAGTAAATGCCAATGGTTTGAAATGAATGTACTGATATACTTTCTTTACTTCCCAGATATGTGGATGCAGACTGCGATCGGCTGCCACTAATCCGTTGGCACAGAAATTGGAATCGTTAGGAACACCGACAAAACCCATATCTCCACCATAAGCCCATATATTCCTTCCATTTTCATCTTTGATGGCAAAAGTCTGATCCACCCAATCCCAGATAAAACCTCCTTGCAACTGATCGTATTTGTAAATCAAATCCCAATAATCCTGCAAGTTTCCAACACTGTTACCCATCGCATGAGCATATTCACAAAGGATTAACGGACGAGCATCCCGCTGATTGACATGACGACGCAATGCCCATATACGCGCATACATCGGACAATAAATATCTGACTTGGAATTATATCCTCCGCCTTCATATTGCACCGGACGAGTCGGATCGAATGCTTTTGTCCAATCATAAATCATTTCAAAATGCTTTCCATATCCGGATTCATTTCCTAAAGACCAGGTTACAATAGAAGTAAAGTTTCGATCTCGCTTCACCATTCGGCTCATACGAGCATGAAACGCTCCTTCCCAATCCGGATAATTGGCCAAAGTTTCATCTTTATGGTTCATCATACCATGACTTTCAATATTGGCTTCATCAACTAGATAAATTCCATATTTGTCGCACAAAGCGTACCAAGGATGATTTCCCGGATAATGACAGTTTCTAACGGCATTGATATTGAATTTCTTCATCAGTTCAATATCTTTCACCATACTCTCAACAGAAATGGATCTTCCCTTATCCGGAACATGTTCATGACGATTTACTCCTTTGAAAAGGACCGGAACACCATTAATCTGGATCATTCCATTTTTCATTTCTACTGTACGGAACCCAAATGGATGAGCGAAAGATTCCAGTGTACGACCTTGTTTATCAGAAGTAGTTACTACCAAAGTATACAACGATGGGGTTTCGGCTGTCCAAGGAAGTACCGATTCCACTATTTTATTCAATCGGAATAAAGTATCCTGTGCATTCTGGAAAACTTTTGTCTTACTAATGATTTCCTTTCCTTCCGGATTCAGAATCTTCACTCTCAGTTTTCCACCATCCTGAGCCTGATTCATAATAATATCCGTTTTCAATTCCCCATTCAGAAAAGCCTTATCGAGACCGGCTGTCAGTTTGAAATCTTTTACACGTACTTTCGGACGAGCATAAACATAGACACTTCGTTCTATCCCGCTATACTTCCAATAATCCTGGTCTTCCATATAAGAGCCATCACTATAGCGGAATACCTTCAAAGCCAAACGATTCTTTCCGGACTTTAAATATTTGGAAATATTGAAATGTGCCGGTAAACGACTGTCTTCACTATAGCCAACCAACTCACCATTCAACCAACAGTAATAAGCCGATTCAACACCTTCAAAGTCAATGAAAATATCCATATCCTTCCAGGAGGAAGGAACAGAAAAGTAACGTACATAAGCTCCTACCGGATTATAATCAGTCGGCACATAAGGAGGATTAGCCGGAAACGGATAAGAAACATCTGTATAAATAGGAGAATCAAATCCCTGTAGTTCCCAACTGCCAGGTACCTGAATATCTTTCCATTTCTTTACATTAAAATTCGATCTATAAAAATCTTTTGGACAGGCGCTTTCATTTTTAGAAAAGAGGAATTTCCAAGTTCCATCGAGAGTAATACGACGTACAACTGAAGGATTTACCTCAAAACGATCAACATCGGGTAATTCCAATTGCTTAAGAGCCGCATCTTCAGATACGAATGGAGTCATGTGAGCCTGCATCGGTTCACGGTTTATCTGAAAAATACGAGCATTTTGCCAAGGCTGATCATCGGCCCGGACCGATGTTACTGCCAAGGCGAGTAATAGGGATAAACACACTGAGTAGATTTTCATGACGTCAATTATTTAAATGTTAATTTTTCTAATTAACGTACAAGAAACGAAAAAATATCCGAAAAAGAAATAAAATCCAGGTTATTTCTCTTCTAACTATAAAATTCAGAACAACTTATAGAAAAAGAAAATAACAGCTTCCCTTTTACTTAAAACAGGGACTTAGCCTATAATTGTACTACTCGAATTACGAACAATACCATTATTTTCTATAATAGCCCGTGAGTCCATTCCTTTAAATCAAAGTATGCATCCTCTTCTAAAAATCAATGTATCCCATTTTGTAAAAAAATCCGCCATCAGGGACAAATCCCTAATGACGGATTAGATGCGTTTAATGATTAATCTTCGATAAACGATAAAAACACTTGTGTAAATCTGTTAGATTTATTTAGCGATAAAAATATATTTTCAAGACAAATTAGATATCATTCATTGCCGTCTGATATTCCTTCCATAAAGAATCAACATTCTGATCTTTTCCTAATGCATATTTGATAGCACCATCAAACGACCAAGGAATAACCTTCAATGTACTTTGATTGAATTTACGTAAGAAATCTTTATCCTTATTCTTTGTCAACCAGACAAGGAAGAAACCAGTAGTTCGATAGCCATCCATATAATGACCACCTTTTGGTCGATCTTCTGCAGTAAAACAACCATTAGACAAACGAACGGCATCTGCAACACCTTCAATCATGGCCCAAAAAGTCTTATTTGTTCCATAAGAACCAATACCTTGTGGTTCAAGTTGGAAACCATGAGTCAATTCATGGTATAAAACTCCTCTGGTTTCATAATCAACTTTTGCAGTATCACCTTCTCCAAAACTCTTTTCCACCCATTTCGTACTATATTCGATAGTAATTGCTGGAGGCGCACCATCTTTAGCAGAAATTCCATCGTATTCTCTTAATTTATAATGAATACATTCAATACCAGGAATACTATCTTCCGGAGAAAAATACAAAGTTGCTACCACTTTTCTAGCCTGTTCTTTGATATAAGCATCCGGATCTTTAATAATGGACTTATAAATGGCAGCACCTTTTGTATCTGGAGACAATATTTGGAAATCAACTTTTCCAACATCATAATTATCCCATGATACAGATGCTTCTTCTTTTACTTCAGCTTTGTTTTCGTCTTTCACTCCTTGTGAACAAGAGAACAGACAACAGCAAGCCAAACCTAAGAACGACTGTAAAACAAATCGATAGTTCATATTAGATTATTTTTTTGTTTACTTCTTAATTTTTTTCTGTCAATGAATATGGTTCATTCTCCCCCTTGAACAAACGTTTCTTGTTTGGTCTTGAAGACATTTCAAATTCAAGGACTCCACCATCCATAATATCTTTCTGAGTGATAAATCCTTTTGCGTATGGCTTACCATTCAACTTGACAGACTTCACATAGCGATTCTTATCACTGACCTTATTTGCCTTTACTTCAAAAGTTTTGCCATTTTCCAGATTCAATTTGATATATGGGAGATAAGGGGCTCCTAAAACATATTCATCAGTTCCAGGACAAACAGGATAGAATCCAAGAGTAGAGAAGATATACCAAGCAGACATCTGTCCACAATCATCATTTCCACACAAACCGTCAATATTATTACGATACATCTTGTTCATGATCTCACGCTGCCAGTACTGAGTCTTCCAAGGATTAGAAGTCCATGCATACAAAAATGGGATATGATGGCTCGGTTCATTACCATGAACGTAACCGCCTAATAAACCTTCTTTCGTTACATCTTCAGTATGAGCAAAGAATTCTTCAGGCAAATGCATAGCGAACAAAGAATCCAACTTTGTAATAAATTGTTTATCACCACCCATATTGCGAATCAATCCATTCACATCCTGAGGAACATAGAATGAATAGTTCAAAGCGTTTCCTTCAATAAAACCTTCTCCATGGGTACTTAGCAAACTGAATTTCTTCTTGAATGTGCCATCTTTCAATTTTGGACGAGCATAACCTAAAGAAGTATCAAACACATTATTATAATTAGCTGCTCTCTTCTTATAAATCTCAGCCATTTCAGTATTTCCAGCAAGTAGCGCTGTATGATAAATAGTCCAATCATCATAAGCATATTCTAGTGTCAAAGAAGCGGCACTACCATTATGATCCAATGGGACATATCCCAACTGCATATATTCATCTATTCCATCCAAATAAGGAAGAGTTGAACTATTTTTCATTGCTTTTAAAGCTGCATCCTTATCGATTGGCAAACCTTTAGCTATAGCATCAGCCAACACAGAAACAGAATGATAACCAATCATACACCAGTTTTCGTTTGCCATATGACTCCATATTGGAAGAATCTTATGAACACTCTGTTCGCTGTGTTTTAACATTGAATTGGCAATATCAGTATTTACCTGACGATTGATAATATTGAACAGAGGATGCAATGCTCTGTAAGTATCCCAAACAGAAAATACTGTATAGTTTTCAAAACCTTCCGCTTTATGAATATTATGATCCAATCCTCTGTATTGACCATCAACATCTGTATAAACACTTGGATTAATCATTGTATGATACAAAGAAGTATACAACATAGCCAACTGATCATCGGAACCTTCTGCCTCAATAGAAGTTAAAGCGTCACTCCATGATTGATATGCATTTGCAGCCAACTGATCAAAGTTTGATCCACTCGCTTCTGCCTGAAGATTTTTTAATGCACCTGCAGCACTAACACCAGACAAACCGACCTTTACTTCCAGCTCTCTGGAATCTTTTGGATCAAATTCAAAATATGCAACAATTTTACGACCTCCAATATCAGGGAAATTCTTACTCATATTGAATTTTCCATAACCTCCGCGATATTTTACTTTCGCTTTTTCCTGACATCCATAGTTAATGATTGGTTTAGAAAAAGATATGGCAAAATGCGTATAATTTGTACGAGACCAACCATTTGTAATACGATAACCTGTCAATAATGTATCATTTTCTACACGAAGATTAGCCCAAAGAACTTTTCCATCATAATTATATATACCATGAATCAAGTCTAATATAACACGTTGCTCCTTCGCCTGAGCCGGATATGTGTATTTATGCACACCAACTCGTTTAGTTGTACTCAACTGAGCCTTGATTCCGTAATCTTCTAACATTACCTCATAATAACCAGGCTTTGAAATCTCTGTATCATGAGAAAAACGAGAACGATATCCTGCATCAGGATTCTCTGATGTTCCAGGATTTAATCTTAATGGTCCTGTTGTAGGCATCACTAGAATATCACCTAAATCAGAATGTCCTGTTCCACTAAAATGAGTATGACTAAAACCTACGATTGTTTTATCCTTATATTGATAACCTGCACAATATTCATAAGAACGAGGTTGATATTTTCCATCTACATTATGAGGAATTGTGTCGGTATCAGGACTTAACTGGACCAACCCAAAAGGAACACAAGCGCCAGGGAATGTATGTCCCATTCCATTTGTTCCAATAATTGGATTCACCCTATCAACCACCTTTGTCTGAGCATTTACACAGACTGAACCTGCCAACAACACCAGGGCATACAACAAATTTGAGTATTTCATATCTAAATAATTTTACAACAGAGGCGATGCCTAAACACCGCCTCTTATTTTACTATATCAGTTTAAATGAATCTTAGATTACATAACATTTTCAGGCATATTAATCTGAGAATTTTGAGATTGAGTATTCATTAATACAATGAATTTGCTGCATTCGGCTTCAAATTTGGATTAGATGCCAACTGTTTTGAAGGAATCGGGAACAAATTGTATTCAGCTTTAAGTGAAGCTTTATGATCCCACCAAGATGTTGTAACATACTTGTTGAAACGAATCATATCTGAACGACGAGTTCCTTCAAATGCAAATTCACGACCACGTTCTGCCAAGAATTCATCAGCAGTCAATGTAGCAACTGTGTATTTAGCTTTTTCCCAATCTTCAGCATTGAATGAACGCTGACGAACAGAGTTAACCAAATCAACAACTTCCTGATTAGCTTTATTTCCATTCTTATGCAAGATAGCTTCTGCCTTCATGAACAGGATATCTGAATAACGGAAAATAACCCAATCATTATCTTGATCAAACAAAGATAATTCTTTTGCTTCATATTTTATACTACGAGCACCACTGTTTTCCTCTCCTTCAGTCATAGATTTGATTTCGTTAACGAAAACAAGAGGTTCACCACTATATTCCTCAGAACCCTTAAGTGGTTCAGCTGATGTATCATAAGTGTAAGTTCCATCTTCATGAGCGATACGTGGATACTGAGTACCAATCAAGAAACCTTCAGTCTTTCTTAAATCATTATCAGCAAATGAATCATAGAATGATGGCTGACAAACGATACCATTCCAAGGACCGGCCTTTAAGTTCCAGCCTTGCTGATGTGCATAGTGTAACCAACGACCATACCAACCCATTCCATGGCCATACACCTGATCATAAGCAACAACCCAGATATTTTCTTTTGAAAGTTTATCATTATCTGCTAAGAAAGGAGTATTCCATTTTGTATCCAGCTGAAAACCTGCTGATGCAAAATCGTTACAAATAGCAATACAGTCATCCCAATGAGGAGTTCCTGAATAAACTTCTGCATTCAAATAAACTCTTGCTAACAATGCCATTGCACCCCATTTAGATACACGGCCATAAGTTTCTGTTTTATTATCAGATAATGCAGGAATTGCTTCTTTCAACTCTTTTACTACATAATCGTATACTTCACTACGGCTGTTTGTTGCAGGATTCATTGTACCTACAACTTCAGTGACTGGAACATCTCCATATAAGTCCATCAAATACCAGTAGCAGTAAGCACGATATGTACGCATTTCAGCTCTTGCCTGATCCTTTGAAATAGGAACTTTTAATTTTTCGAAATCGATCTTTTCGATATCGGCCAACATGTTATTTGCTAAACCAATACCCATATACATCAAATACCAAGCTCTTTCAACTTCGTTCTCAATCGGAGTCCACTGATGTCTGTGCAAGCGGATCCAAGCACCACCATCGTAACCGTGACGACCTTTCTGTGGCCAAGCACAACCGTCCGCAGTTAATTCCTGCAACAAATATGGAGCCTGAGCAAACATAGAACCACTAAAGTGTCCCCAAGGGCGCAATAATGCAGCCATTACTTCATCTCCAGAATTATAATAATTATCTGCTGTTACTTCACTATAAATAGTTTCATCCAAGTTTGTACAAGATGAAAATGATGTGACACCTAAAATGGCAGCAGCAACGCAAAGTTTATATATTGATTTCATAATAATTTTCTATTTACTATTAATCTTGTTAATTAAAATCCAACATTAACTCCTAATGTAAATGTACGAGTTATAGGATACATTCCACGTTTGTCAATACCAGCTTCCAAACCTGTTACATTGATATCTGGATTTAATCCCTTATATCCAGTAATAGTTGCCAAGTTTGTAACATTACCATAAACGCGTAAATTACGGAAATACTTAGTATTCTTGAAGTTGAATGTATAACCAAGAGTAACGTTATCAATTTTCAAGAAGTTTCCTTTTTCCAAATAATAATCGCTGAAACGAGGATCTTCTTTAACACCTGAATCCAATGCGTATTTGTAAACGTTAGTACCGTTCTTATCTATCTGAGCATTTGTTCCAAAGTAAATTTTACCTTCATTCAAGATATCATATGCGAACATACCTCTTAAGAAGAAGCTGAAATCAAAGTTCTTATATGTGAATGTATTCTGTAAACCTGCCTTAACTTTTGGAAGACCATTACCAATAAATGTACGGTCAGCATCAGATAAACCTTCTTTACCATCCAGATCTCGATAAATATAATGACCGTCTTTGTCAATACCATCACAGATAAATCCATAGAATGAACCTACAGGATGTCCTTCCTGCAAACGCTGAGCGTAACCCAAGTTACCCGGAGAAGGCAAGCTATAACGATCTTCGTAACTAGCCTTATACATATCATTTGATAAAGATGTCAATTCATTCTTTTCCCAAGACAATGTAAAGTTTGCAGTATAAGTAAAGTCTTTAGTCTTAACAATTTCACCATTAACAGCCAATTCCACACCAGTATTATCCATTGTACCTACGTTTGTCAAAATTTTGTTGTAGATCAAAGATGGCTGCTGAGCTGTATATGAACCAATCAAGTCTTTTGTTCTTCGTTTATACCAGTCGATAGTACCATTCAAACGATTTCCAAAGAATCCATAATCAAAACCGATATTCAATGAAATTGCTTTTTCCCATTTCAAGTTAGCGTTAGGGTTATTACTTGGACCATAAGTAGCAGTAATCCAATTACCATTACTTGCATCCCAGTAACCAGCTCCAGTACCATACTTGATCAATGACATATAAGAATCTGTTGGCAAACTACCAGTAACACCATAACCGACACGGAATTTCAAAATATCTAGAGCTTCGAAATCTTCCATGAATTCTTCTCTTGAAAGCATCCAACCGGCACTTACAGAAGGGAACATAGCCCATTTGTTATTAGCACCGAACTTTGAAGAACCTTCACGACGAATAGAAGCACTAGCCATATATTTTCCATCGTAGTTATAATTCAAACGAGCAAAGAATGCAATCAATTTGCTTGAAGTCTTATTACTTTCCATTTCGGCCAAACCATCTTTCAAATAAGAACCAGCACCTAGATTGTTACTTTCGAAAGCATCTGTCAAGAAACCACTATTTTTAGCACTAAACCATTCTGATTCGAAATCCTGATAACTATAACCTAACAAAGCTGTGATATTATGTACATTATTAATAGATGTTACATAATTGGCTGTCCATTCCATTGTTTTGTTAGTTGTTGAAGAATATTTCTTTTCGGCAGAACCATTATCTCCATTCTTAATCGCATCATAAGACAAACGACTTCTATAATAACTATAACTATCATCATTCTTTTCCAATGCAAAGAAACCTGCAACTTTCAAACCAGGTATTACTTCGTATTCTGCTTTGAAACTACTTAACAAGTTTTTCAAAACATTCTTCTTACTCTGCTGATAGATATTTGCAATAGGGTTAAAGTCATCATATCCTGCATAAGTTTCGTAGAATGAACCATCTTCATTATAAATAGGAATAGTTGGATTCATACGAGTTGCCTGATAGAATACATCATTATTTATACCGTTTGATTTGATATAAGAGTTGGACAAATTAAATGATAACAAAAGTTTATCGTCAAAACCACGATGATTAACCGCAATTGCACCATTAATTGTTTCACGACCTGAATTCTGAACCATACCATCATTCTTACGATAGTTCAATGACGCACGATAGTTCATTTTGTTATTACCACCTGTTGCAGTCAAGTTGTGAACGTGGCTGATATTATTTTTATTTAATAATAAATCATAGGCATCATCACGACCACCAAAATCACGAATACGATCGTTATTTGTAGATTTACCATAATCGACAAATTCTTGGGCAGACAAGATATCTGGACGCTTAGCAACCTGTTCGTTCATGATATAACCAGAATAATCAATCTGAGAAACACCTACTTGAGGACGTTTTGTTGTAACAATAATTACACCATTATTACCACGAGTACCATAAATAGCAGCTGCTGAACCATCCTTCAGTACGTCCATAGCCTCAATATCTTCTGGAGCAATGGCATTCAAAGAAGACATGTTACCAGGAACACCATCAATAATGATCAAAGGTTCGTTATTACCTTTCAAAGAAGAAGCACCACGCATCTGAATACTTGGAGCTGCATTAGGGTCAGAACTACCTCTTGAAATAGTCAAACCAGCAACACGACCTTCAACCAACTGCATAGGGTTAACAACTGGAGCTTTATTAAAGTCTGCAGCTTTTACATTAGTAACAGATGAAGTAATTTCACCTTTTTTCTGAGAGCCATAACCAACGACTACAACATCGTTCAACATCTCAGCATCTTCTTTCAATTCAACATTAATTGTAGCCTGACCTTTGTAGTCAACTTCTTGTGTTTTAAAACCAATGAAAGAGAACACCAATGTTCCTTTATCGGTTGGTAAATCTAATGTAAAATTACCATCAAAATCTGTAGCAGTACCTGTTGTAGTACCTTTTAATACAACACCTACACCAATTAGTGGTTCTCCATTCTGATCTTTTACTACACCAGAAACTGTTTTTCCTTGTTGTGCTACTGCATGGAATTCATTTGATTCAACGCCAACTGAAATGCTTTCTGCATAAGTAGGCTGGAACATCAAAGACAAACAAAGTAATAAAGAAGCTTTACCTACTAATATAGTAAGGCATTTTCTTCCATTACTCTTCTCAATCTTATTTCCCATAATGCATATCGAATTATTTAGTTAATGAATGTTTAACATTTTTAGATTTCGAATGCAATATTAAGAGGTTACAAAGATGTTTCAAATGTCAAAACTGACCTTTAAAGTATCAATAAATACCATTTGCCATTATTGACACGCTTTTGTCAAAAATAAATACCAAGCTTATTTTCAGGACTTTTTATTCATCTTTCTATATTCTGAAGGTGTCATATTATACCGTTTAGCAAAATCTTTATAAAAATAAGATTTATTAGTATTTCCAATCTGATACAAAATCTCCTGAACATTCATATTTGTTGTCACAAGTAAGCGTGCGACATATGACAATTTGTAATCTTTTATATAATCAGAAGGTGTCATGTTAATCACTTTTTTCAATCGACGGTATAATGTTCTTGGATTCATATTTAATTTTTCGGCAATATAATCCGGACGTAAACCTTCCATACTTATATTTTCGGAAATAACAGCAGTAACCTTTTCTAAAAATTCTTTATCCTCCTGATGTACTAACTGACCTCCGATATATTGAAAAGCGCTTTCAGGAGAATAGAAATATTCTTTCATTTGCTCCTGATTAGAGACAAGTCTATAGACAATCGATTTTAATACAACCGGAGAGAATGGCTTCGTCAAAAATGCATCAACACCCATTTTCAAACCTTGAGCTTGTTGTTCTGCCGTCAGAATTGATGAAATAGCCAAGACAGGAATATGTCCCATATATTTGTTCCTTTTTAAATTTGAGACAAACTCCAAACCATCCATATCTATAAGGGTCATATCTGTTATTAAAGCCGCAGGAGTTTCCTGTTTCAGGAAAGTCAAAGCTTCTGATGCTGATTCTGAAACGTGAACATTATAGTCTGAAGATAAAATATCAGAAATAAGCCATGTGATATCTTTATGATCATCCACAACTAACACCAAACTTTTTCCTTTAAGAGAATTATTTTCCGCAGTCGACGAAACGGCCTCCTCTTGTACTGGTAATTCCATCTGATAATTCGGAAGAGTTACAATAAATTTAGTATAACTGTTTCCATCACTATCTATCTGTATATTTCCTTTTAATAATTGAACTAAATTATAACAGATAAATAACCCTAATCCTGGATGATTATACATTTCTTTTTCATCTAACGATATACGTTCTTTCATTAAATAATGATGATCAGTTATGTATTTTATATCTTCTTTAGGTATACTCATTCCTGAATTTAAAACACTAAATTTCAATGCCTCATTTTCAATTACAGCCGCAACTTTTATTTCTCCACCTTCCAAAGTCTGTCTAAAAGCATAAGTTAGGAGATTTGAAAAAATAGTTTTAACCAAGATTACATCCGTATTCCAAATCAAATCATCATCTACAGATAAATTAAAATGTATATTTTTCTTTTCAGCTAATTCTTTAAAACGCTTACACTCCTGTTTCATAAAACTCGAAATAGAAGTTTTTGTCAATTCCAATTCTTTAATACCAATTTCCTCTATATTTTTTAAATTAAAAACCTCCTGTATCAGTTGGTTCAGTTCCTCTACATTTTTTTTGAGGACCTGACTATAAAAAGAAAGTTTTGAATCTGAATTGACAACAGAATATTTCTGAATAAAATCCTCAACTCCAGCAATCATAGTTAAGGGTGTACATAAATCATGTGTAATCTGAGTAAAGAACTTCAACTTAGCTTCATAAAGCTTTCCTTTCTGTTCCTCAGACATCGCAAGAACTAAACTTTGCTGTTTCTTTCGAAGTTGTCTTAAATACAAATAACGTAAAAGGACAAACGATAGCAATATTAACAAACAATAAGTAATTATAGCATAGTTTGTTAAATACCAAGGAGGTAATACAGTAATTGGCAAAACATATTCATCTCCTATATAATCAGAGACACCAGTCCTATAACGAACTTTCAATTTATATTTTCCGTATGGTAACCATGAGATATTTATCTTATTATTCCTCTGTAATTCCACCCATTTGGTATTAAAATTCTCCAAAAAATAAGCGAACTCATAATTCTCACTATTTATATAATCGGGAATTGCAAAAGATATTTGTATATGATGCGTATTATGAGGCATAACAATTCCTTTCTCTAAAATAGTCTTATCAACAGGATAGGATTTATCATCCAGTTTCACCTCAAAAAATTTTAATTTTCTAGGTACAATAGTTTCAGTTTTTTGTACTCCACTAGGATTAATCCAAACCAAACCATTTACACCACCAAAAAATAAACGTCCGGTATAAGGACATTTCCAATAGGAATCATCTGAAAATTCAATCACATTCAAATATGGATTAGTATAACTATGGAAAAAGTTATTTTCTGGATTAAACTTTATCAGCCCTTTATTTGAGCTCAACCATAAACGATGATTTGAATCTTCTAAGATACCGTGAATCATATCATTTACAATTCCTTCATTTTTATTATAGTGATTCAAAAAAGAAATTTTTCCTTTTTTCTTACTCAGCTTATTCATTCCCGAACTAGATCCCATATAAAGAAGAGAATCCGAAACTTTACAAATAGAAAGAATATCTCCGATTGGTGAATGATCTTCATTATTTTTACGAGCAAACTTTATAGTCTTTCTATATACATTCATTATTACCAAGCCGTATCCACCTCGAGATCCACCATAAAGCAGAGAATCCCCATCATAACATATAGATTGAAATTCATTACATAGATTATCTTTAACTTTAGTAAAATATGTATTTACTTTTGTTATTTCAGGATTAGTTTTCAAATTTTTCAGATGAACCTCCTGCAAACCCTTACCTGTCGTTGCCAACCATAAAACAGAATCACTTATCTCTTCAATTCCATGTACAAAATTAATTTCATCTTCTCCTTTAGGAGGACGAATCGTATAAACACGATTGTCTTTATATGAATAATAAGATATTCCAGGGCCTTCGGTGCCTATCCAAAATTTGGAACTGTCACGACTTTGCTTAAAACAAAAAACTCTATTATGAGACAATCCAGAACTTACAGTAAAATGAGAAACCGCATGAGCAGGAATATTACGCTCATACTTATCATATTCTGAAATACGAATCAATCCATCTCCTTTTGTTCCAATCCACAAATTTTTATATTTATCAGTAAACAAACCTCTTATAGGATTCATTACACGTAATGGTAACTGATTCTGCATAATCTCCCTAAAAAAGTCCTGTTTATCATAATATTGAAGGACACCATGTCCATCACTTCCAATCCATAATACATCTTGCGAACGACTTTTCAAAGTACAAAAATTACCCAGTCCCGAACCGATTATTTTTCCTGTAGAAACATCGCAATAATAGCCATTCCTAAAAAACACTTTAACATCAGACATAAAGGTTTGTATATTAAAGATAATACCATACTTCTGAATCAAACCAGATAAATCTCTTAAAAACACTTTATTTTCTGAATGGAGATTATATTTGTACAACTGTTCCGATTCATCAACAAAAAACAAATGATCTTCTTCTACAAAAGCATATAAAATATTTTGATCATGAATAGTCTTTTCAGTAAAAAGAAGAGCAAAATCGTTAATATTAAATTTAGTCTTTATTATTTTTATTTTTCCGGAAGACATAACCATCTGAAAAACATTCTCTTCTTCCGAAAACAAACACTTTACTGAAGAGGGCTTATAATCTTCATAAGGCATATCTCGAAAACCATCACTATTATGTGAATAACAGGAAATAAAGCCATCCTTACTAACAGCCAATGTGTTTCCCTTTGAATCTGAAGCGATCAATTCACATTCCAAATAACCTGGATAAGATTCCACTACACGACGTTGGTCTAACGAGAACTTATTAATACCCAAAGATGTACAAATCCATAAATAACCAGGATCAGCTTCTGTTATTTTATGAATAATATTACTACATAAAGACTTAGGATTATCTATATCAAAACGATAAACATATGAATCCTTACCATTAAACAGATTCAGTCCATCGTATGTACCAATCCATAAATAATCGTCACTATCCTGATACATGCATAAGACAGCATTGTTCGATAAATCGGGCAAATTATATTTACTTATAACGGGATATGCTCTTAATGATATAGGGATTAACAACAAAAAGGATATCAAACATATAAACAAAGTATGCTTCATCATTCGGCTTTCTAAAATTAACACAAACAAAGATATATAAATATTTAATGTTTTTATCATTTTCCGATATCCATCTATCTAATAAACAGAAGTTTTATTGTATCTTGCACAATATTAATTTTCAGTTAAAGAATCATGAAAAGAACAATTTTATTATTAAGTATTTTATGTTTTCTTGGGCAATTGAATGCCCAGGATTATAAACTTATAAAGGACATTTCATATACTCAATCTCAAGATCCTTATGCAAAAGAAAGATGTAAACTTGATTTCTACTTTCCAACAAATACAACAGATTTTCCTGTTGTAGTATGGTTCCACGGAGGAGGTCTTTCTTCCGGGAATAAATATTTACCACAACAATTAGAAAAAGCAGGATTAGGAGTTGTAGCTGTAAATTATCGTCTATTGCCAAAAGCTCGTTTGGATGATTGTATCAATGATGCTGCAGCTGCTGTAGCATGGACTTTCAAAGAAATTGAAAAATATGGAGGAAGTAAAAAGAAGATTATCGTTTCCGGCCATTCGGCTGGTGGCTATCTGACAAATATGATTGGATTGGATAAACGCTGGCTTTCAACATATCAAATTGACCCTGATTCCATTGCAGCACTAATACCTTTCAGCGGACATGCAATCAGCCATTTTGCATATCGGAAAGCCAAAGGAATGAAAGAAACACAACCTAGCATCGACGAATATGCACCTCTTTATTATGTTCGCCCCGACGCACCTCCATTGGTTATCATCTCTGGAGATAGAGAAATGGAATTATATGGCAGATATGAAGAGAATGCCTATTTCTGGCGCATGATGAAAGTAGTTGGTCATAAATCAGTATATCTTTATGAATTAGACGGATATAATCATGGAGAAATGGCTGCTCCTGCTTTTCACATTCTAAAAAAATATATCAAGAATCACATTAAATAAGACAAAAAATCTCCCTCTATTATTTGTATAAACATTTATACTTCAATAATAAAGGGAGACTTTAAATCCAGATCTGTTTATCCTAACAGTCCACTATTATAAATCAAACGGACTTTTTGTAATTTTACCCCATTTCTTATTTGGTTTACTACTCATTATAAAATGAATTTCTGCACCATTTTTGATTTCATCGTATGTTAAATAAGGAGATTTATGCTGTTTCCCATTAACATACAAATCTTTCACATAAACATTCTTTTCAGACCAGTTCTTAGTCGTTATTTTTAGCTTGGCATTATTGCTTAAAGATACAGTCATTGCACTTACACAAGGAGAACCTATACTATAAACATTACTTGACGGAGCAATAGGATAGAAACCCATACAATTAAAGATGTGCCAAGCAGACATTTGTCCGCAATCATCGTTACCACTCAACGAACCAGGTTCATTTCCATAGAAACGTTTTGCTATCTCACGAACCCATTTCTGACATTTCCAAGGTTCACCTAATTCATTAAACAAATAAGCTACGTGATGACAAGGTTCATTCCCATGCCAGTAGGCTCCAATTCGTCCCTGAATATCATGAGCTCCAGGAATATCTTTATCCATCTCAATCGTAAACATTTCATCCAGACGTTTCAACAACAAATCCTTACCCGCAACTTCTACATATCCCTGGAAATCATGAGGGACATACCAGCTATACTGCATTGTAAAGCCTTCTGTAATATCCCCCCAGCCATTTACAGAACCCGGACCCTGATAGGCAATCGGACTAAAAGGAGTACGCCATTTACCTGCAGTATCACGTCCACGCATATATTTTGTTTCCGGATCGATCAGATTCTTATAATTTGTAGCTCTTTTGATGAAATATTCATAATCAGCAGTTTTTCCCAGTTTTTTAGCAGCCTGAGCAATACAATAATCATCATAAGCATACTCTAATGTTTTAGAGACAGACTCAGCCTCTTTATCAAATGGGACATAACCTATTTCCATATATTCAGGAAGGCAATCAAAATGACGATTCATTGCTGTCGTTTTCATTGCTTCAAAGGCTTTTTCATAATCAAAACCTTTTACATCCTTCACAATCATATCAGCTAATACAGAAACGGCATGATAACCAATCATACACCACGTTTCATTTCCATAGAAAGACCATATAGGAAGCATCTTTTCAACACTCACATTATAATGAGCCAGCATAGAATTTGCAATATCCGCATTTAATGGCTGATTCACTAAATTCAACAACGGATGAAATGCTCTATAAGTATCCCAAAGGGAAAGTGTTGTATAATTTGTAAAACCTTGTGCCTGTTCAATATTCTTGTCTAAGCCACGATATTTACCATCAACATCCTGAAAAAGAAAAGGATGTAAGGCTGTATGATAAACACTTGTATAGAAAGCTTCCTTATCTTTCTTACTTGCTACTATCTGATATTTACCTAATTCTTTTTCCCATAAATTCTGAGCCTGAGTTTTAACGGCATCGAAACTTAAGTCTTTAACTTCTTGCAGATTTTTTAAAGCGCCTTCTGTACTAACTCCTGAAATTGCCGTTCTCACACAAACCTGTTCTTTATCAGCTGTTGAAAAAATCAAACGAGCCATCAGTTTTGTTCCCCATGCTTCCATATGACTTCTAAAACGGCTCGTATTATAAATCACAGGTTTTCCATTCTGAAGAATTTTGAAATCATCTATCTTTTTGGAGAATGTAGCAGCAAAATAAACGTGGCGTTCTGGTCCCCAACCTTTTACCAATTTATACCCTACAATAGTAGAATCATTAATCTGTCGAAGATTTGACCACACACATTTATGTAACAATGTATGATCCAAATCAACCAAAATAAAGGATTTGTCTGATTTAGGATAAGTAAAACGGAAGATACCACTTCTTGAAGCCGATGTCATTTCCGCCTTTACACCATAATCCAACAAGTCAACTCCATAATAGCCAGGAGATGCCCATTCTTTATCGTGCGAATAACGAGAGCGATAACCCTTTGCATGATCCTTATGAGTACCAGGTTCTGTATAAACTTCACCAACTCCAGGCACAAACAAGAAATCTCCTAAATCAGGAATACCTGTTCCACTCAAATGAGTCAAACTAAACCCCATAATACTTGGATGTGAATATTTATAACCGGAAGCAGCATCATAAAAATCATCATCCGTATCAGGACTGATCTGAATACCACCAAAAGGAATTTGAGAACCCGGATACACATTTCCATAACCATCGGTTCCCACAAAAGGATTCACATAATCAATTAATGCTTCATCTTGTGCCTGAGACATGATAGATAAAGCACAAGAGAGACATGTCAATAATAACTTCTTCATATTCTTATTAATCATTTAATTTTTTATATCATTTCACATCCATTCCTAAACTATTCAATATGCATTATCTCTAAAATAAGAAATGATTTTTTCGTTAAAGCCTAGAGAATAAATTCTTTAACGAGCTAAAAAACAATGATAACAAGATACCTTTTTATTTCTACAGCAAAAGTATAAAATAAATCCTTATCAAAATCTCTTTTATGCAAATTTCACATTTTTAGCTTATTCGATAAAAAAGCAAATGTGCTATAATATGTATTTTAATCTTCTGAATTAACAATTTGCAGGACATTAAATAAAGGTCGAGCATATTTCCTATACATATTTAAGGTAGAAGTATATCCTTCTAGTTCTATCTGTCAAACAGATAGTTGTAATTAATAAAATACACATCCAGAACCACAAACATATTTGTCAGAACTCACCTAACAATCCTGTCAGTTTTTTAAAACGAGGCAAGAGTTTATCCTGATAAACAGAAGAAATATCCTCACGTGGCTGATAACGATTTTCTATCTGGTGCAGTTGAGATATTCTTCTATAATCATTCCAAATACCAGCTCCTTTCAATGCCAAAGCTGCTGCTCCTAATGAGGCCGCTTCCTGATCAATATTTGTTTTAAATACCGATAAATTATATATATCTGCAAATAATTGCATCCAAAATTGACTTTTTGCACCTCCGCCAACAATGAGCATATCACGAGTGATTGGTGAATATGACTGTAATAAATCAAGAGCCACTTTTAAGTTCAATGCTATTCCTTCCATTGCCGCACGAATCAAATCAGAACGAGTATGCCCCAATTTCAAACCGGCAAAGGCGCCACAAATAGAAGGCGATGGTTCCAACATCGATCCTCCAGCCAAACTCGGATTAAAAAAGACACCATTCGAACCAGGTACAGATTCTTCAGCAAGAGCGTCCATCATTTGATAAGAATCTTTTCCTGTTTCTTTTTCCTGTTGAAGCAGATCAGAACATAAAACATCACGAACCCAACGAAAACTATTTCCTGCTGAAAAGATACACGTTGCCGAATCATATAAGCCGGGAATTACATGAGCAAAGACATATGGCTTACGAGCAAAATCCAAAACGGGCTGATCTGAAATCAATGCAATCCAAGCCGAGCTTCCTAAAGAAGTATACACTTCTCCTGAACAAATTCCTCCTGCACCTAAAGCCATACATGAATTATCAACTCCCCCTGCTACCACCAAAGTATTTTGATTCAGTCCTGTTTCAGCAGCGGCTTCACTAGTAATCTTTCCAATTACTACATCCGATGGAATGATTTCCGGAAAAACAGATCGATCCAAACCTGAAGCTTTGATATAATCAGCTTCATAGCTCCAGGTTTTCAAATTAAAGACACCACTTCCCGAAACATAAGAATAATCAGTACATAATCGGCCTGTAAAACGATAATTACAGTAATCTTTCGTACCGATCACCTTATAAATAGAAGCAAACATTTCAGGTTCATGCTCCCGATACCACATCATTTTAAATACAGAATAACATGCTGGAGGGAAACCATTTCCCGTATGCATATACCAATCTTCATAATCAATCTTCGAGAAAAAAGATTCAGCTTCTTTACCTGCTCGCTGATCAGACCAGATGGGAGTTCGCTTTCTCAAAAGCTTACCTTCCTTACTTATCGGAACAACACCTAAACTATGCCCGGAAATAGCTAATGAAACTATCTCATCAGCAGAGATCTGACTTTTTTCCAACAATTGACGAGTAGATGAAAC
Source organism: Parabacteroides sp. (assembly GCA_020026285.1). The sequence continues at coordinate 69,284 of JAHHQS010000001.1, read as the reverse complement.
TATAGCATTCCACCAATCTTCAGGAGCCTGTTCCTGCCAATCCTGTTCTGGAAAATAAGTCTGATATGGAATAAATACTGATGATAATATTTCTCCTACCGAAGAAAACAAGGAGGCTTTAATACCTCCTGTTCCCAAATCATATGCTATAACTTTTGATTCTATCATTTCCAGCCTCGTTCTTCAGCTTGCTTCATTATCTGAAGAGCAGATTTATAACCAATACCGAAACGAGAAACACCCATTTCTTTCATCTTCAATAAGGTATCTAAAGAGCGAACTCCTCCAGCCACTTTTAATGGGATCGTATCCCCAACAGCCTTTTTAATCACTTCAATATGATGTTCAGTAGTAGCTCCTGCCCATCCTGTTCCTGTTTTTACAAAGGAAGCTCCTGCATCTCGCACAATACTCGAAGCTTTTGTCAGTTCTTCATCTGTAAGCAGAACAACTTCCATGATTACTTTCAAAGGTAACGGACTAACTACAGCTTTGATTTGTTCAATTTCGTCCTTTACTTCATCATAAAAGCCCGACTTTAATTTTCCAATGTTCAAAACCATATCCACCTCATCACAACCTTTCTCTTTCATCTGTCTTGCCTGAAACAACTTTGTTTCCAAAGTTTCTCCTCCCGAAGGGAAACCTACAATTCCTCCCAACTTCGTTTCCGGAATCTCATTCATATAAGGAAGAATTCTGTCAATCATACTTGGCATAGAGAAGATACAGATAAACGGATACTTCTTTGCCGCATTTAAAATATCCTCAATTTCGTTCCATGTTGATTCAGCACGAACGGCACTGATATCAATCATAGATGCTATTTCTTTTATAGTCATTTCTTTTTCTCTTTTATTTTTCTACCTGGATTTGCAAAGTGACATGTTTATAATTATCACTTATTTTATTAATATATAGAATTCAACTTTTTTCTTTATTCACCAAACAATAATCTGGATTAAAATTATTTTACTATTGTGGATCATAATATTTCTCTCCTTTCGATATACATCGGTTACTTTTAATACTTTCCTCTAAACGAGCTGCATACTTACGAAGCTGATTCTGATGTTTTTCACAAGGAGCTACTTCTTTTTCTATATCACCACGTGGTGTTTCTTTCAAACGTTTCTTTCCCATCTTCAGAAGAGTGATTGCTTTCTTCATTTTATCCTTATCACCACGAATCTTATCCAGACAAGGACTAAGTTCCGGACGATCAAAAGAAATCTGCGCCTGTACCGTTCGTTGCCAACTATTCAATTGACCAAAATTAAGTCCTGTCAATTCACAAAGCTGTTTCACTTCCTCATCCGTCAAAGGACAACGCCCGGCCCAATTATTACTAAAAGAAGATTCATAAACAGGATAATATACCCCATTTAAATCCATCCATGTATATAAGATTTCCTTCTCTTTCTTGGATAAATTCGTTTTTCCATGTCCACTATCGATCATTTTAGTCAACTTACTGGCATGACTTCCCCATGAATAAGCCTGTTGTATTGGAGCTGGTCCGCCACCTATCAAATGAATAGTCTTTGACACATAAAGATTGATATAAGCCGCATTAAAAAATGGATTTTTATCACAGGCCAAAACAGTTTTATCCCGATTGTTTACATCAAAATCATGACATTTCAGACAATGCTTATCCAATATTGGCTGAACTTCTTCCATGAAAGAGAACTTATGCGGTTTCTTCCCCATCCAAGCCTGAAGCTGCTTCGGTTTCTGACTCAATGCTAACGGACGTTTACCTCCTGCGGGAACAGAAGCCAGACGGTCTTCATGACAACCTATGCAGCCATTTACTTCACCCGGCATCAAAGACACTCCACTTCGCATAGACTGGATCATCATTTTATCCTTATCCAACAACTGGAAAAACACATGTTTACCAGAAGGGACCATAAAACTGACAGAACCATCATCTTCAATAGGAACATCTCCCAAAATCTGTTTATTCTCAAAGCTATGCCAGTTCATACCCGGAGCCTGTTCACCTTCACCAAACCAACCTTTTTGCGTCCAGGTCCGTTTCTCAGGAGATTCCACTACTCGAAGATACTTGGCAACTCCAGGCTTCACTCCTGACATATGGGTTCCTTCATATACATTCTCCACGTAAAACTGTCCTTCCTTCGACGTAAAATTACGCATCATTGGAATTGGAACAGGCTTTGGACGAGCAGCAACAATCATTGGATCAAACAAACTCTGATTCCCTTCAATGATTACCTCTTCTGTTCCTTCCCTATTTATATAGTATATACCAGATTTCGAATCCAATACATTCCATCCACCATCTTTTATCCAAATTGTTCGTGAAACCAGAAAATTCTGTTCATCAATAGGGAAAGGATCTTCATAACGAGGATAGACACTCTTAAAAGAATCCAGATTTCCATGGCCCACTAATTTCTGTGCGGATTTTGGCCAGATCTGTACCAAAGCAGATTCATTATCCACCCCTTTTCTCCTATCAATAATAGCCATAGCTCCCCAAGGACGATCATGACAGGAAGAGAATGTACAGACAACCAGATCACTTCCCGGAACTTGTCTTCCATCAATTACTCCTCCAGGCGATGCAGTATTGTTCCCATAATAAATAGCATGTTTCGTTCCATCCGGATTTACCACCCAAAGACCTTGAGCATCGCCAAAATTACGGTCTACATATTCCCACCGATCATATAATATTCTGCCATCACTTAACATAGATGAATGACCTTCAAATAAAGTACTTACACCTATCTGGGTTATATTGGCTCCATCCGATTCCATCCGGAAAAGATTTCCCATGATATGGCGATTGCACATACAATATTTAGGCTGACGAGTAGAAGTAAAGACAATATTCCCATCCGGAAGATAAATCGGATCAATATCTGAAACACCTTTTGCAAAAGTCAACTGACGTAATCCAGATCCATCTACATTCATTTCATACAAATGATAGGAATCTTTCCGATTCTGACGCATCGAAAACAAAACTTTTTTCCCATCAAAAGATATTTCCGGATCACGAATAACTCCATCCTGCATTTCTATTAATGTTCGATTCTTTTTTGAATCAACATCAAATATACGCATAGCTCCACCAGGAGCAAAACTACCCTCATTTATTTCACCTGGCTGAAATAATGTAGCTGTATTATGATGATCTGGAGCATATTGCTGACGTTCAACATATAATATCTGCTTCCCCTTTAAAGCCTTTTGCGCTTTTTGAGAAAGGACAATCTGTTTGGGGGGCAAACCGTCTGATGGAGTCTGCGCTCCTAATGGCAAACTACAACATAAAACGATTAAACATGGTAAAGATAAAAGATGTTTCATGGGTGTATCATTTTAATTTACAAAACCTTCATCAAAACGGCAGCTATATCTTCTTGAGATACAGGAGGATTACAAGCCAGATAGCCATCGCTTCCAAAACTTACTTTAACTACATTCTGAACAATTAATGGAATATCCGCATGCTCTACATGCATTTCCGGCAAAGACAACGGAGTTCCTATTCTCTTAAGGAAAGATTTAAAAGCATTGATTCCCTCAACTATAACCTCTTCCTGCGTTTTTCCTTCTGCCGAAATCCCCATTACATTACGAGCAAAACGAGAATACTGTCCTTTACGACGCATACACATCACTTCCATCCAAGCAGGCATCAATATAGACAAGGAGGCTCCGTGAGGAACTTTATACAAAGCAGTCAAGACATGAGCAACCTGATGAATAGGAGTCCATGCATCTCCTGGAGAAGCCCAGCCATTAATCGCACAGGTTGCCGCCCATTGAAGATGCGAACGTGCAGAAATATCCTTTGGATCAGCCAATACTTTATCAATATTATCAATAACGGTACGCATGACACCTTCCTGAAAGTAATGTTGCAAGTCACTGTCTTCTTCTCCGTTCAAATAGATCTCCAAGACATGAGAAATGGAATCTGCCGCAGCACATGCTGTCTGGAAAGGAGGCAAAGAACAAGTCAACTCCGGATCAATAATAGACGTTTTTGGATACAGACATGGGCTCCATATATACGATTTCTCCTTTAAAGCACGATTACTGACCACTGCACAAAGATTCATCTCACTTCCTGTTGCCGGTAAAGTCGGAATCATCAAGGTTGGTAATGATTTCTCTGGAGGTATAGCCGAAACAACACTATGTCTGCTATAAACCATATTCCATAAATCTCCTACATAAAAAACTCCTGCAGCAATTGCTTTAGCAGCATCCATTGCACTTCCACCACCAACACCAATTACCAAATCAACATTTTTATTCTTACAAAGTTCAACACCTTTCTGTATATTGCTAATTTCCGGATTTTCCTCAATTTCATAAAAAGGGAAAACTGTTAGTCCTTCCTTTTCTAATAAATTTTGTACACGTTCCATTAAAGGGCGCAAAAATGTCAACTCCTTATATGAAACCAAACAGACAGTCTGCCCTAATTTTCTGGCTTCAACTCCACATTTTTCAACTTCGCCTGCGCCAAATATTACTCTAACAGGATTAAAATATTCAAAATTTCTCATTTCCGTTTTTATTTAAATGTTTTATCTTTCGGTATATCCTAATTTGGCTGAAATCAATCTGGAAGCTTCCTGAAGTCGACGAGCGACCTGAGGAAAATCAGACTTTTTCAAACGACCAGAAGGTCCCGATGTCCATAAAGTAGCAATTAAGATACCAAATTGATTAAAGATTGGAGTCGCAACACAATGAACTCCATCCATCTCCTCCTCCTGATCAACAGCATACCCCAACGAACGAACTCGATCTATTTCCTGAAGCATATCTTCTCTTGATGTAATAGTTCGTTCATTATACCTTTTAAAATCAATTGAATCTAGCAACTGATTCTGAATCTGTTCATTTTTTGTATACGCCAGAAATATTTTCCCTGGAGCTGAAGAATGTAAATTGAAATTATTACCCGAGCGCAAAAGGAATGTAAAGTTATGCGATCCTATAACCTGCTCTAATAGCACAATACGGTTATTCATTAAAGTACCAATCATGACACTTTCTTTAATTTCATCTCGCAAAGATTGCATTACCGGCAAAGACAGTTCAACTAAGTTCGCCTCCCCTAATGCTTTGAGCCCGAGTCCAAGTAATTTTTTGGTTAAATAATAACGAGCATTTGTTTCATTTTTCGAAATGTATCCCATCTGCTGAAAAGAACCTAACAAGCGATAAACAGTAGATTTTGATAAGTTCATTTCGTGGGCAATATCTAACATGGAAATACCTTCCGGATAAAGCGTCATAACTTCCAGCATATCAAAACCTTTTTTCAACATAGGAATTACGTAGCTAAATTCAGAGGTAGAACTATTTTCATCATTCATGATATATCGGTTTCAAATATGAATACTAGGTTTATTTTTCCATAAATATAGGATATTATATTATAAACAGAATGTATATAAACAATATTTAACTTATTTATTTAATAGTATTTTATATATTATATAAAAAAGATTTTCTTCAAATATTTCCGGTTATTTCTTATTGATATTTCAGATTAACTAACTGATTTTATTTAGATTATATGAATATAATTAATACCATATCAACTTATAACAAGGTATTCTCTATTATAATGTATCAAACTTTATTTTGATTCATATTGGTGAATTAAATAATTCACAATAATGAATTAATTAATTCACCAATGTAAATCAAAGAAAATATCAAACAAAAACATTAAAATCATTCATGACTTTTTTAAACTGAAGTATATTTCCGGATACATTATGGCATACAAACAAAAAAATCAATCAGAGATGCCGACTGATTGATTTACATTATTGATATAAAAAAGATTTTCTGAAAGGAATCATCACGCATTAATATACGGAATGATTTTTTATTATTAACAAATAGCAAGGTCTGATTTGCCAAGCAAAGCAACAGAGAAGAATTAAAATTCTTCTCTGTATTTACTTTCCTCTTTATCTTCTAAAATGCTTAAATAGCTTTTGTATCTTGATTCGCTGATATAATGCTCCTCAACTGCTTTTAGCACAGCACATCCCGGCTCATGTCGGTGAGTACAATTACCAAAGCGACAATCCGCTGAAATCTTGAAGATTTCCGGGAAGTAATGAGAAATTTCAGCATCTTCCATGTCAATCGTTCCAAAGCCCTTAATGCCAGGAGTGTCAACCAGATAACCGCCTTCCGGCAAAGCAACCATTTCTGAAAATGTTGTTGTATGCATACCCTTGTTATGATATTCAGAAATATCACCAGTACGCAATTTAACACCAGGAATCAGCTTATTAATAATTGTTGATTTACCAACCCCCGAATGGCCTGAAAGCAATGTTATCTTATCCTTCAAATCAGCTTTCAATGCATCAAGTCCTTCTTCGGTCTTTGCACATAAAGTTGAACAAGGATAACCGATTGTTGTATACAGATTGATCAAAGCATCCATATATTCACGATCTTCAGCATTATATCGATCCACTTTATTAAAGACAATCTTTACAGGGACCTGGTATGCTTCAGCCGTAGCAAGGAAACGATCTATGAAAACAGTTGTGGTAATCGGATAATTGACGGTTACTATCAACATCGCCTGGTCCAGATTAGCCGCAATAATATGTGCCTGTTTAGACAGATTCGATGCTCTACGAATGATGTAGTTCTTTCGATCTTCAATCTGTGTGATAAAAGCAGTTCCTTCTTTATTCTCTTCTATTTCCACCCGGTCACCTACAGCGACAGGATTGGTGGTTCGAATGCCTTTCAAGCGGAAATTACCTTTTATCTTGCTCTCTACATTTTTTCCATCGTCAGTATATACCGTATACCAACTACCCGTATTTTTGATTACCAGTCCCTTCATTAAACTGTCATTATTTCTTTTTCCTTAGCAGCAAACAAATCATCAATTCTCTTGATAAACTTATCGTGAACTTTCTGTACATCTGCTTCGGCATCTTTTTCTACATCTTCAGGAACGCCATCATTTTTCACACTCTTCTTCAATGCATCAATAGCATCGCGACGAGCATTACGAACGCTGATCTTAGCAGTTTCTGCTTCCTGTTTTGACTGTTTAGCCAAAGAACGACGACGATCTTCTGTTAGAGGAGGAATTCCTAAACGAATAACTTCACCATTATTTTCTGGAGTAATACCAACCTCTGAATTCAAGATTGCTTTTTCAATCTCTTTTATCAAGTTCTTTTCCCAAGGAGTGATAATAATAGTCTTAGCATCTGGAGTACTGATAGATGCAACATTGCTTAATGGAGTAAGACTGCCATAATAAGGTACACGAATACCATCCAAAATTTTTGGATTTGCTTTTCCTGCACGGATATGTGCCAACTGTTCATCTAAATAAAGAATTGCAGATTCCATTTTTTCTTCTGCCTCTTTCACAAACTTCTTTGTATCAACCATATTCTTATCAAATTAATTTGTTTTTAATTCTATTATATTCTCAATTATATCTATTATTTCTTCAAGTCAAAAGGAGGTTCAACTCATTGATTATTTAACATTAACAAAGATATGAAAAAGTATTTAATACTCGCAATAGTATCTTCTTTTTTGAAATGTCTTTAAACTAAGATTTATGAACCGATTTATATGATTTCCATATCATTTCATCTTATGCATTTTCTTATAATAAGACAAGTATGTCAGATAAAGAACTCCCAACCCGACCACAAGCAAAGCTCCCTTTTGTGAATTCATCCAATCGGAAAGTATTCCCATCGGAAGAACGAAGAGGGCGCCTCCACACAAACCTGTTATCATCAACCCGGATACTTCATTTTTTTTGTCAGAAAAAGCATTCAGGACTCTCGAAAGTAAGATCGGGAAGATATTTGCATTACCTAACCCTAAAATGACTAGTGAAATATATAACTGTTCAACCGTAGTTGCAGTCAACAATCCTATAAAAGCAAAAATCAAAGCAAAGACGCTCCAACGATAAAACCGATCAGGCTTTATAAAGTAAAGTGAAACACCTCCAATAAGACAGCCAATCATTCGGGAAAAGAAATAAATTCCCCCACCCATGCTGGCATCAGCTACAGTATATCCAAAATGATCTATCAACAACTTTGGTGCAGTAAGATTAATACCGACATCTATTCCAACATGACAGATTATTCCAACAAAGATTATACGTATCAGATTATTTGATATCAGCTTTCTATAAGTTTCCAACGATTCACTTTCCGAATGATCGTCCAATTCCTTAATATCAGAAAAGCCCAGACCGATAATTGAAGCCAATGATATCAACATAAAAATAGAATACAACTCTCTCCATTCATTCATTGCTTCTGCTGCCCAGCCGGCTATTACCGGAGCAAGAAATGATGCTATTGCTTTGATAAATTGTCCGACAGACAATGAAGGGGCCAAATGTTCTTCTGTAACAATATTCGAGACCAGAGGATTTAATGATACCTGCAACAACGTATTCCCTATTCCTAATAGAGAGAAAGACAACAACATCGCTGCATAATTATAAAACACTAAAGGTATTAACAAAGCAATTGTTGTGATAGACAAACTCAAGACGACAGTTCTTCTCCGTCCCATATAGTTCATTAAAATACCTGCCGGAACAGAGAACAATAAGAACCATAGAAAAACCATTGTCGGACACAAGTTTGCCATTGTGTCCGACAAATTAAAATCAATTTTTATATGATTAGTTGCGACACCTACTAAATCTACAAATCCCATTACAAAGAATGATGTCATTATCGGGATTAATAGCATTAAAGATGTACCAGATTTTCTCCTACCCATATATAAGACCAGAAAAGGAATTAATTATGAACGTAAGTACCAATGTCTTCACCATTCATAACCTTCTTCAAGTTTCCGTTCTTATCCATATTGAAGACAATAATTGGCAGATTATTTTCTTTACACATAGTGGTTGCAGTCAAGTCCATCACTTTCAAACCACGAGTATAAATTTCATCATAAGTAATATCAGAGAATTTAACAGCTGTAGGATCTTTTTCCGGATCGGCTGTATAAATACCATCTACACGAGTACCTTTCAGCATAACATCGGCTTCAATTTCAATACCACGCAAAGAAGAACCTGTATCTGTAGTAAAGAATGGATTTCCCGTTCCTCCAGACATAATAACAACGCATCCTTCTTCCATCAATTCAATTGCACGCCATTTATTATAAAATTCTCCTATAGGTTCCATACGAATAGCTGTCAAAACCTTAGCCTTAACACCTAAAGCTGTCAAAGCAGAACTTAAAGCCAGGCTGTTGATCACGGTAGCCAACATTCCCATTTGATCACCTTTTACACGATCAAATCCTTTTGAAGCTCCACTTAATCCACGGAATATATTTCCTCCGCCAATTACAATACCAATCTGAACACCCATTTCTGAGATTTCTTTGATCTGTTCAGCATATTCATTCAAACGAACTTCGTCGATACCATATTGTTTGGCACCCATAAGTGATTCACCACTTAATTTTAAAAGAATACGTTTATATTTAGCCATAACTTTTCTTGTTAATTAATTGTATAATGACAAAAATACGATATTTATTCAGATTCAACAAAAACTATCTCACGACTTATTTCTTTACACTGATGTCTTACCAATCAATTTCAGACATTCCATGACTACGCAAGAAGTTATTCGCCTTACTAAAATGCCTACAGCCAAAAAATCCATGATCTGCAGAACGAGGTGATGGATGAACCGCTGTCAGGACCAGATGTTTATTGGTATCAATTAATGAGATTTTTGCTTTTGCATAATTTCCCCACAACATGAATACAAGATGATCACGTTTGTCACTTAACTTTTTGATTACTGCATCCGTAAAAACCTCCCAACCTCTATTCCGATGTGAACCTGTCTGATATGCTCTAACTGTAAGGACCGAATTCATAGATAAAACTCCTTGCTCAACCCAACGGTCCAGATTTCCTGATGACGGAATCGGCTTACCTAAATCATCATGTATTTCCTTAAAAATATTACTCAAAGAGCCGGGTATTGCTACTCCTTCGGGAACAGAAAAACAAACACCATAATATTGTCCTGGAGTCGGATAAGGATCTTGTCCCAGGATAACCACTTTTACTCGATCGAAAGGACAAGCATTAAATATATGAAAGATCTGATGTCCAAGAGGAAGGATATGTGCCTGCTGATATTCGCTTTTAACAAAAGCCACCAAATTTTCAAAATAAGGCTTGTCAAATTCCTCTTGTAACTGTTCTCTCCAACTTTCTTCTATTTTCACTTTCATAGCATTTCTTTTTCAAATACACCAAAGTTAAAAAGATTTGTGCAGAATACATCTATTATCTATCTTTACTTCACTTAAAGATATTGATCCTAAAATAGAAAAAAATGAAACGTCTACATTTATTCCTTATTCTTTGTCTGTTTACAATTGTATGTTCAGCAGAGACAGCAGATTCTTTACGAGTATTATGGATAGGTAATAGTTTTACATTCACAAACGACCTTCCTGAAATGGTACAGAAAATAGCTTCTTCCAAAAACATGAAACTATCTTGTACACGTGCTTTGGTCGGAGGAGAACAACTTTCCGGACATTTAAAAAGACAAAATCTTCTTGATCACTTAAAACGAGGAGGTTGGGATTATGTCGTTATTCAGGAACAAAGTTCTAATCCTGCTCTTCCAACCCAACAAGTCATAACAAAAACTTATCCCTACGCTCAAAAGTTATGTGAACTAGCAAAAGCCAATTCTCCCAAAGTAAAAATTATATTCTTCATGACATGGGCTCATAAATATGGGAACAAAAATTATGTAAAGAATTATCCTTTAGATGACACATATGAAGGAATGCAGGAGCGACTCAAAATTTCATATTTAGAAATGACCTACGACAACAATGCCTGGTGTGCTCCGGTAGGAATGGCTTGGAAGAAAGTTAGAGAAGAACGTCCTAATCTTGTTTTATACCACCATGATCTGGAACATCCTTCCGTCATAGGAAGTTATATCGCAGCCAATGTCTTCTTTACAACAATTTATCAACGACAATATCAAACAGATTTTACTGCAGAACTATCTGTCGAGGATGCAGAATACATCCAACAGGTTGCACAAAAGACCGTTTTAGAGAATCTTAACCTGCTAAATATCAAAAGGGAGAAAGAATAAGAAAAATATCCCAAGATATTGAGACAGTCAATATAACGAGAAAAGCCGTTAAAGAGGAACAATCTTTAGCGGCTTTTTACAATATCCATAAATAGAAGAAGTGATATTTCACACACCACTGACATTAATTCTACACAAGAAAGATTTCTTTCGATAGATATCAGCCAGCAGGTAATAGTATTTCTATACTAATATACATATCATTCAACAAAAAACATGAGTCTTATCCTATGTCAGAAATCAAAAAACGAATCAAAAAATCATCAATTTATCCAGATTTGCAATATTGCACATTTTTCCTATCTTTGTGCCGAAATTTTAAGATTTAATATATGGGTCATGGTTTATTAAAAGGCAAAAGAGGTATTATCTTCGGTGCTCTGAATGATATGTCTATTGCCTGGAAGGTGGCAGAAAAGGCTGTTGAAGAAGGTGCTACAATCACTTTAAGCAATACTCCGATTGCCATTCGTATGGGACAAGTAGACGAATTGTCAAAGAAGTTAAATGCAGAAGTAATCCCGGCTGATGCTACCAGTGTAGAAGACTTGGAAACAGTTTTCTCTAAATCTGTAGAAATCCTAGGCGGACAAATTGACTTTGTACTTCATTCTATCGGAATGAGTCCAAATGTCAGAAAAAAACGTACTTATGATGATCTTGATTACAACATGCTTGACAAGACATTAGATATCTCTGCTATTTCTTTCCACAAGATGTTACAAGTAGCAAAGAAGCAAGATGCTATTGCTGATTATGGTTCTGTTATAGCTTTGACTTATGTAGCAGCTCAAAGAACATTCTTTGGTTATAATGATATGGCAGATGCTAAAAGTCTTTTGGAATCTATAGCTCGTAGTTTCGGTTACATTTATGGTCGCGAAAAAAATGTTCGTATCAATACTATCTCTCAATCCCCAACTCCTACAACTGCAGGAAACGGCGTTAAGGGTATGGATCATTTGATGGACTTCGCAAACAAAATGAGCCCACTAGGAAATGCTTCTGCAGAAGAATGTGCTAATTACTGCGTTATGATGTTCTCTGATTTTACCCGCAAAGTAACTATGCAGAACTTATATCATGACGGAGGTTTCTCAAGTATGGGTATGAGTCTTCGTGCCATGAATCAATATAGTAAAGGCTTCGAAGAATTTACTGACGAAAACGGTCATATTATTTATGGATAATAACAAAAAAGGAGTTGAGAATTTATTTATCTGTAAATCTCAACTCCTTTCTTAAAAATAAGTAGTGCTATGTTAATCAAAATCTATCCCGAAAATCCCAACCCAAAAGAAATCCAACGAGTTATTGAGACTCTTCAAGACGGTGGATTAATTGTTTATCCAACAGATACTGTATATGCTATTGGTTGTGATGCATTAAATGTTCGGGCAGTCGAACGAATCTGCAAAATAAAAGGAGTAAATCCTCAGAAAAGTAATTTATCGATTGTTTGTTATGATCTTTCGAATATCAGCGAATATGCCAAGGTCAGTAATGCGGCTTTTAAATTAATGAAGCGTTATCTTCCTGGGCCATATACTTTTATTCTTCCTACAAGTAGCGAACTTCCGAAAATATACAAAAACAGAAAAGAAGTCGGTATTCGTGTCCCGGATAATAACATCGTTCATACTATTATCAAAGAATTAGGTAATCCTTTATTAACAATGTCTGTCCGAGACGAACAAGACGAAATGATTGAATATTCTACCGACCCCGAATTAATTGAAGAAAAATATGAAGGAATTGTAGATATGGTCATTGATGGAGGTTATGGAGAAACAGAACCATCTACAGTTATTGATTGTACAACAGATTCATTTGAAATAATTCGCAAAGGAAAGGGGGATCTTTCTTTATAACATATTCATACGATTCATTGAGTTTTCGTTATTCTACATTCCAAGTATTCTGTATCTTTGTTCTAATTTTAAACTAACAATAAAAACAAGATATGGTAAAGTTTTTTTTAAGTGTTGCTTTGGGAGCAATATTATTTACCTCATGTAATGGAAGTAAAAAGTCACAAGAACAAGTAGAATCAACTCCAGAAAAGACACATATTGAATGGACAACATTTAATATGAGATATGATAATTCAGGAGACAGTCTGAACAATTGGAAATATCGTAAAGATACTATTTGTAAATACATCCTTGCAAAAAAGATGGATATTATTGGTATGCAGGAGGTTCTACACAATCAAATGGAAGATTTAAAAGCTGGTCTTCCTCAATACAAAGCGATTGGCGTTGGACGTGAAGACGGAAAAACTAAAGGTGAATATTCTCCTCTATTCTACAGAGCTGATAAATTCGAAGTCTTAGAAAGCAATACATTCTGGTTGTCTCAATATCCTGATAGTGCCGGTTTTATTGGTTGGGACGGAGCTTGTACTCGAATAGCTACTTGGGCTAAATTTAAAGACAAAGCTACAGGTAAGATTTTTATGGGAGTAAATACACACTTCGATCACGTTGGAATTGAAGCTCGCCGTAAAGGTGCTCTTCTTATTATCCAAAGAATTAAAGAAATTGTTGGGGATAAACCGGCTGTTGTAACAGGAGATTTCAATGTTACAGATCAATCAGAAGCTTACAAGACAATGACTACCAATGAATTTGTTTTGAAGGATGCATACAAAGAGACAACTCAGAAAGTTGGCCCCAATTATACATTCCATGATTTCAGTCGTCTTCCAATGGATGAAAGAGAGAAAATTGATTTCATATTCATTACTCCACAAATTAAAGTTTTGAATACAGAGATAGCTCAAAACCCTGAAGCTAAAACAGGATTCTTAAGCGATCATAATCCTCATATGGCTTTATTAGAATTCTAATAAAAAACAATAAATCCACTTCTTCCTATCAAAACTTTCAATTGATAAATAAAAGTGGATTTATTGTTAATCTTCACCCAAAAAGAGTTTCAATTATTTATTTCTTATGAAACTTATAAACAAATAATCCGAAAGAAAATACAGTAATAACAGCTGCTATACTCAACGAAATTTCACTTGGCAACTGGAAACCTTCAGGTGCAATAAAAATATAAGTTGAACAAACCATTGTCATAAACAATGCAGGTATTAATGTAACGATATAGCATTTACCTTCCTGACGCAAATAAACAGTCAGAGCCCATAACGTAAATACAGCCAATGTCTGATTTGTCCAAGCAAAATATCTCCATATCATATCGAAACCTGCCTGATCCTTCAATGAATAGATCAAGATTCCAATCGCTACCAAAAATAGAGGAATAGATATCACTAATCGTTTAATGATAGTCTTCTGTTCCATCTTCAAGAAATCAGCAACAATCAGACGAGCTGAACGGAAAGCTGTATCACCCGAAGTAATTGGAGCTGCAATAACTCCTAAAACTGCTAATACACCACCAACTGTTCCTAACCAGTTTTTAGTAATAGAGTCAACAATCACTGCAGCATTATTTTCTTCCATTCCATTTTCATGGAAGAAACAAGTTGCAGCCGCAGCCCAAATCAAAGCAACAATTCCTTCTGTAATCATAGCCCCGTAAAATACAGGGTAAGCATGTTTCTCATTTGTAATACAACGAGCCATTAACGGACTTTGAGTAGCATGAAAACCAGAAATTGCCCCACAAGCTATACTAACAAACATTATTGGGAATATAGGAAGTCCTTGCGGATGAGTATTAGCCAAACCATCGGTCAATTCTGGTAAAGGAGGATTATTAACATAAAGCATAACCATAATACCGACAGCCATGAATAACAAGGCAATAGCAAATAATGGATAAATTTTTCCAATTATCTTATCCACAGGCAGCAAGGTTGCTAAGATATAATACAAGAATATAACTATAATCCAGAACAATGCATCAAAAGATTCAGGAGTAAGACTAGCCAACAAACCGGCAGGACCGGCAACAAACACAACTCCAACTAAGACCATCAGAACAATGGTAAAGGCTCTCATGAACTGTTTGAATCCATTCCCTAAATACATTCCAATAAGTTCAGGCAAACTAGCTCCATCTTTTCTCATAGACAAATAACCAGAAAGGAAATCGTGAACACCTCCAGCAAAAATACTACCTAACACTATCCAAAGAAAAGACGCCGTACCAAATTTAGCACCTAATATAGCACCAAAAATCGGACCTAAGCCTGCAATATTCAAAAACTGTATCATGAAAATCTTCCATGTTGGAAGAGGGATATAATCTACACCATCCTGTTTTGTAAAAGCCGGAGTTAGACGTTTAGGATCAATCCCGACTATTTTTTCAATAAACTTTCCATAAACAAAATAGCCTACAACCAAAGCTATAAAACAACAAGTAAAGGTTATCATTTCATAAATTCGTATTATTATTTATTCATAAAAAAAATAGACACAAAGTAACGAGAAGAACACCATCTCTTAATCTTTGTGTCTACTTACAAAATATCGTGTTCTGATTATTGAGCTAACAAACGTTTAACTGTTTCTGAAATAGCACGACCTTCGGCTTTTCCTGCCAATGCCTTTGAAGCGACACCCATTACCTTACCCATATCTTTAGGACTTGTCGCACCAACTTCAGCAATAATCTTCTTCAATTCGACTTCCAATTCTTCTGCACTCATCTGTTTTGGCATATATTTTTCAAGAACAGCAACCTGAGCCAATTCTGCGTCAGCCAAATCTTGACGACCTTGTTCAGAATAAATAGTAGCTGAATCTTTTCCCTGCTTAACCAGTTTCTGAATCATTTTTAAAGCATCTGCATCAGATAAAGTATCATTTGCTCCTGGAGCTGTCTTAGCTTCCAAAAAAACTTTCTTTACATTTCTCAATGTCTCCAAGGCAACTTTATCTTTTGCCTTCATTGCGTTTTTAATGTCTTCACTGACTTTTTCAAATAAATCCATAATTATTTAAACCTTCTAATTATCTAAAACTAATCATCGGACTGGAATTTCGGTCCGAATTCTTATTCTTGTAAGAACTATTGTTTGTATCTGTATTTGTAAACGATGTTTCACTTGGCTCTGAGGCATCAAAACCACCACCATTACGTATTTGATTGATTTTCCGCATATCTCTATTGAAAGTTGGCTGATCTTCCATCATTACAATTAAAGAATCATCATCCAACTCTTCTGCTCTTAAGACTATGACCTCAGCCTGTGCACGCAAACGATTGACAGAATAACCATATTTCTTCATCAGATTTCGCTCTGCTTCTTCACGAGCACGACGTTCAGCTTCCTGGCGCTGTTCTTCCTCTGTCTTCAATTCCTGAACAACTCGGCGCTGTTGAGCCATTTCCGGTATATCATCCAAGCCAAATCCTGTTGCCAGAATAGTAATCTTAATCTTATCACCTAAAGAATCATCGAAAGCGAATCCCCATTTAACACGGAACTTCGTACGGAAGCGAGCCATAAACTTATGAACTTCGTCCATTTCATCAATACGGAATTCATTTTCATGACTAGAATAGATATTGAACAAGATTCGCTGAGCATTATAGACATCATTATTGTTCAATAAAGGAGAACTTAATGCCTGGTCAATAGCTTGTTGCAGACGTCCTTCACCTTCGCCATAACCATTACTCATCAAAGCGACACCTCCATCCTGCATAGTTGTTTTCACATCCGCAAAGTCCAGGTTCTGCACACCACGAATAGTAATGATTTCAGCAATACTCTTAGCCGCAATAGTCAATGTTTCGTCAGCTTTTGCATAAGCCTTCGAAGCACTCATTCCTATATCAGAATAAATTTCACGAACTCTTTCGTTATTAATCACCAACAAGGCATCCACATTTTTTGAAATCTCCTCAACACCCTTCAAAGCCTGAACAATCTTGAACTGACCTTCAAACTCAAATGGGATAGTTACAATACCAACAGTAAGAATACCCATTTCTTTTGAGACACGAGCAACGACAGGAGCTGCACCTGTTCCAGTACCTCCTCCCATTCCTGCAGTAATGAAAGCCATTCTTGTTCCATCGCTCAGCATTTCACAGATTTCCTCCTCACTTTCTTCGGCAGCCTTATGCCCACGTTCCGGTTGATCACCAGAACCCAAGCCACAAGTTGTCGTTCTACCTAATAAAAGTTTTATCGGAACATCCGATCCATTCAATGCCTGCTGATCTGTATTACACAAAGCAAAAGAAACATTATGTATCCCTTCTTTGTACATATTTGTAACGGCATTTCCACCGCCACCGCCAACACCTATCACTTTAATTATTGCATCCGGATTTGCTGGCATGTTTATATTTAGCATTTTATCGTCCATAATGTTCTTTGGTTATTAGATATCATCATTAAATAAATCATTAGAAGCAGACTCAGCCCTTTTCTTAATCTTGTCCCACCAGTTTGATTTCTTATGATCATCCTTCTCTTTTATAGAAGTTTTAGCCTCATTTTTCTTAGAAGAAGAAACAAACTGTTCTGCTGCAGGATTTGGCTGATCCTTTTCTTCAGTAAAAGTCACCGGTGCAGCCTGAGATTCTACTTCATTTTGATTAACAACTGTTTCCGTTACTTTCGGTTGAACACGAGCTGTCACTTTAGGTTCTACTTTTACTTCAGGAGAGAAAGCACAATTTTCGGTTCCTTTCAACAACAAAGCGACAGCAGTTGTATATTCCGGATTATTTGCAATCATTTCAACTCCAGAATCAACACCTGAACGAACAGAAGCATAACGGACTTCCATATTAAAGTTTTCACTAATTGCTTCACGCAAATCACTCAACGCCACTCCAGAACCGGCAATTACTACAGAAAATCCTGGTTCTTTTGCAACGCCGGCATCTTCCAAACGAGCAAAAGCATTCATTACTATTTCACGAGAACGAGCTTCAACGATTTCATTCAAATCGGCCAACATGATTTCCTGTGAACGGAAATCATCTTTCTTGTTAATCTCAATCTTCTGCTGTTCCTTATCTCTATTTAAAGGAAGAGCGCTTCCGTAAGTACGTTTCAAACGTTCAGCTTCTGTTTCTGAGACACGCAAAGACATGATGTCACGAGTAATCAGATGTGCTCCCAATGGGATAACAGTCAAAGCAAGTAAACGTCCATTCTTGAATATTGTTACAGAAGTTACGCCTGCGCCGAAATCAATCAAAGCACATCCCTGTTTTTCTACTGGAGATAAAACCAGATCTGCCAATGCTAATGGAGAAACAATTATTCCCGCAATTGGCAACTTAATACGTTCTGCAATGTTATTAACAATTGAACGGCGAACTGCAGGCTGAGCAACAATCAGTTTATAATGGGCTTCAATCCGAGAGCAGGAAATACCCAAAGGTTCATTCTCCTCTTTTCCGTCCAACACATAAACAGGTGATGTTACATCCAGTACATCCAACATAGAAGGCTGATAAGCTTTACACTCATTTTCCAACTGTTTCAATACTTCGGGAGTTACTTCTCCCTCTGCTCCTAATACTTTTGATACGGTATGATCAATTGTACGGATAGACTTGGAACCAACGCCGACATATATTTTGCCAATTTTACTTCCGCCTAATTTATTTTCAAGTTTCAAAATTAAACGTTTAATTTTACTGGCAGTTTCATCTACGTTATATACACATCCTCTGCGAATGCAAGATTCCGATTTTTCCACATCATAGGCAATGATCGAGAGAACTCCATCCTCATTCTTTGTACCGACCATCCCGACCATGTGAGATGTGCCTAAGTCAATTACCGCTATAAAGTCTGTGTATGTCATATATTATTATCTTTTAATACAAACAATCTGATTTCTATATTTCAAATTTATCGAACTATACTTTTCCCAACCAAATTTAGGGATTACTTGTTCATAAAACAACCTTAAGTTCTCAAGCTTAGTCTGATAATTATCGAAAGTTCCAAGAATGACCCGATGATTACCAACACGTGGTATCAACTCGACATTATGATCAGCATCTACATAAATCTGACCAATCAAATCATTCCAAAATTCGTTATCCTGCAAAAATAATGCAAAATTATATAATTCGTTTAATGCGAACTCCTTTTCAATATGTCCACTGGCTACAAGCACATGAGCCACATAATGCCTGCTTAAAGGCATCTCACTACCAAGGTTATCGACATAATAATTTCCAACCGGACTATTAATCCGCAAGATAGGCATTTTCTGCTCAATCTCCAACTTAATAATACGAGAAGGCGTTTTATAAACCTCCACTTTGGAAACCATATTATTACTTAATAACTTCTGTTCTATTTTTTCTGTATTGATTTCGTTCATCGGCTTCTTGACCGGATACAATTTTGCCTGCTTAAGG
Organism: Parabacteroides sp.; assembly: GCA_020026285.1. The sequence continues at coordinate 49,758 of JAHHQS010000001.1, read as the reverse complement.
ATATAGATCAAGTCTCCGTCTGTAATAAAATGCTTATCCAGACTATCTCTCACTACGATTTCCAGACTTTCGCACAACCGATCCTCCTTCTTATCCTTGAACAAAAAGGAAACAATCAACACGTAACAGGATAACAGCGTTGCTAATATGACAGATAATACCTTTATCACTGTTTTTCTAATATTTGTTTAACAGGTTCTATTAATCGGTCTATATTTCCGGCTCCAACCATCAATACAACTTCATACGATGCAGCCTCTTTCTTCACCAAATCCAACAATTCTTCTTTTAGAATCATCTTTTTATTCGGAATAGTCACTTTATCAAAAATGATCTGTGATGTAACACCTGGAATAGGTTCTTCCCGAGCAGGATAAATATCCAAAAGAATAAGTTCATCCAACAAAGACAGACTGGCGGCAAAATCAGACGCAAAATCTCTTGTTCGTGTATATAGATGTGGCTGGAAAATACCAGTAACCTTTTTCCCCTGATAAAGTTCCTTTACTGAAAGAATACTTGCCTTCAATTCTGCCGGATGGTGAGCATAATCATCCAACAGAACAATATTATCTTTCTTCAGGTGAAAATCGAAACGTCTTACCGGACCTCTGAATGAAGCCATACCATGTTTGATTTCTTCTGCAGAGACTCCGTTCAGCCAGGCCAAGGCCATTGCTGCAACACCATTCTCGACATTCACTTTTACCGGGACACCCAACTGGACATCCTCTATGCATACATCAGGACCTACAAAATCGAAAAAGATTTCACCATTACCTATCCGAATATTCTTTGCATAAAAATCAGCTTCCTCACTAGCAGAATAAGTATATAATCTCGCTCCTTCGGGTAAACGCAAGTCAAGAGACAACCCCTTTTTCAAAATCAGACAACCATCCGGTCTGATCAAAGATGTAAAATGCTCAAAACTTTCACGATAAGCTTCGGCCGTTCCATAAATATCAAGATGATCCGGATCTACAGCGGTAATTACAGCCATATAAGGATTCAACCAATGGAAAGAACGATCAAATTCATCTGCTTCAATAACAGTCAGATCACTCTTGTCTGAAAGCATTAAATTACTGTTGTAATTTTTCAGAATACCTCCTAGAAATGCATTACAATCAACCGACGACTGCTTCAACAAATGGGCAGCCATAGATGAAGTTGTTGTTTTTCCATGAGTTCCAGCCACACATAATCCACGAGCCGAACGAGTGATTTCACCCAAAACCTGAGCACGCTTCATGATTGTAAAACCATTCTTTCTGAAATAATTCAGTTCTGCATGTGTTTCCGGAATAGCCGGAGTATAAACAACCAATGTTGAATCCAACTGTTTACAAGCATCAGGAATCAAATCCACATCATCCGAAAAATGAATCTGAATTCCTTCTTCTATCAACTTCTCTGTCAAAGCCGACGGAGTCTTATCATAGCCGGCTACCAACTTTCCTTTAGCTTCGAAATAACGAGCCAAAGCACTCATTCCTATACCACCAGCACCCACAAAGTAAACAGATGTTATCTTTTGCATCTCCATATTCAAACCCTTACAACTAACGTTTCAAAATTACGATTTTCTTTCTATAATTTTCATAATTTCATCGACAATTTGCTCGGCACTATTAAAATGAGCCATTTTGCCAATGTGCTGTGACAATGAAGCTAACCGAGCTTCATCGTGTACAACATTCAAAGCCGTATCAACCAGTTTTTCACGTGCTTCCATATCTGTAACCAATACGGCGGCCTGTTTGTTAACAAGAGCCATTGCATTTTTTGTCTGGTGATCTTCTGCAACATTTGGAGAAGGGACCAGAACCACCGGTTTCTTTAGAATACACAATTCTGAAATAGAACTGGCTCCGGCACGTGATATAACCAAATCGGCAGCAGCATAAGCATAATCCATTCTTGAAATGAAATCGGAACACCAGACCGGCATTCCTCTATAAGCCTTCAGATGACGGATAGCGTCTTCATGATAATATCTTCCTGTCTGCCAGATTAACTGCACATCGGATGAAAAAAACTTATCCAAGTCACCTTGTATACTCTGATTTATAGTACGGGCTCCCAAACTTCCTCCAACAACCAATATCGTTTTCTTTTCTGGAGAAAGGCCGAAGAAACGCAAAGCCTCTTCTTTCTTACAAAGAGCCTCTTCCAAATCTTTACGAACAGGATTTCCTGTCACCACTATCTTTTCTGCAGGGAAAAACTTCTCTAAGCCTTCGTAGGCCACACAAATACGATCGGCTTTTTTAGCCAGCAACTTATTAGTTACTCCGGCATACGAATTCTGTTCCTGAATCAATGTCGGAATACCTAACGATGCAGCACTCCACAGAGTCGGACCGCTGGCATAACCACCTACTCCCACAGCTATATCCGGTTTAAATTCACGGATTGTTTTCCTGGCCAGCAGCAGACTCTTCATCAGACATCTGATAACCTTTATATTATTCAGTAAATGTGCACGATCGAAACCTTTTACCGGCAAACCAACAATTTCATATCCTGCAGCCGGGACTTTATCCATTTCCATCCTGTCCTGAGCTCCGACGAAAAGAATTTCAACGTTTGGGATTCTTTGTTTTAAAGTATTGGCAATAGATATAGCCGGGAAAATATGTCCGCCTGTACCTCCACCGCTTATAATAATCTTATACTGTTTCATGATCTGGTTAGAATTGTATCTCTTTACAAAAGTACTTGTTTTAATATTATATAAGAAATTTTTTGCGCTTCGATAATTAATTATTTCATACAAAATGTATGATAGATGATATCTTTCAACATGATAGCAAAATCATCAAATCTCTATCAGAAAGCATGAGTATCCCTTAAATTCCAAAACCGATAAAATTTCAAAACCGACATTTAAATTATTTCTTTAAAGAGACATTTCCACCTTTTCTTAAAAAGGACACATTCTTTTCGTCCTCAAGTATTGAAAATCATTGCTTTTTACAGGCTAAACTCTCAGACATATGAAAAATTCATTGTATTGAATTCTGTAAAAGTTCAAAACTTTTCACAAAACCAACGGAGATTTTCCCCAAAAGCTCAAATCTTTTTAAACATTTACCTCTTGTATTCAAAAAATGGAACCTTTTTCAAATAAAAAATCCTTACAAAGGATTTATCTTTCAAATTAGTATCGTCCAATCATTCAATCAAATAAGACAGATTACTAACCAATAAACCCTTCCAAAAATCGATTATTTCCAACCATTCTGTATCGTGGTTCGAAATAGACGATTTATGAAAGGGTTTATCTTACACTTTGTCAATATAACAAAGTGGCAAATTTATATGATATGCTATCAAAGACTCTTATCCTCAATAACGGTTACTGCATCTGAATTTAATTTGCTGACATCTTCTTCAGATTCCTCAACAATTTCCGCTTCTCCTTCCTCAACCTCATCATCTTCCGGATATCCATCCTCCTCATTTCCTATATTGGCTGAGAAACGACTAATACTTAATATAATCCCTATATAAGCACAGTTTATCAAGGTGGATGTTCCTCCACGACTGATCAAAGGCAAAGGTTGTCCGGTAACCGGGAACAAACCTACAGCAACAGCCATATTAATGATTGCCTGAGTAACCACCAACAAAGCACAACCTAATATCAGATATTTAGGGAAAAGCTTGTCACATTTTCTTGCTATAATACCCGCTCGGAACAACAAAGCCAAATAAAGGAACAAAACAAAGCCTCCCCCCAATAATCCGAGCTCCTCTATAATAATTGCATAAATAAAGTCCGAATAGGCCTGAGGTAAAAAATCTCTTTGAACACTATGCCCCGGCTTCTGTCCAAAAACTCCACCACGAGCAATGGCCATCTTTGCATGATCTTCCTGATAATGCTCGTCATCCATATAAAGACTTTTGTTCTCCATGTCCATACGTTCATCCGAAGAAAAGAAACGTTCTATTCGTGCCTTCCATGTTTCAGCACGTGGAACAAACTTCATAACCGGTTCCGGAGCTAGAAAAAGGAAAGCGACCAATAAAGCGGCCAAGGCAGAACACACGGCCAGAAGCTTCATCATTCTTTTAAAATCAATCTGTCCGATAAACATCATCATCACTGTTACCATGAACAATAAAAGTGCGGTAGAAGCATTATTCACAAAAATCAATCCACAGACAATTCCAACAGTAATGATAATAGCCCAGAACATCTGAGAATCAGTCAAAGCATTTCTTTTACTCAGCACTAATGCTGTAAAACAGACAGAACAGATTTTTGCAACTTCCGAAGGTTGAAAACGAATACCGGCAATCTCCAGCCAGCGAGGTTCACCATTAATTACGACTCCAACAAAAGGAGTTATTATAAGTAAAAAGATAGATATTACTATGAAATAGCCCAAATATCGAAAAACCTTGTAATGCAAATTATGCAATATAAGAACTAATCCAAATCCACCTAATAAGATTCCGGAATGACGAACGATGGGTGCCCAATAATTTGCATTCCTATACGCAATTGTACTTGTAGCACTAAAAACTTCTACGACTGATATCAGACATAGAAACATAAATATGATCCAGATAACAAGATCACCCTTAAATAATCTTTTCGCCAAATCCATAATCTAAAACAATTCTTTCAATTATTATAAATTGCGTACACAAGCCTTGAACTGCTCGCCACGATCTTCAAAACAAGTGAATAAATCGAAACTTGCACAACAAGGAGAAAGCAATACTGTATCACCTTTCTTGGCTAATTTATAAGCCTTATCAACGGCTTCCTGCATTGAACCAGCATCTTCTATCTGGTCAATCTTACCATCGAAGAAGTCATGAAGCTTACGATTATCTACTCCCAAGAAAATCAAAGCATGAACCTTTTCTTTAACAAGAGCTTCAATTTCGGAATAATCATTACCCTTATCTGTTCCTCCTAAAATAAGAACCAAAGGAGTTTTCATGGATTGTAGTGCATACCAGCAGGAATTGACATTTGTAGCCTTTGAATCATTAATATAATCAACTCCGCGTACTCTGGCTACATGTTCCAAGCGATGTTCCACTCCTTTAAAGCTCTTTAAGGAAGCTCTGATTTTTTCATCATGAATATCCATGATCTTCGAAGCGATTGTCACAGCTAAGGAATTATACAAATTATGTTTACCTGTCAAGGCCAATAAATCCTCATCCATTGTAAAAGTACTATTATCTGTTTTCACGATTATTTGATTATTTTCAACATATCCCTTAACGCCGTCTTCTAGAGTTTCAGCAAAAGGGTAAAGAGTAGCTTTCGGATTATGCTTCTTTATTTCACGAGCAATAATCGGATCATCATTCCAGAAGATGAAAGCATCCTTCTCCGTTTGATTTTGAATGATACGGAACTTAGCATCTACATAGTTTTGCATTTCATAATTATAACGGTCCAGATGATCTGGTGTTATATTCAGAAGTATAGCAATATCAGCCTTAAAGTCGTACATATTGTCCAACTGGAAGCTGCTTAATTCAATTACATACACATCATGAGGGTCTTCAGCGACCTGAAGCGCCAGGCTTTTTCCAACATTTCCTGCCAGACCAGCATCAACACCTGCCGAGGTCAACAGATAATGTGTGAAAAGAGTCGTTGTTGTCTTACCGTTACTTCCTGTTATACAAATCATTTTAGAATCAGTATAACGACCAGCGAACTCTATCTCGGAAATAATAGGTGTATTCTGAGCTTTTAATTTCTGTATAATCGGAGCTTTATCAGGAATACCCGGACTCTTTATAATTTCATCTGCATTCAAAATTTCAGATTCTGTATGCTGTCCTTCTTCCCAACGGATACCGTGTGAATCCAACAACTCCTTATACTTTGGTTTAATGGATGAAAAGTCAGAAACAAATATGTCGAAACCTTCTTTCTTAGCAAGAACAGCTGCTCCCGCACCACTTTCACCTGCACCTAATACAACAATTCTCTTACTCATTTTATCTCATCTTTAAAGTAACAATCGTAATTACGGCCAATATAATACCTATCAACCAAAAACGAACAACGATTTTTGATTCCGGTACTTTATTCAAAGGCTTCTGTATCAAGGCTTGAATACCAGCGTTCCCGGCTTTCTGAAAATGATGATGCAATGGAGCCATTTTGAAAATACGACGGCCTTCGCCATACTTCCTTTTTGTATATTTAAAATAGAAAGTCTGCATGATAACTGATAAACTTTCTACTAAAAAGATTCCACATAAAATAGGAATCAATAATTCCTTACGAATGATAATAGCAAAGACCGCGATAATGCCGCCTAATGTCAAACTGCCAGTATCGCCCATAAAAACCTGGGCAGGATAAGCATTATACCAAAGGAATCCAATTGTAGCACCAATAAAGGCTGCCGCAAACACAGTAAGTTCCTCTGCACCCGGAATAAACATGATATTCAGGAATGAAGCAAATTCGAAATGTGATGACATATATGCCAATATACCCAAGGCGACTCCTATAATTGCTGACGAACCAGCTGCCAGTCCATCAAGACCATCCGTCAGATTCGCTCCGTTAGAAACGGCTGTCACAACAAATATAACCATCAGAACAAAAACGACCCAAGCCATTTCCTGTTTGTATTCTCCAGCCCAATTAACAAGATTGGCATAATCGAAATTATTATTCTTTACAAATGGAATGGTTGTCTTTGTTGACTTCTTTTCCATCGTATGGAAATTAACTTGTTCCACATTATATCCGTTACGTACTTCCATGTTTTCCTTAATTACAACATCCGGACTTAAGAATAAGACCAAACCGACAATCAGCCCAAGACCAACCTGACCTATTATCTTGAACCGGCCATGCATTCCTTCTTTATTCTTACGGAAAACCTTGATATAATCATCCGCAAAACCTAAAGCTCCAAGCCAAATGACTGTTATAATCATCAGCAATACATAAACATTAGTCAATCGAGCACATAACAACGTAGGAATCAATATTGCAATAATAATAATAATTCCTCCCATCGTAGGGGTTCCTTTCTTACTATACTCTCCTTCCAGTCCCAGATTACGAACAATTTCACCAATCTGCAAATATTGTAATCGATCGATAATCTTTCGGCCAATAGCCGTAGAAATAAATAACGACAAAATCAAAGCCAGACCCGAACGAAACGAAACATATTTAAACATTCCTGCTCCGGGCAAATCCAGCTGATCCAAATAATTAAATAAATAATATAACATTTCTTTTATGCCTGTTGATTAGCAAACAAGTTTCTTACAATTTCACGATCATCAAAATGATGCTTTACTCCCTTTATCTCCTGATAATCTTCATGTCCCTTTCCGGCAATAAGGATTACATCTCCTTTTTTAGCCAAAGTGATAGCAGTCTTGATAGCCTGTTCACGGTCGGTAATACATAAAGTCTGATCCATATCCGCTTTTTGCAAACCTGCCAGCATATCCTGAAGTATTGCTTCAGGCTCCTCAAAACGAGGATTATCAGAAGTCAATATCACCTGGTCACTCAAACGAACGGCTTCTTTTGCCATAATCGGACGTTTTCCCTTATCACGGTTTCCGCCACAGCCAACAACTGTTATTACACGCCCCTTTCCATCCAATACCTCATGAATTCCATTCAATACATTTGTCAAAGCATCAGGGGTATGTGCATAATCCACAATCGCAGTATATCCCTTCGGCGAACGGATTGCTTCAAAACGGCCAGCTACAGAATGTAATGTACTCAAAATAATCAATACATCTTCCGGATCTTTTCCTAAACTTACCGCTGCTCCATAAACAGCTAACAAGTTATATGCATTAAAGCGCCCCACAAATGGGACAGATACTTCACGATTATTGATAATTAAATCAGTTCCATCGAAATGTGATTCCAGAATCTTTCCTTTAAAGTCAGCTAATGTTCTTAAAGAATAAGTCAATTTCTTAGCTGCCGTATTCTGCAACATAACTAATCCGGATTTATCATCCATATTTGTGATGGCAAAGGCAGAAGCTGGCAGATCATCAAAGAATTTCTTTTTAGCTTTCAGATAGTTTTCTACCGTCTTATGATAATCTAAATGATCACGTGTCAGATTTGTAAAGATACCACCATTGAAAGACAATCCACTAATTCTCTTTTGGTCTATAGAATGTGAACTAACTTCCATAAAAACATACTCACAACCAGCATCGTACATTTTCTTTATCAAAGCATGAAGAGTTATCGGATCGGGAGTTGTATGATCTGTTGGTATCGCTTCGCCATCGATATAATTACAAACAGTTGATAACAAACCAACTTTATGTCCCATCTTACGAAACATTTCATACAACAAAGTAGCTATTGTTGTCTTTCCATTGGTTCCTGTTACACCAACCAGAACCAATTTATCTGAAGGGAAATCATACCAGCAGGAAAGAAGTTTACCTAAAGCATCAGCAGAGTCTTTTACAACAACAAAGGTAGCCTTACCTTTCAACTCCTGAGGTATTTCCTCGCAAACAATCGCCTTTGCCCCTTTCTCTATAGCTCCAGCAATATAATTATGGCCATCGACAGCTGTACCACGAACAGCAACAAACAAATAGCCTTGTCCAATCTTTCGAGAGTCAGACTGAATACCTATAATATCAACATGTTCATCTCCATCTATCTGAGGAGCATTCAAAACCTGAATTAATTTTTGTAAATCCATCGTCACTTTAATGTTAATAATATACTTTGTCCTTTTAAAACTTTACGCCCAGGAGAAATACTTTGTGAAGTTACTCTTCCGGCACCAGATAATGTAACACGTAAACCTGCGGATTCTAATAAATAGACTGCATCTTTTGCATCCATTCCATAAACAGAAGGGACCAAACCATTACGAATCGGGACTTCGTTTATCAAAACCTGTTTCAAAGAATCAACATGCTTTGTCCGAACCCATTTTGTTTCCACACTATCTGCATTATAATCAATATCCATTTCATCCAATACATTCTCAATAGCTTCTTTATCTCCACCCTTGACATAAGGAAGAAATACAGCAGTTGAATCAGGTTTCACCTGATCGATTGGAATTGAGATATGGCTTGAATAAATTTTCTCTGCAATCATCTTGACAACACCTCCAGACATTGTACCGCCTGAAGGATATCCTATTCGAGGCTGACGAATAACGACAATACAACTATACTTAGGATCTTCAGCAGGGAAATATCCGGCAAAGGCTACCTGATGACCGGCCTGACGATATACACCACCCGAAGCAATCTGTGCAGTACCGGTCTTACCAGCGATACGAATTGCTTCAGAACGAACAGCTTTTCCTGTTCCCTTTTCCACAACACCCTGCAACATATCCTTAACGATATTCAATGTCTTTTCTGAACAGATGGAAGGAATCAACACTTTAGGAGTAAATGTCTGAACAGTCTTTCCTCGATGCAAAATTTCCTTCACAAAGAATGGTCGCATCATTGTTCCATTATTGGCAATCGCATTGTAAAAAGCCAGTGTTGATATTGGAGGTATCTGTGTTTCATAACCGAAAGACATCCAAGGCAGTGTCGTCTTTGACCAATATAACGTCTTATCATCCGGACGACGAATCTTTGCACGTCCCGCTCCTGGAATATCAATATTCAAATCCGCATTCATTCCTATCCGATACAAACCTTCAACAAATTTTGTCGGATTATGCTCATAGCCTTTCAATATTGTTTTGGCAACACCGATATTAGATGAATACCAAATAGCTTGTTCTACCGTTATTTTTTTATAACCTCCATGATGTTTGTTATGGTCGGTCATCCGAGAACCTTTATACATATAAATTCCGTTCCCTGTATCAACAGTATCGCCTGGCTGGCAAACACCATCTTCCAATGCAACCATTATAGAAGCGACTTTGAATGTTGATCCTGGTTCCGTTTCATCTGCTACTGCATGATTCACCGTTTCTCCGTAAACACCTTCACGAATACGTCCCATGTTAGTGATTGCCTTGATTTCTCCTGTAGCAACTTCCATAACTACAGCTGTACCCGAAGCTGCATCAATCTTCTTCAGCATATCCAACAATGATTTCTCCGTAATATCTTGAATATCGATATCAATTGTTGAACGAATATCCATTCCCTCTTCCGGTTCAACCTCAATCACGTTAGTCCAACGCCCAGCTATACGACGGACAGAACTAACACCAGGTTTACCTCTTAATAAAGAATCATATTGAAGTTCCAAACCATTCTTTCCTTTTGAAACTCCAGTCGAATCAATTTCTCCATAAACATCACCAATCGTACGAGAAGCCAACGTTCCAAAAGGCTTTTGACGCTCAACCATTTCTCGAGAATAGAATCCACTTTTGAAACGGCTTAAACGCAAGAAAGGAAACGTTTTCATTTCCTTCAAATCCACATACGATATTTTACCGACATGTACAGGGTATTGACGGCTTTTCATTTTCATTCCCCTTAATAAATGATTCTTATAACCAACAGGAGAACGGTCTTTAAATTTGTGAGACAAAGCTACAGCAAGCGCATTCACTCCGTTTTTCTTCGAGGTCAAAAACGTATCTCTCATGAATCCATCGGCTTTAAAATCGATATAAGTATAATATCGAGGCGCACTCGTCGCTACCAACTTTCCATCATAAGAATAAATATTACCTCTACTTGGGAAAACGATTTGATTGGGCCTTGTCTGATTCTTAGCCAATTCCAACCATCTATCTTTTTCCACAAACATTGTTTTACAAGTCTGATAGACAATTGCAATAGCCAATAATATTAAGGGCAGTATTAAAATCGAATAAGTAAGAAAGATTCTATTATCCTTTACTTTCTTATATTCTATATCTTTATCTTCTTCCGTCATATTATTTCTTCAATTCATAAGGAGGAGTAGTTGCTCCTTCCAAATCAATACCTTGTTCCTCTATTAATCTTTCAATCTGAGACTGACGACTATTGCCGGTCAGTTCCGAAGAAATGGAAAGAGCTTCAAAACGCAAATCTCTTAATTCCTGTTGCAGACGATCTATTTCACGTAATTTCTGCAAACAAGTATATCTATTTCCAATGAAAAAGAACATAAGAATAGCAACTAACACAATCATTCTCGTGTTTTTAGTAAAGAAATCTTCTTTTAAGAAACCTCCACCAATGACATAAAGAATACCTAAATGGCCTTTATTCTTTGTTTGTCTAGATGTCTTATTCTCAGTATCCATATTTTTACCCTTATATTAGTTTGATCGACGTTCAGCAATACGTAATTTAGCACTTCTTGAACGGGGATTTCTTTCTATTTCTTCTGCAGAAGGAACTATGACTTTGTTATTAACCAATTTAAACGGAGATTGGATATTACCAAAGAAGTCTTGTTCAGCTTTACCTTCGAAATTACCACTCTTTAAGAAATTCTTCACCAAACGATCCTCTAGTGAATGATACGTAATTACGACCAAACGTCCACCTGGTTTCAGAACTTTCAAGGTTCCAATCAACATTTCACGTAAAGCACGCATCTCATCATTGACCTCAATACGCAATGCCTGAAATACCTGAGCCAGGAACTTCTTTTCTTTATCTCTTCCAATAAATGGTTTAACAATTTCCAATAGATCTGAAATCTTTACGAAAGGTTTCTCTTCACGAGCCTTAACAATAATTGAAGCCAATTTTCTTGAGACTTTCAATTCTCCATATAAGTAAAACAAATCGGCTAAATCTTCTTCTGCATATGTATTCAGAATATCTGCAGCAGTTTGTCCGGCACGTGTATTCATTCTCATATCCAGGTTTCCATCAAAACGGAAAGAGAAACCTCGAGTTTCATCATCAAAATGGTGAGAAGAGACACCTAAGTCAGCTAATAAAGCATCTACGTTTCCAACTTCACCATGATATCTCATGAAATTATATAAGTAACGAAAATTACTTCTTACAAATGTAAAATGAGAATTTTCGGGTATATTCTTTTCAGCATCCGCATCCTGATCAAATCCATATAAATGTCCGCCTTCACCCAAGCGACTTAAGATTTCACGGGAATGACCTCCTCCACCAAACGTAACATCTACATATACGCCATCAGGACGAATTGCCATTCCATCCAAGCTTTCCTGTAATAAGACTGGTACATGATATACATTCTCTCGCTGATCCATTTTCTCTCTTTTTTACGTTAAGACTTTACTTTCCGAAATATGCGTATTTATTTGATTTGTAAACGCCTGATGTTTCAGATTGTAAAATTACACATTTACTTAATTAGCAACCAAAAAAAGAATAGAAAAGTTATCAACAGGTGCTCTGTAGTTATTCACTAAAAATACGATACTGAAAAAGGGAAACAACTTCAACAAGGTTATTACAGAATAAACTTGACCTCCTTAAATTCATAACGACGAATGGAATCATCTTTCAAGCGGAGCAATAAATGTCCTGTAGGTTCAATTCCTTCAAACGCCGCCTCAAAACGTCCGTTTTGATCTTCATAAGTATAAAAACCTTCCTTTCTATACAAGGAATCAAGATACTTCTCCTGAATTTCTTTTTCTTCACCTTTCAACAACAACAAATAATTGGAATAAAAGATACCTAAAAACTCCTGCATCAACTTTTCTCGATCTACTTCATGACCCAAAATCTGATAAAGAGAAACCGGATTTGGAGCATCCCCTCGAAATTTCTTTTGATTTAGATTAATACCAATACCTGAAACAGAAGAATACAACGACAAACCGACCAAATCATTTTCTATTAACATCCCACAGATTTTTGAATCTTTCCAATAAACGTCGTTAGGCCATTTAACTTTAACATCAGAGATATAACGATCCAACAATTGCTTTACACTTAGTGCAGATAACTGAGATAAAACAAATTGACGATTTGCAGGCAAGAACGAAGGATAAACGACCATACTAAAAGTAAGATTCTTGCCATCTTCCGATTCCCAGACATTACCAATTTGTCCACGGCCTGCAGTCTGAAAATCGGCCCAGACACAAGAACCTTCAGAAACTTTCTTCCTGGCCATCAATTCATGCAGATAAGTATTTGTTGAATTAGTCTCTTTCAGACGTATCAATTGAGGTAAATCTTCGTTTTCTTCTTTATTATTCATCATATCAAATTTTAATCTTCCAAGAGAGAATAAATACATACTAATATCCCGGAGCATAAAAGGCGTCTTCGATATGTTCCTGAACGTCATATTGCTCTTTCACCTTCAGTATTGTAATAATATCGAAACGGACCGGTAAAGTTATATTATTATAACGGACATAAGCATCTGCTGCCGCGACTGTTCGTTTAATCTTTTTCTGATCCACAGCCTCCTCTGGAGATAACAGATAATCTTCTGACCGAGTTTTCACCTCAACAATTACCAGGCAATCCCCGTCAACAGCAACTATATCCAGTTCATAATGATGATAATGCCAGTTCGTATTCAGAATATGATAACCTTTCTTCTCCAAATAGGAACGAGCAACAGATTCTCCTTCTTTTCCAATATCATTACGCAAAGCCATACTCTCATTTTTCACAAATATACAGATAATATCCTTTTATAATTCCAACAAGCCTTGTACTTTTGTAAAATGAAACGGACGAAAAAATATTCAGTAGCACAGCCTAATCATCCAAGAATCCACAAGATTACTTTTATGCTTAACGATGATGAGCATAATATGATTATGCGTTATCTGAACAGATACAAGATAGAGAATAAATCAAGGTGGTATAGAGAGACAATCCTCTCACATATCATGAGAACCCTTGAAGAAGATTATCCCACATTGTTTAACGAAAATGAAATGAGAAGATGATCAATCCTTTTGACGATACTTATTTTATGAAACAGGCTCTTCAGGAAGCACAAGCTGCCGCCGAAGAAGGGGAAGTTCCTGTTGGAGCGGTCATTGTCTGTAACGGAAAGATTATTGCACGAGCACATAATCAAACTGAAAGATTAAATGATGTAACTGCCCATGCAGAAATATTGGCTATTACTGCAGCCACAAATGTTTTAGGAGCCAAATATCTGTCAGGATGCACTCTCTATGTAACTGTTGAACCTTGTATTATGTGCGCCGGAGCCATAGGATGGTCGCAACTTTCAACAATAGTCTACGGAGCATCTGATGAAAAAAGAGGCTTCAGCCTCTATGCGCCTAAAGCTCTTCATCCAAAAGCGATAGTGAAGAAAGGTATTTTAGAAGAAGAATGTATGGATGAGATGAAACGCTTCTTTAAACAAAGACGATAGCCCTCTTATCAGTCTTTTACTTCCTCATAATCGACATATTCCCCTTCATCGCGAGAATAAACCTTTTTCTTTTCGCGATAAGTATTGTCTTCGTATTGACTAGAAGAATATCTCTGTGAATTAGAGTTGGAAGAATTTGATGTCCTTTTATGGTGTGTTTGTTTTTTTGTATAATTATCACCTCCTCCAAACAGGAAATTCTTTACTCCACGTACAATGGAGAATCCCATCAAAAATATCAAAAAGAGAAATAAGAAAAATATAACTAATAAAAACTTAAACATAATTCAATTGTATTAATTGTTCAAAGAGAAAACAAACAGCAAATATCCGAATTTATTTCTTACCACAAAAAAGAGATAAGATAAAGTATAGAACTATTGCTCCTGCAATCCCCAAAAATCCCCAAAGGACAATGAAAAGAATTGTAGATAAAATTAAAATATAACGGTATTCATTACCTTTCCATGCAATAGACTTCACCTTCATGGAGAACATTGGAATCTCAGAAACCAGCAAATAAGAAGTAGCAAAAGCTAAAATAATTCCTCCATACAATACATACGAAGCATAAGCTGGAAGTAAGACCTGAATTGAATATGCCATTGCACCCCAGAATAGAGCATGTGCCGGAACCGGCAGACCTATGAAAGAGGTTGTCTGACGTTCGTCAATATTAAACTTGGCCAATCTTAAACCAGAAAACACGGGAATTACAAAAGCCAGGAAAGGAAGATAAGCTAAAACACCAGATAAATTCAAATCCATGGAAGCTTTTG
This sequence comes from Parabacteroides sp., assembly GCA_020026285.1. Next base: position 34,689 of record JAHHQS010000001.1, on the reverse strand, counting down.
AAAACAAGACAAAAAGAGTCATTCCCGGAGCTACACCAAAACTGACAATATCTGAAAGAGAGTCCAATTCCTTACCCATTGGTGAATAAGCTTTCAAAAAACGAGCAGCAAATCCATCTAAGAAATCAAAAACTGCGGCTAAGATAATCCAAATGATAGCACTCAATAAATCTCCGGCAAAAGCCATTACAACAGAAACACAACCGGAGAATAAATTTAGACAAGTAATTGTGTTTGGAATATGCTTTACAATATTCATTTTATTCTTAACTATTAGATTTACCCAAGCGGGCAATAGGTGTCTGGTTACCAGTCACCTTCTGATCCATATCCACCAAGACTTCTGTTCCTACAGGCAAGTAGACGTCAACACGAGAACCGAATTTAATAAATCCCATCTGTTCATCTACATGACATTTATCTCCTGGTTTCGCATAAGTTACAATTCGACGCGCCAAAGCTCCTGCAATCTGCCGAGCCATCACTTCTATTCCATCACGAGTTGTTATCACGACGGCAGAACGTTCATTTTCCGTACTACTTTTAGGTAAATAAGCAGCCATAAAACGTCCATTCTGATGAGAGACATGCTTTACTGTTCCATTTACCGGGAACCAGTTAGCATGAACATTGAATACAGACATAAATATTGAAATCTGTAAACAAGGACGGTGTAATATTTCATTTTCCATCACTTCTTCGATTGCGACAATCGTTCCATCAGCAGGAGCAATCACCAATCCTTCCGAATCGTAAGGGAAGCGTCTGAAAGGACTTCTGAAAAAGTTCAAGACAAGTAAAAAGAACACAGTCGTTACCAATAGAACTGTATAAAAAAGGCCACCGGTGCCAACAGTATGGTACAAGACGAGATTTACAATAAACACTATTGTAAATAATGCGAGCAATAATCCTGTTCCTTCTCTATGTACCTTCATTCTTTTAAACGAGTATAATTATTACGATTATGCAAAAGTATTTATTTTTATGGAATATCCCAAATAATATTATTCTTTCACCTTTTCAATTTTCGATAATGCAACATACCATAAGTATCCTGTAACATTCGTATATCCCATTTGAGAGATCAGTTTAATATAATTTTTCATTTGCCGCTGATAAGCCTTACTCATCTTCTCTCCAAATTTATAATCCAATACAACGACCCTATCCTCATAAATCATCACACGATCAGGACGTTTCGAGATTCCTTTTCCAAATAAGATATCTACTTCATTCAGTATTTTAGCTTTGCCATCATACCATGATTGCACTTCAGGTTGTTCCAGATAGTCGAGTAAACGACGAGTCAAATCACTTTCCTCTTCACGACTGATAACTCCCTGTATCTGATAACGATGAACAGCCATCGGGACATCATCTATTGTTCTTACCTGGCTCAATACTTCATGCAGTAATGTTCCATGTTTACGTTGAGTATTGTTAAAGAAATAGTTCTTTCCTCGCAAACGAAGATGCAGTCGATTATCAATAGCAACAGATTGTATCCGTCCAACTGAAAATTCCTCTATGACCTGTTGTTTTTCTTTCTTCTCAGGAATCCACCATTCTCCTAATTCAAAAGAATTACCGTCCAAATCGAAAGAATCAGCTAAAGCAATCAAAGAATCTCCCTCTGCTGTATCAGGTATATTTTGTTGAAGGCTACACCATAGCAGATCTGATATATTCCCTATTTTATCAATTGTTCCACTTTCTGAAACTTTCTTCGGACGAGGAGAAAAAACAATCAGTTCATCTTTCGCACGGGTGAAAGCGACATATAGTGTATTCAGATTATCAATAAAAGCATGTAATTTCTCTTTGAAATAATCTCGAGCAAAAATCGTATTCCCTAAAGTCTGCCCATATTTTACCGGAACAAGATGAAGCTTATTAAAAGGAGCTTTATTGGGATGAGCCCAGAGTGTAACAGGTTTTAAAGGGTCATGATCAATCTCCCAGTTTCCAAATGGAAGAATAACAGCACGAAATCCCAATCCCTTGGATTTGTGAATAGTTAATATACGGATAGCATTCTGTCCGTCAGGAGTTGCTATTGTTTTCTTCACTCCCGATTCTTCCCACCAGGCAAGAAATCGACCAAGATCGGTGTTTTCACGTTGAGCGTGGTCTGATACAATATCTAAAAAGGCCAGCACAAAAATCTGTTCGGTTTCGGGAATATAAGGTTCAAACATCCTGTACAATCCTTCAGCCATCTCGTACAAAGGTAGAGTTCCCAGTCTCTTCAGTTCATTCTTTTCCTCCTGATCAAAATCAGATTTTGTCCAATCATCCACTAAAACTCGATAAGAGAACAAGGCCATCTGCATCCAGGTCCGGTTTTCTGGATTCTTTAGATAATGCATCATGGAAAGAAGAAAACGAACAGAAGATGAACTGTTCACATATAATGCTTCATCTGATATGATATCATATTTAAAACCATCGTTCGGATGTTCCTCTTTATACTTCAACAAACATCCGGCAACCTTTGCCCCTTCCTTTTTCTTTCGGACCAGAATTGCGATATCTTTCAATTCATAACCATCAGACTGTAACTGCTGAAGTACTCCCGGAAGACGGTTTAATGATTCCTCATCCCAAGATGAGTCTTTCCCATCTTCCAAAAATTCGACAAGTACATGTCCAGCTTTTCTTTGGAATGGTTTCGGCACTTGCTGATAACATTTCCGATAAGCCGCCATGATACGAGTAAAATATTCCTCCTGTTCTTCAGGCGATAGTGATGAACCTCTCAAATTTTCATTGTATAATTCCTGTAACAAATAAGGGGCAGCAGTGAACAATGCATTATTGAATTCAACGATATTCCGGCAGCTTCGCCAGTTCTCCTTCAAAGTTTCTTCATGTAATTCATTTGAAGAGAAATCTTTTGACACCTGTTCATCTAATAATTTCCAATCCGAATTTCGGAAACGATAGATACTCTGTTTCACATCCCCCACAATCAGATTTGAATGATTATGAGCCAGACTTTCTTCTATCAGCGGGCGGAAATTATTCCATTGCATATTACTGGTATCCTGAAACTCATCTATCATAAAATGGTCCACCTGTGTACCAGTCTTCTCATAAATGAACGGCGCATTACTGCCAGCTATCACTTTGTTCAAGAGTTCAGTCGTATCTGCAATCAGCAAGACATTATTTTCTTCCCGATAAGTTGCAATCTGACGAGATATATCCGACAAAATACCCAAAGTATAATAGAAACGGACTATTTCCTTTGCTGTATTATAATCAGTAAGATTTTCAAACCGGGCAATGGCAGTTTTCACACAATCATTTAATCCACTCTCGTAAGCGGAACCTATAATCGCTTTCTGTGAATCACTCGTTGATTTAGCGAAATAATTTTCCATATTATCAGCAAGATTACAGAAAGTAGCGGAAGGTTCTTTTATCTCTCCAGAAGCCCAGCGAACGAAATAAAACATTGGAGAGCGACTTGTCCCTTTAAAATCAGCAGGCTGCAACCCATAATCGTTCATTACAGCCATACCTTTTTCTCCGATTTCCTTGATTTCTTTCTCTACCGAACGGATAATACCATAAAGACTCTCCTTATATTCTTCCAATGCTTTTTTATCCTCGATATCTTTCGAAACTTCATCGCTGAAAACCTTATAACTTTCTTTGAACAACTCCTGACCTAATCCTTTTATATCTCGACGAAGATTCCATTCTCCTCCATTTTCCACTTTTTCTTCTGCAAAACGAAGAAGCCAGCCTAATAATTCCTTATTTTCCGGACGTGCCAGATCTGCAAGCAACCGATCGACAGCCTCTGTCAGAACTAAATTCTGATCCATCTCAATACCATAACCACCCTGCAAACCTATTTCACGGGTAAAAGCACGCATGGTTTGTTGAAAGAAACGATCAATTGTACTGATATTGAAAGCAGAGAAATCATGCAGAACGGTTATCAGTATTTTCTTTGCCAAACTTCTTACCTGCTCCTCAGACATGGAATAAGTAGAAGAAAGTAACTTCACATAGTCCGATTTCTGTCCGGATGCCAAGTTAAACAATTCTTCCACAATACGAGTTTTCATCTCGTCCGTAGCTTTATTCGTAAAAGTTACAGCAAGAATTCTCCTATAAGCTCCCGGCTGACTGAATAAAAGGAGAAGATATTCTCCCGTCAGTCGGTGCGTTTTTCCTGCCCCGGCAGAAGCACGATAAATAGTCAGCATATTCAGTTCTTTGTTATCGGATTACTTTTACTTTTTTATATCCTTCTTTCAGAAGAATCTCTTCCACTTTCTGACGAAGATCTCCTTGAACTATAATCTCTCCGTCTTTAGCAGAACCACCCACACCACATTTTGTTTTAAGTAATTTACCTAAAGCAGACAAATCTTCATCCGTTCCAACAAAACCGGTTATTAGCGTTACGACCTTTCCTCCTCTATTTCTCTTATCAAGAACAACACGAAGAGATTGTTTTTCTTTTGGAAGAGTTTCCACATCTTCCTCATCATCTGTTTCATATTTAAAATCCGGATTGGTGGAATACATCACACCCAGACGGCTTTTCCAGTCATTATTTTTCATAAAATCATATTTTAATGTCGTAAATCTACAAATATTCTTTGAATGAAACTCTGCATATAGAAATTAAACCAATGTTCATAAGACATACCATCTAAAAAAGCAGGATATTTTTTCAAAAATGTCAGATATTTTCAGAAAAACTCAAGACCTTTTTTCCAAAAGATCAAAGCTTTTTCATAATAAAAGGAATAGGTGTAAAAAATGAATGGAGCGCTTTATAAAAAAGTGCTCCATCATCGAATCTCTTATATATAATATATATTCTATTTCTGGATTAATACTGTTGCATAAGCAGCCATTCCTTCCTGACGGCCTGTAAATCCAAGTTTTTCGGTTGTGGTTGCCTTAATTGAAATATCCTCTTCCTCCACATCCATGACAGAAGCCAGGACCCGCTTCATTTCAGGAATATGCGGATTTAGTTTTGGACGCTCTGCTGCTATCGTCGCATCAATATTGCCCAATTCATATCCTGCACCACGAACCAACTCCATTGTTTTACGCAATAAGATTTTACTATCAACGTCTTTATATTCGCCTGCAGTATCCGGGAAATGATAACCTATGTCCCGCATATTTGCCGCACCCAACAAGGCATCGCAGATTGCATGGATCAAAACATCAGCATCACTATGACCTAACAGTCCTTCTGTATGTTCTATTTTAATTCCCCCCAGCCAAAGCTCACGTCCGGGAACCAATTTATGAACATCATATCCAAAACCTACTCGAATCTTCATAATCAAATTATTTAAACAGATTTCTAATTCCGTCCATATCAAACGATAATGAGAAACGCAATGTCTGGTCCAATGGATTGGTCGGAACTGTACTGACCAAATAAGCTGCATCCAACTGGAAGACACTCATACGAAAACCAGCACCAAAAGAGAAATACTGACGGTTACCCATATTTTGGTTCTCATAATAATAACCACCACGAACAAAGAACTGCTGATTATAACTATATTCCAAACCGATAGATGCCATTATCTCCTGTAATTCTCCTTTAAATCCTAATGGAGAATCACCAAATGACTTAAACATACCACTTAATGACGACATGGAATTATAATCTTCCAATTTTTTCTGATATTCTTCATCGTCAGCCTCTGTATTTCCAGTTCGCTGTGGTACACTCGGAACCAGATATTTACTGATATCTACATAAGCACCAATCTGATTATACTCATTAATCGGATAAAGCAAACCTGTACCAATAGATAACTTGGCAGGAAGGAACTGGTTTTTTGTTCCTCCATCATAAGAAATCTTGGTTCCCAGATTAGAGATATTGAAACCAAAACTCCAAAGAGCCTCTGCATTACCCAACATTACGTACTTTTCCAAATAGCCGGCAATATCTGCTGAAAAGGCATTTCCTGGAACCATTTCCGCGTCCACATCGGTACCCTGATCAGAACGAATATATCTCAATGATACAGCCATTGAAAAAGCTTCAGACAATTTACGACTGTAACTTGCATCTAATGCCATTTCATACGGATTCATTGTCATGATTGCCTCACCACTATTTTCATCATACTGAGTAACTTCACCAAAAGAGAAATAACGTAAAGAAGCAGAAATAGCCTGTCGCTCGTCACTCCCGATTTTATAATAACCAGCCAGATTGATTAAAGCCACATCATTAACCATCTTACGTAACCAAGGGGTATACGAAAGAGATACCCCAGCCTTGCTGACATTAAATACATATTTAGCCGGATTCCAATATTGAGAGTTCACATCGGGAAGCGTTGATACACCATTATCACCCATACCTCCACCTCGAGCATCCGGAGCTATTGATAAAGAAGGAACTGCCGTATTAATTGGGGCAAATTCGGCTTTTATTTCATTATCCTGGGCCTTGATATTGACCGAGATCAGGAATAATAACATTATCAGACCCCAAAGATTCAAGTTGCGATTTTTTATCATCTTTTTTTCTATATAATCCTTAATAATACAAATCATTAATATAACCAGACTTTCCCGCTTTTATTGTGCAAGGATAATCATTTTATTCGCTTCTGTTACTGTTTTCGATTTACCAGCCTGCAAAGTTGCACGATAAATATACACACCCGGACGCAGACGTCCGCTTCCATTGCCTATCAAATTCCATTCCAACTGATATGCTTTAAATGCTTCTGAAGAACCTGTTTCTTCATGTTCCCAACGTAAGCGTCCAGCCATATCAAAAACTTCAATCCTCACATGGAGTTTTGATTCCGGAAGATTATGTTTCAAGAAGAAAGTTACTCGTTCACGGGCAGGAATCGGAGCGGCATACAAAGCGATCAGCTCCGGTTTCATATCTTTTACCACTTCAAAAGTAAATGTCTGAGTGGTTGAATTATTCAAAACATCCCAAACCTTGAACTCAGCCGTATGTTTTCCTGGAGCAAGTTCTGGTATAGAAAAGACAACTTGTCCTGATCCATCATTTCCCGTCAGCTGATAATAATCATTTAAATTATAACTCTTGGCTGGAAGATTATCTATAATCAACATCATATCATGACCGATACTACTACCCGTCATATTGATTCCACTCTTATCCCACAAAGAAGCAACAAACAAAGGAGTTACATTTACTTTTCCTCCATCAGTAAATGTCGTATCATTCAAATAGAAATAACGAACTTCCGGCCCGGCATTATCATCTTCTCCTACATCAGAAGTACCACCTACCCGGAAATCCATGAACGAGCCCTGCGCTTCAATAGAATCTTTCATATTAGCGGCATAGAAGTTCATCTTTCCAAAATCATTTGAATAAGCTATATCTTTGGGTACAGTAAAAGAAAAAGTGAAATCTCCATTTTTTACCGAATCATTACCTATATATAATGTATTTGGGTAATCCTTATACTTGAACTTGGTACCCACATTAAAATTATCCAAAGTAGTAATAGTAGCCTTGCTATCAAAAACTGTAGACTTTAAAGAACCATTAAACAGATTATCTTTAGTTCCGTCCGGCTTATGTATTTCGCCTTTAATAGTTACTTTTTCCAAAGCCTTAATAGTTATATCATGGGATCCGTCAACCGGTTTTCCATTAATTTCAGTAACGACTATCTTGTAATCGGGGAAAGTCAACGTCAAAGCTGGATCTCCTATCAGCGTAAAATTCAACTTGTTTGTATCATATCCCATATCCCGTTTAGCATTCATCAGAATTTCACCTAAAGTATTACGACGATTCCCATCACGAGAGAACAGATGCTTTACAATCACTTCATTAATTTCCGCATTACTATGAGAGAATACAGCACGTGTTGTCGTGAACAAAGCAATACCTCCACTCTTTCCATTCAAGAATACTGATTCCCCTGCAGACGTTGCCAACGCATCAAAACGAGTAAAGTCACAAGTGGCTGTAATCCACAAAGGAAGATTCGGATAAGTAGATTGCTGTATAGAAGATTGCGTAACAACCGCCTCATCACTCAGACTGGTTGTATTTCCATGTCCCGTATAATTCAGGACCATCAGGCCACTCTTCAATTGTTTCTCAAGATTTGCGACAACATCCGGATAAGAGGCATTACCACCGGTTCTCTCTTTAGTATAAGCATCAAAATAAAGTTTATTAATCTGGAATTCCGGGTATTTCTTCTCAACAATAGCAGACAAAGCATCTGCCTGTTTCATATGAATCTGCTTATCTGAATCAGCATTACTTCCATCGTCGGCCATAAATGTAATACTATTCTTCCAAATGCCCGGATTCGTATTATTCATATAAGAAATCAATTTATCAACAGCCACTTTAGCCTCGTCATTTGTACGGATTGGCAAACGTCCGATTCCGATACACAACCGATCAGAACCCAAGGAAGAACCGCTTTCATCTTCCAAAAAGCCAAAATAATCATCAGTTGTATAAGAATAAATATCAATAGAGTTCTGTGACTGATAAGTCAGTAACATATTCTTTAACAAACCACTATTTTGCTTCCACTCACGTGTTAATCCTCTGTTATCATAACATCCGTCACCAAACATCAACAAATATTTCAAAGTCTTGCCATCACGATCGTAAAACATCTTCAGCATACGGCGATAGGCTGTTGCATCAGGTGTTCCACTTGAGAATTCATTATATATAGCTTCCGGATTCAAGACAGCAACCTTCATTCCATCTCTTTTACGATGTTCTTCTGCCAGACGTTCTGCCTGAGTAGTAAATGCCGGAGGAACGATGATCACCATATTGGGTGTTTCCATTCCATGTATATCCTGAGGATTAATTTCTCCTACTAAAACAGGCTTACTTGATAGCTTGTTTTTATCGAAAGCAACATATTCATGAAGAATATTGGAAGCTGGTACAGTGAAAGACAATATTGTTCCATCCAATTTAGTCTCCACACGTTTGGGATTATTGACATCCGTTACATCAAAAACAATTGTTGATTCTGTTGCATCTGCCAACTGAAAACGAGAAACATTATTCAATGCATCCACACTACGAAAAATAGTTTCCGCTTTGTATAACTTTAAAGAGCGTTTCATCTGGAAACGGATATAATCCAAATACGCATTCTGGTCACCCATTTTTCCATAAGTAACATTCATCTTGACATTCTCATCTTTCTCTCCACTCCAAGTAGTTGTTCCGGCAGCTGCTACTGCTTTTGTATAACCGACATAAGATGTTGGAGCCGGAATTGAAAGTTTCAACACGGCATTTCCCGCTTTTAATGTAACCGGTGTACGTGAAGTTGTACGAGCAATAAAACGCATCGTCAAAAAAGCATCATCAGAAGTAATACCTGGAACAGAAAAGCTAAAATCTCTGGAAGTAGTTGATATAAAGGATTCGCCAAACAACTCACGCCCGGATTCATTAACCGCAACTTCATCCTGTTCCCATACCTGATAATCATCGAATGTATTTATTTGTCTGACAGCACCATCAACAGAACTTTGTTCTGCCATTTCTCCCGGCTCGGCCGAATCCGTCAGAAAATAATAACCCGCAGTAGCATAAGGATTATTTGTATGGATAAACTTACCTTTTTCATAAGTCCATCTTACGGTACCTCTTGCATAAAAATAAATCGATTTACCATCTCTCCATACAGGGACAGCAGGGAGATCGTCCAGATATCCCGGAATAGAAAACTTCTCCTCAAGCATCCAGCCTCCATAACCGAACACTGAGACTTTAGATGGATCTGAGAAACCCATCTTACTCAAGTCTGAAGAAGTTAATTTATAGACTCCATTCTTTTCAACTTTAATCTTCACCCATTTACCAGATGAAAGTACAGAATTGGAAACATAACGACTTCCATCAGCCCAGGCAAATGAAAAAGATAAAATTGTTATAAATAAGATATATAAGAATCGTTTCATATTACTCGTTTCTATTAACCATACGAGCCTATGGTTTTCTTATTTCAACGGACGTGAAAATCCAATAATTTACGGTCACCCAAATAACCTTCCAAATGATCACCAATACTAACAGGGCCAACTCCAGCCGGAGTTCCTGTATAAATTAGATCTCCAATCTTTAAAGTAAAGAATCGGCTTACATAAGCGATAATCTGGTCGACTGAAAATAACATATCTGCAGAACATCCCTGTTGAACGGTTTGCTCATTTTTATTCAAATGGAAAGATAAATTATTAACATCTCCCACTTCATCCAAAGAGACAAAATCTCCAATAACAGCCGAGTTATCAAAAGCTTTACTAATCTCCCAAGGTAATCCTTGTTCACGCAGACGTTTCTGCAAATCACGTGCTGTAAAATCTATTCCGACAGTCACTTCATTATAATATCGATGGGCAAAACGTTCAGCAATATTTTTTCCTAAACGATCTATTTTTACAACTAATTCCGTTTCATAATGAATCTCTGACGAGAAATCTGGAATAAAAAAAGGTTTACCATCTTTCAATAATGAAGAATCAGACTTCATAAAGATCGTAGGCTCTGTTAATTCTAACGTATGATTCAGCTCTTTATTGTGAGCAGAATAATTCATTCCAACTGCTATTATTTTCATTTCAGAGATTTATTGAATTCAATCGATTAAACATAACTGCCAGATGCGCATACATGGAAGTGTTTTGTATTACTATGTTCTCCGGGACACGAATACGGAATGGTGTAAAATTCCACAAGCCTTTTATTCCTTTAGAAATAATAAGATCAGCCACTTCCTGTGCCTTGTCAACAGGAACTGTAATTACACCAATAGTTGCTTTTAATTCCTGTAGCTTAGAAGGGAATTGACTTATATGATATACAGGTATTCCATTAATTATTTCGCCTTCCAGCTCCGGACGGACATCAAAACCTGCAACAATATCCAATCCGTATTGCTTCAAACCGGAGTCTTGCAAAAGAGCAGCACCTAGACTTCCTACACCAAATAAAAAAGCCTTATGAGGCGATGTAAACCCAAGGAAATCGTCCAATTCATCAATCAATTCATCTATATCATAACCAACACGAGTCTTCCCTGTAACATTTACAAACGACAAGTCTTTGGCTACCAAACTGGAATCCACATTTATTTCCTTTGAAATTTGAGTAGATGAAACAACTGTTTCTCCCCTACCTCTCAACAATTTCACAAAGGCTAGATACCATGGAAGCCTCCTTAAAGTTGGCTCTGGCACCTTTAACATCGTTTTTATTTCATCTCGGCTCATTTCCCTTTTTTATTCATTCCTTGCAAATTGCAAAATTACGATTTTTCTTCGATTTATCAGACTCTTTCTTTTTGGAAAAGTATATTCATTCCGATTAATAAATACATAAATAAAATCGCCAGCCATCAAATAAGGAAGTTATTGATGATTGGCGATCTGTTTTCGAATATAAATATTCTATAAAAACGACCTGATTAACAGACTAATTCATTCGTTTCTTATTGTGCTAAAGAGAACCTCAGACTAATTCCATAATTCGAATTCGACGTCGGGTAAACCGCACTTGAAACTAATGGTTTATTAATCTGTAAATCATAGAATGCTCTTAACGTAAGAGCTCTACTTATTCCATAATCAGCCGAGAACTGAATTGTCTTGGCAATATTACCACTTGTTGCTTGAGTAAACTGTTCTTCTATCTTACGAATCAAAGACTGCATCTTTCGGAATGAAAAATCAAGACGTAGTGTCAAATCATTACTAAAATTCATTGTTTTCTTTTTCTTCAATACTTTATTGAACTCTACAAACTTATAACCTAGTCCAATAATAAATTCATTCGTATTTGATTCAACCAACTGATAAGATGAAATATTTAAATTCAAATTTCGTGTTGTTCGATATTCTATTCGCCCTGTTATATTATTCAATGCTGTTGCATCAACTCCTAACAATGGACTGAATCCGTCAGTAATACTTACTGCAGAAATCTCATATGGAGAAGAAGGTGTTGGATTTCCCGTCAATACACTACGAACATAACCTAAACCATCCTGTCCGGCATCTACCCAATTCAAGAAAGAAGAAAAAGATCCTACACTATAAGAACCACGATACTGATGATTCAATGTCACATTCTTGAAGAATTTCTGAATAACAGGAATCTTTGAAAGACCTGTATATGTAATTCGCCAGTTTGGAAGCAGACTCTTTAATGAAGGGAATGCACTCAATTCAACCTTCGACGGATTCTTTCCGGTATATGCTGCAAGAAATGCAGGAATCAATACGTCTACAGAATTTATTCCAACATTACCATTATTTGGATTATACGGATTCCCGGCGAATGAACTACCTGCAACGAATCCTGTATTTGGATAATTTGTCTTCGCATAGGCTGCTTCCAAACGAGAAGCAATAATCTGACGATTAGACAAGAACTTATCAAAATACTTAGATGCATAATTATTATCTGCATTACCGCTACCTCTTAAAGCTCCTCTAGCAATCGTCGTCATTGTAAAGTTTCCACCCAAAGTTTCCGGCATACCATCATACATAAATTGAATTTCTGTATTTCTAGTATCTACTCTATTTGCATTTAAGTCAATCTTTAAACCGGGAAGAGGTTCCAGATTCATATTGATTGTCAAATTTCGCGCATTATTAATCATCGCCGGAGTTATATTGGTAGAATCATTCTTGATCAACCAGCCTCTTTCATTGGCATAATCAATATATCCTCGATCAACCTTACCAAAGGCAAAACCCAGACCAGGAGCCATACCTATAGAAGAACGTGTCTGACCAAAGATATCTCCTACTTCAGGAAGGAATCCTGGTAACATCATACCATCACTCATTGTATACTGAATATTAACTCGTCGAAGCATCATAGCTATTCGAGTTCCGTATTCAAGAGTTTTAGTCCACAACTGTTCATTCTTTGCAGGCAAAGGTCTGATTGTTAATTTTAATTTAGCCGTATCCTTATTCAGAATTTTTATCTGATTATAGTTTACCGGCTTATATTTAACGATGTATCGTTTTCCATCAGCTCCTTGTGCAGTAACTCGCAATCTTTTGGTAAACATCTTATGAGTTATTACGATTCCACTATCCACATTGAGAGTAATATCTTTCTCTAACTTAATATCTTTCTTTTTCTTTTTGTTCTTTTTACTATTATTTGTCGTTCTGGAACTAGCATTAAACTTCTGACTGATTTTCTTTAAAAAGCGATTTTTATTATACAATGTTTGGAAGTTTAATCCGACCTGAGCATTAAACTGTCTTTGATTCTTGATTACATTACCAATCGGATCATCATTTTCAATAACAGCACTTCTCTCCCAATTATATGTTGCATTATAAGAAAGAGAACTATTAACCCAGTTCAATACCGGAATATATTGTAAAGGTAATGTCCAGGTAGCAGTAAACTTCTGATCATATTTCAAAGGAGTACCCAAATCTTTGATACTTTGCATGACCGAATCTTTCCAAACCTTATAACCATCCGGATTTAATTTCTTGTTTACCTGAACATAAGGCTCTTCAATACGAGCATTGGTTCCAGAGGTAAAATCAAAATTCAGATTGTTTGTAATATTCCAACGTAAACTGAATGCCCTATCCCAATAGAATTCCTGACTGAATGAAACAGGAATAGTATTCTTGGTTGTTGTATTAGTCGCACTATTCAGATCACGTAATTGTAATTCATAATAATTACGCATCATAGTTGTCTGGAAACTAATATTCGAAGGAAGATAATTCAATGAAAGTTGTTTGATATACTTAGTATATCCATTGTTTTTCTTCACTTTCTTGAATGGTTGGAAAGGTTTCGCATACGGAGTATAATTATATGAGAAGTTTCCATTCCAATCTTTATTACGTTCATATTCCGTTTCCGGATTCTGCTTGCTATTCTCATTATAAGTATAACCAAAAGAAAAGTTCGCCGGATCATAAGGCATCGGATTCTTACTACGAATATCTACACGTACATTATTCAAAGAAATACTTTTAACAATATTTCGTTCCACAGAATAATCCTTGATAGAATCTTTCTCGGCATTCGATTCGACGGCATCCAAAGCATCTTTCATCTTGACATCCTGATTCAACGGATCATATTTCGGAGTTGTTGTTTGTTTTGAATACGCATAATAGAAAGGCAAACTAACTTTAGCCTTTTCGGGGAAGAATTTACCTAATTCGATATTCGTAGATACACTATATTGAGAATAATCATCCAATCGTCTTTCATTTACAGACTGATCCAAAGCTCCAAAGCCAGCAGTTTCAAGTCGTCCGGCTACATTTACTGTACCCAAATCAGACAATGCTACATTCATATTAGCATTTGCAGCCCATCCACCTTCTTCATTAAAATCAGTAAGACGTAACTCATTCACCCAAATCTCCGCATTTTTCACTTCTCGAGAATTATTACGTACACCAATCATAATAACCTTTACTTCTGATAAGCTTGGATTACCAACAATGCTGATTTTATTTCGAGTATTACCCGGATCATATTCAGAATAAACAGACTGGAATGTAACACCAGACTGTCCTTGTCTCTTCGCTCTATTACGACTCAGCTTCAACTCTGTAAGATTCTTCAAAGTGATATCAAACAAGTTCTGTGCAGGCCATACTATATCTGCCGATCCGTCTGTATAATTTCCTGCCGGAGTCAGTTTCAACGGAACTTCATACTCATAATAATTATTCTTATAGTCTGATCCCAAACGAATAAAAGCAGAAAGTTCACCATCAGCCAATGATGTAATATCATTAATAAACGCTTCAGCATGCGTAAACAACTGCATACGTTTGTACTGTCTCAAATCATAATTTGTATTTTTATATACAGCCAAAGCATCCTGAGAAGCCAAGTTAGTAATCTTCATTGACAAAGACTGCTCGTTTTCTTTACGAATTTGAGGCTGACTCGGGTCACGCATACGGGTAACACCAGGAGGCAATACATAATTAACCGGAGTCCGACTACCATTTTCTTCAATATTTACAGCTGAGACCTCCAAAGAACCTTTCGCTGCCGGAGTGATTGATCTTGATAAATCACGTTCATAAACACGCCATTCACCTCGAACCAATTCAAATGTACCAAAACGAAGAATTGTCGGCTCTTTAAAATCGGTCATATACATACGCATAAAACGTATAGACTTGAAATCTTCAATTGAACCGACCCTTCTCTGATATTTTTTCACTGGAATTTTGAACAAATACCAATTAATATTTTCAGTCTTTCCATTTGCCAACGGTGCATTTACTGATTGGACATTCACAATATAGTTACTTCCAACCTGCATATCATTCGGACGAAGAGATATCTTATATTCAAAATATTTTTCATTTGTATTCAGTGTATTATCCTGATTCAAATCTTCCACATCCGGAGTAGTCCTTGAAGCCGTATTAAATTTCTCCACAGACTCTTCTGAGTTTCCTTCTGTTCCGTTATATCGTTTATATCGACTTAAGATATCCAACTGCTGTGCATCATAATCAGCACCTCTAAAATAATGGAACTTATCACCTGATGGATTATTCAAGACAGATAAAGGATCGTTTGTCATTTTTTCTATAGTCTCACCAGAAAGTTTCGACATTAAAACTTCCAAGAATTTCTGATATGCAGGGAAACTCTTTTCTTCTTCTGATGATAAACCATTCAAACCCACATCCTGCAAGCTCCTTGATCCTGCCGAATTATCAAAAGCATAAACAGTACTTTGCTGTTTTGGTACTTTACCCCAGATAGTAGTATCGATTTTCGACATATTTCCATCTACAGGAAGACCATTCTCAAAGAATTTCTTTTCATCTTTCAATATATCTTCCGAAATATCCCCTAAATTGAAATAAAGATCTCCTCCTTTAGCTGTATTACCATTATAAATAAATGGATCCATCATCCAAAATTCGATATATTCAATATTTGCAGTCTCAAAATCCACCTGATCTATCTTTCGCATGATTCCTCCCCAACGTTTTTCAGGATCCATCAAAGTTCCATCAGAATTAACTCGTTCAGCATCCAGATTATACGGGCCACGCTCGTTTGGATAAAAAGCGACATTCAAGACAGACAATTGATTGTTTTCATTAATACTTAAATCTCTATTAGGAAACAATTCTGTTGTCGGAACCGCACGAACATAATGATTTGACAAATCATCTTTAGTAATATGTTTTGGCAAAGAACGAGAATTCTTTCGCGTAAAGATACCATCGACATAATACCAAGCGATCAAAGCTCTATTTTTTCCATAATCAATATTATTCACTAAAGCTGCTTCCGGGAATAAAGCTCCACTATTATCATCGTACGGAGTACTAGCTAAATTCCAAGGATAAGGATTTAGCAAGTCTATAGAGTTCTGAGTAGACTCAAAGTCATCCAGATAAGAATATCCTCCAGAATATTTATTTTCATAGTGACCAGCAATCAGATGAGCGAATTCTGCATTAAAAGCAATCTGACTAGGTTTTGTCAACGTAAGCAAAGGCAATTTATCCAACAGATTCGTAAGCATCTGACTTTCCCCTTTATAAGAGGCATTTACACCCCATAATGTATTTTTCACTGATTCATTTCCCATCACAGTCTTGGTAGTAAGAGGCATTTCAGACATATGCATAATCGTAGCCCCCACATTAAAATTAGGATTAAAGTGATAATTCAAATCTAATCCCATCATAGTTTTTCGCTGCATATTGAATGTAGAACGGTTCTCCAAAGTTACACTGACAGGAGTCCCACTAGCTATAATATTCTCATTCAAAATGGTAACAATACCCGAAGCATAATCGACAGAATAATCTACATTTTCAGTCAAGACGGCACCTCCAGCCGTCACTTTTACCGAACCTCTAGCCACATTTGTTGCTTCCAATTGAATTTCAGCGCCCGATGAAGCTTTATATTCACCTTGTAAAATAAACTTATTCTTTTCAGCTATTTGACGCGCATAGGTTAATGTAGAATCATACAGTTCCTGGAAAACATATTTATCAGCGATAATATCATTTCCTATCTTTTTACGCAAATAAGAACCAAAAGGTTCAACTACAGGGAAGATAACCTTTCCTTTATCAGCCTGAATTGTAAGTCCTTCAATAAAATCAAAGAATCCATCAGCATGAGCTTCATTCTGGGAATTCAATCGGTCAAGATTCATGACACGCAACAAGATTTCATCCTTGATATTACCTTCCGACAAATAATTTACGGCTGTACCAGTTGTATCACTTTGATATAAAATATTCAAACGGAACTTTTCTTTCTGAACAGAATATGCATCCAAAGAATAAATATTCTTCATCATTAAATCCCAGAAAGGCATCTTCGGTGACATATTTGTACCCTTCAACAATTTCAAATACAAACAGTTGCTTGTATTTTCTTTACTATCACTAGAAAATTCACCAACCTGATAAGTCTTTCCCCCACTAGTATATTCGAAAGCCACGGCCAAGATATCATCCGGCTGTAATTTTGTATTTAAAGAGATATAACCTAACTGACGATTAAGTGTATATTCTGATTCGTTCAATAAGCGGGCACTTTCAATCTTTTCATAGTCACGTCCACCTTCTATAAAACCAGTAAAAGCCTGAGTCACTTTACTGATTACACGAGCATCCGGATAACTGTTTATAATTGTCTTATACAAATTATTAGACTCATTTAATGGCAGTTCCGATGTCCCTTGAGGCGCAAACTGAGGATTACTGATATGTCGATTCTCCGCCAAATCAGAAAATGCCACAATATTTCTGGACTGATCGTAATTCGCCTGTTTATTGGTAATCCAAACTTCTATTCGATTAATTGAAACTACAGAATTGATACGAGGTAATTTAGCCATTGACTGATCATAATGATCACGGAAATACTGAGAAAGGAAGAAATGTCGATTCTCATCATACGAATCAACTGTTATTTCAAAAGGCTTTGTCTGAACGCCACCTTTAGAATTAACTGTCTTAGATTCCGATTCCTGTTGAGCTAATAAAGCATTGATTCGTAACTTTCCAAACTGCAGATCGGCCTTCATACCAAATAATGCAGCACCTCCGTTAATTAAAGAGTTACTGGTAGTCATACTCACATTACCAGCTTCAATAGACTTGATGATTTCATCCTCATCACCTGTATAACCTAACTTCAACTGCTTGGAGTCAAAATCAAAAGATGTTTCGGTATTATAATTCATACCGAAGTTTACTTTAGAACCAACCGATGCTTTTACATTTAATTGAACATTCTCATCAAAATCGAAGGTAGTACGTTTACGCGCACGTACAGGAAGAGAAGGATTATCTGTTTTGTTACTTTTAAGTCCTATCGTCAATTGGGCAGTTCCCTGTGTCTTAACACGAACTCCACCTTTACCAAAGATACGTTCGGCAGGACCCAAATCGAACTGCATATCAGTGATGTTGAATTTTTTATTTGCATCTTTTTTAAATTCCTCAGCATTTTTAGCCTTGAAATATGAATGTAGAGATTGTTGCAGACTATAATCCTGATATTCTTCAGGAGTCAAGGTCATAGGCGTACCTAACTCCATATCCCCCAACCTGGTACGCACAATATATGTACCCGTACGAATATCATATTCAATTGTAGTTTTGATATTCTCCGGATCTTTCAAGTCTGCAGGCGACTTTTTCAATAAATCCTTATATTCTTCAGCAGTTATTTTTGAGACAGGATATCTGGAACGGATAGTATCCCGATCCTGATTGACAGGAGCAACGACTTCAAATTCGGGAAGAAATCTTGAAGCCTCCATAAAATCCGCATTCAAAGCCCACAGACTACTTATCAGAATAAAAAAGCAGACTAATAATATATATTTTGTATTTTTTCTCATTAAAGCATCTTAAGAGCCGCCTTAATAACCTGTTCTACAGGTAAAGCCGGACTGTTTTTTAGAATAGAAGCAACCACTTTCTGGGATGCTCCTTTTTGAAAACCTAACATAACTAACGCGGCAAGAGCTTCTTCAGCCACTTCCGAATTCGATACAGGAAGAACAGATTGACTTGAAGGAGCCAAGGTTTCCATTGTTTTGACTTTATTTTTCAGATCAACCAATATTCGCTGAGCAGTTTTCAAACCAATTCCTTTCACCGTACTTAATGCCTTCTCATCTTTCGACGCTATCACCTGCACTAACTCTGCAGGCTGGAAAGACGACAAAATCATTCTTGCAGTATTTGGACCAACACCTGAAACAGATGTCAACATAGTAAATAGTTCACGTTCTGCAATTGTTGCAAAACCATAAAGCAGATGAGCATCCTCACGAATCACCTCAAAAATGAAAATTTTTCCCTCTTTTTTACCTTGATAGGCAGTATAAGTTGTCAATGAAATGTTTATTTCATAGCCTATTCCATAACATTCCATTACCATCCGGGCTGGAGCCAATTCGGTAATTTCACCTTTTATATAGTCAATCATTCTTTTTTCCTCATTAAAAAATCTTCATATCAAATATCCTAATAATCTATTTCATAACAGATTCTAATATACTCAACGAAGTCTTAGGGCGTACAAAATCCACGCATTTAGTATAACGTAAAATTCTTTTAAAACGTATATTTTAATTCAAAAAAATCAGAGTTTTAACTATCTGATCTTTTTCAGATATTCTTACTGTTTCCAGAATCCCGGTAAAAGAACTGTCAGAACAGTAAATATTTCCAAACGACCTGTCATCATCACAAATGACAATACCCATTTACTAAGATCCGAGTAGGTGGAATAATTTCCTACCGGTCCATAAATTCCCAAACCGGGACCGACATTTGCCACGGCTGATGTAGATGTTCCTATTGCTTCTACAAAGCCTGCGCCATCAAATACCAGGAAGAATGTCGTTCCGATTATTAACGAGATATAAATAAAGGCAAAAGCCGTCACACGATGTACAACTTCACCTGAAACGACACGATTATTAAAACAAACCGGAACAACTGCATTCGGATGGGTCTGCTTCTTAAATGTATTTATCACATTCTTGGCCAGAATAACTACACGTCCGGTCTTAAAACCGCCACATGTTGAACCGGCACAACCACAAACAAACATCAAACTTATAGCAATCATCCAGAAAAATGGTCCCCATGGAATGAAATCGACCGTTGCATATCCACATGTTGAAATCAATGTACTCACCTGGAAAAAGGCTTGTCTGAATGCTTCCTCGGGATCTGAAATAAATCCTTTGAAATAAACCCAGCAGAAGACAATACCGATAGACAAAATGACTATCGATACAAACCAGCGCACTTCCTCATCTTTTAATAATTTACTGAACTTTCCATTAAAGAAGAAATAAAGCAAGGTCATATTCATGGAACCAATACACATAAATGTAGCTAGAACATACTCTACATAAGGTGAATTCCAGTGAGCTATACTTGCATTTTTAGTAGAATAACCGCCTGTAGACATACAGGTCATACTATGATTGATCGCATCATAAAGACTCATCGGGCCAAGCCACAGCAAGAAAGCGACTAACAATGTAAGAAACAGATAGACACCCCATAAACGTTTGGCAACCTGAGTAACTCTTGGCCGAAAACGTTCGTGAGTAATCCCTGGGGTTTCGGCATCAAACATCTGACTTGCTCCTACTCCGAAGATAGGCATTAATGCAACAGTAAAGACAACCATTCCCATTCCGCCCTGCCATTGGGTAAGACTTCGCCAGAAAAGGATACCTTTCGGTAACGCTTCTATATCTGTAAGAATTGTTGCTCCAGTTGTAGTAAAACCTGACATGGTTTCAAAATAAGCATCTGCAATACTATCAACATATCCGCCAAGATAGAATGGAAGCATTCCGAAAAACGACAATAACATCCATGTCAATGTTACAATCAGCATACTTTCACGCCGTCCAGCCGCCTGTTCATTTGCTCTGAAGCCAATCAAGTAAAAAATAAGTCCGCTTCCAAATAAAATTGCACTTGAAAGTGCAAGAGGCTGTACATCGTCACCTTGATAAAAGAATGCCACGGCTAATGCTAACAACATGAATATAGTTTCAAGGATAAACATTAATCCGAGCATCTTAAATATAAAACGTATATTCAACATACAAATCCGCCCTTTCAATCAATTAAAATAATCTTCCAACTTACGCATTGCCGTATCCAGACAAAACACAACAACATGATCATAAGGCATTATCTGAGTTTCACCATCAATCATCATCGGCTTACCATTTCGAATCAATCCTCCCAATGTGATGTCACGAGGCAAATGTATTTCTCTAACCACTTTTTTAGTGATTTTTGACTCCGGACGAGCCACCAATTCCGCCACATCCGCATTGGCAAATGTCAGACACTTCACATTAGAAACATCTGCATCCAATAAGAATTGATAAATATGGCTGGCAGCAATCAGCTTCTTGTTAATCACAGAACCAATATCCATACTTTCGGCCAAAGGAATATAATCGATATTCTCAATTTTAGCCACTGTTCGAGACACCCCGTACCGTTTAGCAGCCAGACAAGCAAGAATATTGGTACTTGAATTTTCAGTAAGAGCAATAAATGCCTGAGCATCTTTGATTCCCTCATTGATTAACAAATCCATATCACGGCCATCCCCATTAATAATTAAAACATTACTTGGAACAGCTTCAGCGATTCGGTAACTCTTTTCCTTATCTGTTTCGAGAACCTTAATACGTATATGACTTGGAAGATACTGACAGGCACGTAAAGCAATTCTACTACCTCCCATGATAAACACTTTCTTTACTTCCGGATTACTTTTTCCAGTAAGCAGACGAACATCCTCTATATAATCGTGAGTTGTTGTAAAGAACAATAAATCTCCCGGCATAATACGGTCAGTACCACGAGGAATAATTGTTTCGTTCTGACGTTTGATAGCTACTATATGGTAGAACTTCTGTTCCATAAGAAGTTCAGACAACAACTTATTAACAATCTGAGCATTCTCACGCACTTTTACCCCAATAAGGATCAATGCACCTCCAAACAATTCCCAATACTGACGAGCCCATGGACGTTTTACCGAAGTTACAATTTCATGAGCAGCCAACATCTCCGGATAAATCATGGAGTTGATTCCCAATTTTTCAAATAATTCTTTGTTTTTAGGCTGCAAATATTCATAATTATTGATACGCGCAAATGTTTTGTGAGCGCCCAAATTATGAGCCAATATACAAGCTGCAATATTCGTGGTTTCCTCTGGGGTAACACTTACAAACAAGTCTGTATTTCGTATTCCTACTTCTTCAAGATCTTTAAGAGATGTAGGATTTCCAACAACTGGAAGAACTTCCATTGTCGAATTCATCGAACTAAGTCGTTCCTCGCTCTGATCCATCAGAACAATATCCTGATTCTCCTGGGATAATAATTTTGCCAAATGCGTTCCAACCTCTCCGGCTCCGGCTATGACTATTTTCATTTTTTCTCTTGTATGTTTTAAGGGTCAATTTATCAAGCGTTAGAGCTCTTCAATATTTGTCTGATTTCACAGGCAATACTTTTGGCATCCAAACCGCATAACTTATATAGTTCCGAAACAGAACCATGCTCAATAAACTTATCAGGAACACCTATTCGCTTTACTTGAGGTGTATATCCATTATCAGACATAAATTCAAGGACTGCGCTACCTAAGCCTCCCATCTTTGTTCCATTTTCAATCGTTATAATATATTTAAACCGTTTTCCTACTTCATGAAGGAGCTCTTCATCAATAGGTTTAAGATAAATCATATCATAATGGGCAATCGACAATCCTTCCTTTTCAACCTCTTCGATTGCTTTGATTGCCTCATTTCCAATCGGACCGATTGACAGAACAGCCAGATCCTTTCCTTCATGTAATTTTCTACCTTTTCCTATCGGAAGCATTTTCATTTCATTTTTCCAGTCACTCTTTTCTCCTTTTCCACGCGGATAACGAATCACAAATGGTCCTTTCTGAGATTTACAACCTGTATACATCAGATTTCTCAAATCCCATTCATTTAAAGGTGACGAAATAATCAGATTCGGTATCGGCCGTAAATATGCCAGGTCAAAAACTCCATGATGAGTAGCTCCGTCTTCACCCACCAGACCGGCACGATCCAGACAAATCACCATATTCAATTTCTGCAAAGCCACATCATGAATAACCATGTCATAAGCTCGTTGCATAAATGAAGAATATACGTTACAGAAAGGCATCATACCCTCTTTCGCCAGACCTGCCGAAAACGTAACGGCATGACCTTCGGCAATACCCACATCAAAAGCACGTTCTGGAAAAGCTTTCATCATATAAGTCATTGAGCAGCCCGTTGGCATGGCAGGTGTCACCCCAACAATACGTTCGTCTTTCTCTGCAAGTTCAACCAAAGTATGACCAAATACATCCTGATAACACTGTGGCTCATTCAGGTGATGAACAATGATTCTTTCTCCTGTTTCTTTATTAAATCTTCCCGGAGCATGCCATTCTGTAGCAGACTCCTCGGCAGGAGCAAAACCTTTACCTTTCTTTGTCTTGATGTGTAATAATTTCGGTCCTTCCAGATCTTTTATATCATTCAGCAGTTTCACCAAATAACCCACATCATGACCATCTACAGGGCCAAAATAGCGGATACTGAAACCTTCAAACAAATTATGCTGCTGAGTTAATAAAGCTTTCAGGCTATTATTGAAACGAAGGATATTCTCTCTCCGTCCGTTGTTAATCAGATTTATTTTTTTCAAGCCTTTATAGACATCATAACGCATCTTGTTATATGTCTGACTTGTTGTTATATCAACCAGATACTGGCTCAACCCACCTACGCTATGGTCGATTGCCATGTTATTATCGTTCAGAATAATCAGCAGATTATTCGGATTAGCAGAAGCATTGTTCAAACCTTCGAAAGCCAGGCCTCCCGTCATTGCTCCATCTCCAATAACGGCAATAACATGTCTATTCTCATGTTTCAATGCTGAAGCGACAGACATACCCATCGCTGCCGAAATAGAATTAGATGCATGTCCCGCAATAAAAGCATCATATTCACTTTCATCCGGATTAGGGAAACCACTGATTCCACCCAACTTTCGCAACGTATGAAAAGCTTCTTTACGACCCGTTAGAATCTTATGGCTATAAGCCTGATGCCCCACATCCCAAACAATCCGGTCATATGGTGCATTGAATACATAGTGCAAGGCAACTGTCAGCTCAACCGTACCAAGACTGGCACCTAGATGTCCAGGGTTCTCTGACAAAACATCAATGATATATTGACGCAAATCTGCGCAAACTTCCGGCAACTGATCCTCGGAAAGTTTATGCAAATCAGCCGGGCTGTCAATCCGGTTCAATAGATGTCCCTCCTTACAAACATTCATATCTTCTATATTTTTCTACAAAAATACAGAATAAAGCTTATACTACACAATATAGATTCATTTTTCAATGTCAATAAATACTTAAAAAACCTCTTTATAAAACACCTGTTCCTGCAGAATTCAGAGTCTTTATTTTTGACAAAATGTCAAATCAAAGTCAAGTTCCTTCACTTCCCTGAGTGTTGCTGAAGGAACGATCATTTTTAAACGAGCTACAGAGAGTTTAGTTTTGACCAGAAGATAGTAGTTTCCCGAATCTGAAATCATCTTGAAAAGTTACAAACCGAAAGCTTGTGATGATTTAGGATAACCGGTAGGAGCACCGGTATTTTTAATGACAGAAAGGCAATAAGAAAATGAGCTTTTTTTCAGTGAATAAAGAACAAAAGACGGAAGAAAAGCCATTAAAAATCAATATTTCAAGGGTATTCTCTCCTAAAAAAGTCGTTTCCGTTCTATAAATTCTCTTTTTAATATGATTTTATAGGAGAAATGGCTGAAAAGCTTTGACATTTTCTGAATTTTCTCAAAGTTTTTTAGGAATTCACTACAATGAAATTAAAAAAGATTACATTCTTTTCTAGAAAAAACTTCAGATGTAATTTTTCTAATCAGATTCCATTCAAAAAATATCTCTAAAAACGGCTAAAAAGGAAAAATAAAAAGAAACAGCCATTATCTAAAACGCATAAAAACGAACAAAATGAAACAAAAAAAGATCAGACAGTATACTTTTTAATATTTATCGTATAACAACTTTGCGAACTATATCTTCAATTCGAATGATATAATATCCTTTAGGAATATTCACAGAATATTCCCCATCGGAAGATGTTATTTTTATCTCCGCAACCTTAATACCTACCACGCTATACAACTCCAATAATTTTCCTACCGGAGCATTTTTTACCCTGATATAATTTTTATAGGCAGTAATCTCAACAGATGATTGATTATCATGTAACAAAGCATAGACATATGAATTTTTATCCATTGCTTTAACCTGCAATGGTAAAGTCAGAGTCAACAAAAAAATAAAGGAATAAATCAATTTCATATGCCAGCCGATATCGTATTACAAAAGTAGTAAGTTTTAAGTAACTATCATACAAATATCTTTCTAATTTATCGTTTAACCCATTGAAAAAATGTATCTTTGAAAAGAAAATTACTTAGTCATGGAATTTTATACACACTTGACCTATTCCAAGCCTATATTTCAATTTTCCTATGAAGATCGGATAATGCTTTTAGGTTCATGTTTTGTTGAAAATATGGGGATTCGTATGGAAGATTTAAAATTTCGTACGGATATTAATCCTTTTGGGACCTTATATAATCCGGCCTCTATCGCATCAGCCTTAAACAGACTGATGGATCCAGTGCCCTTTCATGAAAAAGATCTTTTCTATTCCGGAGGTCTATACCATAGTTATCTGCATCACAGCCGATTTTCAGCCACATCGTCTGAATTGTGTTTGAAACAGATTAATAACAGACTGCAACTTTCGGCTGATTTCTTCCATCAATGCGAACGTTTGATCATTACATTCGGAACGTCCTGGGTATACAAATTGAAAGAGACAGATAATATTGTAGCCAACTGCCATAAACAACCGGAACGAATTTTCAATCGCGAACGTTTAGACGTTGCTTCTATCGTTTCGACATGGAAAGAAGTGATTGAAAAAATAAAGAAGATCAACCCCAATATTAAAATTCTATTTACAGTAAGCCCTATCCGACATTGGAAAGATGGAGCACATGGAAATCAATTAAGTAAATCTGTTTTATTGTTGGCCATTGACAAATTAAATCAATTATTTCCTGATATGACTGCTTATTTTCCATCGTATGAAATCATGATGGACGAACTGCGAGATTATCGTTTTTATGCCGATGATATGTTACATCCATCAGCACAAGCAATTGATTATATTTGGCAAAAGTTTGTAGAGCAAGAAATTACAGAAGAAAGCAAACTGATTATGAAAACTTGTATGGATATTAAAAAAGCTGTTGAACACAGACCTTTTAATCCAGATAGCGAGGCTTATCGGCAATTTATTATGCAAACTTTGTTAAAGATTGACCAACTTAACGAGAAAATCATTTTCTTTGATTATTCAAAAGAGCGGAATATTTTAAAGTCAAAAATAAAATAACAATATGGAATACGCCATAAAAGATATAGCCAAGATTATCGGGGCTAAAATTAAGACGTTAAAAGATTATACTATAAGCATTTTATTAATAGATAGCCGAAGATTATCTTTACCAGAAGAGAGTTTGTTTTTTGCTTTGACAACAAAAACAAATGACGGACATAAATATATCAAGGAACTGTATGAACTTCGTGTTCGTAATTTCGTAGTAAGCAAAATGCTGCCGGAATATGATACGATGACTGATGCCAACTTCCTGTTGGTAAAAGATGTTCTGAAATCAATGCAAAAATTAGTTGCTTATCACCGTAAACGTTTTGACATTCCCGTAATAGGTATTACAGGTAGCAATGGAAAAACAGTGGTGAAAGAATTTCTATATCAATTATTAAATAACGAATTTAATATTGTCCGTTCTCCTAGAAGTTATAATTCTCAAATAGGTGTTCCTTTATCTGTTTGGGAAATGAATGAAAAGAATACATTAGGTATTTTTGAAGCTGGTATTTCACAACCGGACGAAATGGAAAATCTTTGTAAGATTATAGCTCCTACCGTAGGCGTTCTGACTTGTATCGGCGAAGCTCATCAGGAAAATTTCATTTCTGTCAATCAGAAGTGTCAGGAAAAACTGACATTGTTCAAAGATTGTGAGGCTATTGTCTATGACGGCGATAATCCTTTGATATCAAATGCTATCGAAGCGGCATGTCTTTCTCATAAAGCGATTGTATGGAGCCGAACAGATACCGATGCTCCTCTTTATATTGAATCTATCGAAAAGAAAGAAAACGAAACAATTATCCGTTGTACCTTACTTGGTTTCGACCAGGTTTATAAAATACCTTTCGTTGACGATGCTTCCATTGAGAATGTCATCCATTGTTTAGCTATTATGCTGTATTTAAAGCCGACAAGTGTAAACGATATAGAAAAGTTTGCTCATTTGGAACCGGTGGAAATGCGCCTTGATGTAAAGGAAGGAATCAACAACTGTCTAATCATAAACGATACATATAATTCGGATATAAATTCACTGGATATAGCTTTGGATTTTCTGCAAACAAGAAAGGCTGCAAAAAATTTGAAAGCGACTTTAATTCTTTCAGATATTCTACAATCGGGAACTCTTCCGAAATCATTGTACAAAAAAGTAGCAGATCTGGTTAAAAGGAAGAAAGTAAATCGTTTAATCGGCATAGGCAGGGATTTAAAGGATTTTGAAACGGTATTTGATGAAAATATAGAAAAATCATTCTACCAGACGACTGAAGAGTTCATTGCTTCTCAAGAAATAAGAAATTTCCAAAATGAAGTTATTCTTATAAAAGGCTCACGACGTTTCCATTTTGAAAAGATTTCAGAGTTGCTCGAAAAGAAAGTACACGAAACTATTCTGGAAGTAAATCTTTCAGCCATTGTACATAACTTCAATCTATATCGCTCGAAGTTAAAGCCGGGAACCAAAATGGTTTGTATGGTTAAAGCTTTTGGATACGGAAGTGGCTCTTACGAACTGGCAAAGACATTACAGGAACATCGTTGCGACTACCTGGCTGTAGCCGTTGCTGATGAAGGTGCCGACTTAAGAGAAAAAGGTATTTCCATTCCTATCATTGTAATGAATCCGGAATTCAGCAGTTTCAATATTTTATTCGAAAACAATCTTGAACCGGAAGTATATAGCTTCCGATTGCTTGATGCAATGATAAAAGAGACGGATCGCCGAGGAATCATAGGCTATCCTATTCATATCAAAATTGATACGGGTATGCATCGCCTGGGATTCCAGCCGGAAGAAGTTCCACAACTGATTGAACGCTTAAAAGAACAAAGCGGAATAAAAGTCCGTTCGGTATTTTCTCATTTTGCAGGAAGTGATTCGTATGTATTTAATGATTTCACTCAACAACAATTCGAGAAGTTCTATTCAGCAGCGACAACTCTCGAAAAGGAATTGGAACATCCAGTCATTAAACATATATTAAATACAGCAGGAATCGAAAGATTCCCCGACTGGCAATTAGATATGGTACGTTTGGGTATCGGATTATATGGAGTCAGTGCCTCAGGCATAAGCGGTTTACAAACCATAAGTAAATTAAAAACTACGATTCTCCAGATACAAAACGTAAAATCAGGAGATTCTATCGGCTATAGCAGAAGGAGTTATGTGGAAAGAGATTCACGGATAGCAATTATTCCAATTGGTTATGCTGATGGTTTGGACCGTCATTTCAGTAACGGACACGGAGAAGTTGTAATCAGAGGACACCGATGTCCGATTATTGGAAATATCTGTATGGATACTTGCATGATCGATGTTACAGATATCGATGCACAAGAAGGAGATTCAGTAATTGTATTCGGAGAAGAACTTCCTGTTTCTGAATTATCAGACAAATTAAAGACAATTCCTTACGAAATCCTTACATCCGTATCCCCTAGAGTAAAACGTATTTATTATTGGGAATAAGGATCTGATAAAAGAAAAAGAAAGCCTTGGATAAATAAATATCCAAGGCTTTTTTAATTTATAATACTTGAGCATTTTCTTCTCGAGATGATTCATCTACATTCGGAGTAATCAGTTTATAACCTTTACCATGAATGTTGATGATTTCGATACTTGGATCATCCTTCAATAACTTACGAAGTTTGGTGATGTAAACATCCATACTACGAGCGTTAAAGTAATTGTCGTCAACCCAAATTGTTTTCAATGCGTAATTACGTTCAAGGATTTCATTTGCATGAGTACATAATAAACTTAACAATTCGCATTCTTTAGTAGTCAGTTTAATAACTTTATCGCGAATAGTCAAAGTTTGTTTCTGAGTATCGAACAAGAATCCTCCCAACTTGAAGTAAGGAATATCTTTTACTTTCTTACCTTTAACACGGCGTAAGATAGCCTCGATACGCAACAATAATTCTTCCATGCTGAAAGGTTTAGTCAAATAATCGTCTGCTCCGATTTTGAAACCTTCCAAAATATCCTCCTTCAGCGTTTTGGCAGTAAGGAAAATGATAGGAATATCAGGATTGATTGAACGGATTTCCTGAGCTAAAGTAAATCCATCTTTCTTAGGCATCATAACATCCAAAACACAAAGGTCATATTTAGCTTTAATAAAACCTTTATATCCTTCTTCTCCATCACAGAAAAGATCAGTGATGTAACCTTTTGCCTGCAAATACTCTCTTAGAAGCATTCCTAGATTTTCATCGTCTTCACAAAAGAAGATTTTCATTTTTTCGTCCATAACTAACTTTTTATAAGAGGTAATGTAATAATAAATTTCGTTCCAACATTGTTTGCGCCCTGTTCTGCCCGGATTGAACCCTGATGATCCTCAATAATTTTTCGCACATAAGCCAAACCAAGCCCAAAGCCTTTAACATCATGTTTATTTCCCGTTGGTACTCGGAAGAAACGGTCAAATACTTTTTTCAGGTATTCCTTCTTTATACCAATACCATTATCTTCAACCGAGATTAATAATTTACCACCGTCATTCTTTGTTCTGACAAGCAATGTCAATGGTGTATCAGTTCTCCGGTATTTCACTGCATTATCCATCAAATTGAATAATACATTAGTAATATGCATCTCATCTACATAAATAGTAGAATCTAATGCATCCAGATCTATATCAAGTGTTCCCCCATATTTCTCCACTTTAAGAGCAAATGTATTAGCCACTGATATTACCAAATCATTCGCATCAACTTCTTTTAGTTTCAACGTAGCCTTCTGACGTTCAAACAAAGACATCTGCAATACTTTCTCAACAAGAAAACCCAATCGCTTGGTTTCATCATTTATCACACCAGATATATGTTTAAAGACTTCAGGACTCTTTGTTATATCCGAATCTTTCAACATCTGGGCAGCCAAAGAAATAGTTGAAACCGGAGTTTTTAACTCGTGCGTCATATTGTTGATAAAGTCGTTCTTCATTTCCGACAAACGCTTTTGACGGAACACAATAAATATTGTAAAGATGAAAGTTATTAACAATATCAGAGAAAATATAACTGACGGAACAATAAAAGTAATCGCATTAGATATATAATCTCCTTTTGTCGGGAAATAAACTTTCAAATAATTTTGCTTGGAAGGAGGATCGTTCGGGAACAATACCTGTGTAATAATATCCGAAGCTAAAGGTTCTCCTTCCACCTTTCCACTCTTGTAAACTTCATTACCATCTTTATTAATGACAGAAAACACAAATGGAAGGTTTAATCCGCTATTTATAAATTCATTCTTAAGATAGCTGTTCAGCTTTTTGAAATTGACTCTTTCCTGTATCGGTTTCAAATTAGCTGTATACAATATATTGTAAATGACCTCATCAATTAATCCCCCTTGATACTGATAACGCTGTTTTAAAGTCTTCTGCAAATCCCTGGAAGTATTAACTATAGAATTCGTCTGCTGATTGCTGAGAGAAGAACTCGGCTGAAACTTCTGACTACTAAAACTCTGTAGTTCTATTTGCTGAACATCTCCATCAGAATCTGTGATAATGACATTCTGATATAAGAAACTATTCTGGTCGCGATTAATATCGTCTTCCAAATATTGACGAGTTTCATCTAACTCTAAATTCTTAGACACTCGATGCAGACATTGTTTTACTATTTCATCGAATTGCTCACTTCGAGTCTTCAGAATGATATCAACATAGTTAATTTGCAAATATAATAATCCTGCAAAAGCAAACGCCATCACTACTGCAAGCAACCAAATTGTTGATTTCTTCATCTTTAATTTTCCTTTCTAATACTTAACGACAAATAACGCGTCTTTTAGATAAATAATCATACAAAAAAAGTAAAAATTAAGCCCTTAAAATGTTAATAATACTTTGTTTTATCTCATTTTGATTTTTTTATCATTAATATTCATGCAAACGTTTATTTCGTTTAGGTATTATTCATCTTCATATTAGTAACAATTATATTTCTCTTTTTGTTCTGATTATCAAAAAACAAAGTAAATATCCTCCTTTCATATCATTCTAAATAGCAGGAAGACTCATCCCTGTTATTTTCCGATATAAATCTAAAGCGTAAACATCGGTCATTCCTGATATATAATCAAGCACACATTGAATCTTTCCATACGTTCCTGATGCTTTAATATCATATTGCTCGGGCATACGTTGTAAAAGAAGTTCGCTATATGCATGATTCGGATTCATTACTGCTTCAGTAAAACTATCAATCAAATGACTGAATATATGATAACCGGCCAATTCAACATCTAATACTTCCTTCGAACTGTAAATCTTCTTAACGGCCGTATCAGAACATATCCGATAAGCTTCACGAGCTTTATCACTAATGTGATCTATTAATGATTTCGTAAATGTTCCTTCCAACAAATCTTCTTCTCTCTCCAAGAAAACACGAGAGCATTCATCGACCAACAAACCTATAATACATGAGCGCAAATATGCAATCTGTTCATTGGTATCGTTTACCAGTTTCATGACACGGGTAATATGATCAAGCTTATCTTTCTCAAAGAAATTAAGTAAAAGTTCTATTGCCTCATTGACTGTTAGAATATGAAGTTTACAAGCATCCTCAATATCCATAATCTGATAACAGATATCATCTGCAGCCTCAACCAGATAAACGAGCGGATAACGAACAAATTTTTTCGGATCTGAAGGATTCCGTATTATTCCCAACTCTTTTGCTATTGATAAATAAGATTCCTCTTCCGACTGAAAAAAGCCGAACTTGCCTTTTTTCCCTGCTTCTGTTGAAGCATATGGATATTTAATGATAGATGCTAATGTACTATATGTCAAAGCAAAGCCTCCTTTTCTTCGGCCAATAAACTGGTGCGTTAACAAACGGATTGCATTGGCATTTCCCTCAAAATGAAGAAAATCCTCCCAACGTCCTCCTTCTTCCCGAACTTTCTGCTCCCATTTCATACCATTACCTTCCAGAAAATAAGCACTAATTGCTCTTTCACCAGAATGCCCAAATGGAGGATTTCCCATGTCATGAGCTAAACATGCTGCTGAAACAATAGATCCAATTTCAGGGAAGTCTACGCTTTCTCCCGGATATTTCTGCATCAATACCTTTGAAATATTATTCCCCAAAGAGCGTCCAACACATGAGACCTCCAAACTGTGAGTTAAACGATTATGAACAAAAATACTTCCTGGCAAAGGAAATACTTGTGTCTTATTTTGTAACCGTCTAAAAGGTGAAGAAAAAATGAGTCTGTCATAATCACGTTGAAAATCTGTTCTTTCATGCTTGCGTTCATGATATTCTTCCAACCCAAAACGTTTTCCAGAAAGTAATTGTGTCCAGTTCATCTTTATTAAAGGCTAATTCTTTTTTCAAAAGTACTGATTTTCTAATAAAAAAGAGAATTTTTAAATATCTTATTTTCACAAATAAGTTATAAAGCATCTGAATATTAACATAAAATTGAGATAATATCCTATAAGAGAGTTAACAAAAGTATCTATATCGAATTTAATTCTTATCATACTGCTTCTTTATCACAAAATCGTATATTTGTAAAATACACATGAAGATTTTTTTAGAGAGTATCATGATTGTTTTCTTAAACATTCCACTATTTCTTTATTTTAAACTTTAAATTAAGACATATGAATAAATGGTTACTTCCAGCAGTTTGCTTTTTAACTATAACTGCTCACGCTCAAGAGAATAAAAAGCCTAATATTATTATTATAAACTGCGACGATATGGGATATGGTGACTTGTCGTGTTTCGGAAATCCAACTATAAAAACACCTAATCTGGACAGAATGGCCATACAAGGACAGAAATGGAGCTGTTTTTACGTTGCTTCACCCGTATCTTCTCCAAGTCGTGCGGGGTTGTTAACCGGCCGTATGGGTATTCGAACAGGGATGTATGGGGATCACCGCGGTGTTTTATTTCCAAATTCTCCGGAAGGACTTCCTTCAACAGAACTAACCATCGCTGATATTTTAAGAAAAAATGGATACCAAACAGCCTGTATTGGGAAATGGCATCTTGGCCACCACAAAGAATCACTTCCTTTACAACATGGATTCGACTATTTTTATGGTTTCCCCTTCTCGAACGATATGAGTCGAAGAGAACAAATCAAAATGGGTAATAAAAAATACCCATATGAATATATTGTTTACGAGCAGGAAAAGATTATCGACAAAGAGCCAGAACAATACACTTTAACTCAAAAAGTTACTAAAGCATCTATTCGATATATAACCAGACATAAAGACAAACCTTTCTTTTTTATATCTGGCACATCCTATGCCACATGTCCCTGTTTATGCTTCATCAGAATTTCAAAATAAATCAGAAAGAGGGAAATATGGCGATGTTATTGAAGAAATAGACTGGAGTGTCGGTTCTATTCTTGATTGTTTGAAGAAAAATGGAATAGATAAAAATACATTAGTTATATTTACATCGGATAACGGTCCTTGGCTTCCTTATAAACAAGATGGAGGTTCAGCCGGTCCTTTACGTGATGGAAAAAATTCTCACTTTGAAGGAGGGTTCCGTGTTCCATGTATTATGTGGGGGGGCAATGGTTCAACCCGGACATATAACTGATATGGGAAGTACATTGGATCTTTTACCAACATTCTGTGAATTGACAGGGACAGAACTTCCTTCTGATCGAATTTTTGATGGGACGAGTTTGTTAAATGTCATCAAAGATAATCGTTCACATAGTAAACGAGAAACTTTCTTCTATTATAGAGGAAGTAAACTATTTGCCGTTAGGAAAGGTAAATATAAATTACATTTCATGGATAAATCAGCTTATGGTCGCGATCACATGCGTGTGTTAGAGAAACCGGTTCTGTTTGAAATTGGATCAGATCCAGGTGAACATTATAATCTAGCCGACAAGTATCCAGAAATAGTAATCGAACTTACAGAAATGGCCAATAAGCATAAAGCTTCAACTCCAATAGCAGAAAGTATTTTCGATAAAAAGTAATAAATAACAAAATAAATAAAACATGAAATTTATCTCTTGGAATGTAAATGGAAT